>PWJM01000016.1 GCA_003560915.1 Syntrophomonadaceae bacterium
ATATGTTTACCAAGAGCTATCCCCGTTCGCCCAACGGTTCTCCGTGTCATTCAGGCTATGCCGAGCATTCGGCAACCTTCTTTTTTCTTGATTATAATGTTAAATCCTCAGTTAAGAACACTAATACCAGCCCTTCTCCATTATATAGAAAAATAGTGAAAACTGAAAGTATTTAAGATATACAATAGCTGAAAAGCTAAAAAATTCTTAATAATGGACAGCACCAGTACAAGTAAAAAGGCAGGCAAATTTATTTGCCTGCCTTTTTTATAATCTGTGTGTTTAGAACAGTGGTGCAAATACTAAGGCTACGATACTTACCAGCTTGAGCAGAATGTTCAGTGAAGGTCCGGAGGTGTCCTTGAAGGGGTCACCTACGGTGTCACCAACAACGGCTGCAGCGTGAACTTCTGTTCCTTTACCGCCGTGGGCTCCACCTTCAATGTACTTCTTGGCGTTATCCCAGGCGCCACCGGCGTTAGCCATGTTGATGGCCATACATACACCGGTTACCAGAACACCGGCAAGCAGTCCACCCAGAGCCTCGGCCCCAAAGATAAAGCCGACAAATAGGGGAACGACAACAGCCATCAGGCCGGGAAGAATCATCTCTTTCAAAGCGGCTCCGGTGCTGATATCAACACATTTTGCATGGTCGGGCTTGACTGTGTAATCCATAATTCCAGGATTTTCCCGGAACTGGCGCCGCACTTCTTCAATCATCATGAAAGCAGCTTTTCCAACGGCTTCCATGGTCATAGCGGAGAACAAGAACACCATCAATCCACCAATTAACAAACCGCCGATTACTTCGGCACTGGTGAGGTTAATAACATCCAGGTTGGCGGCCTGAGTAAAGGCCGAGAACAAGGCCAGTGAAGTCAGGGCAGCGGAACCAATGGCAAAACCTTTACCGATAGCAGCGGTGGTGTTTCCTAAGGAGTCCAGCTGGTCGGTAATCTTACGGACTTCGGGGCCTAATTCTGACATTTCGGAAATACCACCGGCGTTGTCAGCGATAGGGCCATAAGCGTCAACGGCAATAACCATACCGGCGGTGGCCAGCATGCCTACAGCGGAAATAGCAATCCCATACAGGCCGGCAGCCCAAAAGGCAATCTGAATAGCAGCCACAATCACAATAATGGGAAGGGCGGTAGACTTCATACCTACAGCCAGGCCGGCGATGATGTTGGTTGCAGGGCCGGTTTTGGAGGCTTCAGCAATTGCTTTAACGGGAGGATAGTGGTCAGAGGTAAAGTATTCGGTAATCCGGCCGATAAGGATACCTGCCAGAAGACCGGCTATTACGGCAATAAATACACCCATTCCATCTTCGGGGCCCAGTATGGATCTGGACAGGAAGAAGGTAGCAATCACAACAATCACCGCACTTACATAAGTTCCCCGTTCCAGGGCTGCACTTAAGCGGGTGCCCTCTTTAACACGGACAAAGAAAAATCCGATAATAGCGGAGAGAACTCCGGTAGCAGCAACCATCAGGGGCAGTACAACCCCATTAATCCCATAAGCTAAAATACCCAGGGTTAAAGCAGCAATGATTGAGCCTACATAGGATTCAAAGAGGTCGGCGCCCATTCCGGCTACGTCCCCCACGTTGTCCCCTACGTTGTCAGCGATAGTGGCAGGGTTCCGGGGGTCATCCTCAGGAATTCCCGCTTCAATTTTACCCACTAAGTCAGCACCCACGTCGGCGGCTTTGGTGTAGATACCGCCCCCCACACGGGCGAAGAGAGCGATGGAGCTGGCGCCCAGAGCATATCCGTTAATAATTTCTGGGTCTGGGAAAATCAGGTATAAAACACTCAGTCCCAAAAGTCCAAGTCCAACCACGGAAAGGCCCATAACGGTTCCGCCGGAAAAAGCAACTACCAGGGCTTCGTTGATCCCGGTCCGGGCGGCCTGGGTAGTTCTGGTGTTGGCTTTGGTAGCAATCTTCATTCCAATATATCCGGCAGTAGCAGAAGCAAGTGCTCCCACCAGGAATGATATGGAAGTTCCCCAGTCAATAAAAATCCCCAGCACAACTACCAAAATTACTACAAAAACAGCCAGGCTGCGGTATTCACGGTTTAAGAATGCCATGGCACCTTCATGAATGGCGTCTGACAGCTCAACCATTTTCTCATTGCCAGGATCAGCTTTGCTGACTTTGGCAAATAGATACATAGCAAACAATAGTCCTATTACTCCAGCTATGGGCGCTAGGATTATGTAGCTCTCAATATCCATAATTATTCTCCTCCTCCTTCAAAATGTGATGTACGTTACGCATGGAAAATAGCAATAATAATCGAAAAAATCATAAAAATTGCAGCTAAATAAGCGGTAATTTTTCCAAGCAGTTCTTCTTTGCTTTTCTTCTTACCCCACAGAGCTTGGCCGCTGCCTCCAGAAATAGCTCCAGATAGCCCTCCCTGATTTCCCGACTGCAGGAGGACGGCTGCAATTAATCCTACAGAAATTATTAGGTATAGAATAGTTAAAGCAATTTCCAACAAATCACCTCCTTAAAATTATTAACTCTGTGGTACACGTTAACTCCCCCTGCACAGCAGGAGGTTTTCCGGAACCGGTAATGCCAACAGCCGTCCCGGGGCTCCCTAAGGCGCCGGTGATATAAGGTGAATAGAGCTGACTGTAAGCCAGTCTCCATAAACATTTTTACCCCGGGAAATCCCCGGGAACCCTATATTTTAAAAACCTTAATATATGAATATATAAGGATGCCAAATATATAGGGAACATAGTTTATAATTCGCAAGGTACGATAAAAATTCCTTCTTTTTTTGTTACTTTGTCCAGATTTTTTTAAATTTTCTAAACCTGTTTAATTATTATCTTAACATTATTTGTCATATCTAAAAACAACATCAGAAAAGATAAACTCATAAAGAATGGAATTGTAACTTTCATTACTGCCGCTTAGAACAGTTATTTCAATCCGAATTTTTTAAATTCTGCCTTTCCTGAATAGATCCCTGTCTGGCCTAATTCCTCTTCAATTCTTAATAAGCGGTTATATTTTGCCAAACGTTCTGAACGGGAAGGGGCCCCTGTTTTAATCTGCCCGGCTCCGGTGGCTACGGCCAGGTCTGCAATGATGTCATCTTCGGTCTCTCCCGAACGATGGGAAATCACCCAGGTATATCCATTGCGTTTGGCCAAATCAATGGTATCCAGAGTTTCCGTTACCGTCCCAATTTGATTTAGTTTTATTAAAATTGAATTGCCTACTCGACGGGAGATCCCCTGGGACAGCTTTTCCGGATTGGTTACAAACAGATCATCCCCCACAATTTGAAGCTGATTGCCGGCCCTGTCGGTTAAAAGCTTCCAACCCTCCCAGTCCTCTTCGTCTAAACCATCCTCTATAGAAATAATGGGATAATGTTTTAATAAATACAGGTAGTAATCTACCATTTCTTCAGAGGTTTTCTCCAGACCCTCCCCTTCCAGATGATACGTTCCATCCCGGTAGATTTCACTGGCAGCCACATCTAAGGCCAGGTGAAAATCATGGCCGGGCTTATATCCTGCAGATTCGATAGCTTTAAGGATTACCTCCAGCGCAGCTTCATTGGAGGAGAGGTTTGGGGCAAAACCCCCTTCGTCCCCTACTGAAGTGCTTAAGCCCTCCTGATTCAAAGCAGTTTTTAAATGATGATAAACTTCCGTGCCCATGCGCAGGGCTTCCCTAAAGCTGGGAGCACCTGTGGGAAGAACCATAAACTCCTGGATGTCCATATTATTGTCCGCGTGCTGCCCACCATTTAAAATGTTAAACATGGGCACCGGAAGAATGCTGGTATTTACTCCTCCCAGATAGCGGTACAGAGGGACGCCCAAAGCTTCTGCCGCCGCTTTGGCCACGGCCATGGAAACACCTAAAATGGCATTTGCCCCCAGGTTCTTTTTATTAGGGGTCCCATCTAAATCTATTAACAACTGGTCAATATTATTCTGGTCCAGGGCATCTTTTCCTTGTAATTCAGGGGCGATAATATTAAAAACATTTTCAACAGCCTTTAAAACACCCTTTCCCTGGTAACGCTGCTTGTCTCCATCCCTCAGTTCCACCGCTTCAAATTTTCCGGTAGAAGCCCCTGAGGGGACTGCCGCCCTTCCGAAAGCTCCGCTGGCCAGGTAAACATCCACTTCAACCGTGGGATTACCCCGGGAGTCCAGTATCTCCCTTGCCTCGATTCCTATAATCCTGGTCATTTAATTCCCTCCTGTAATAGATAATTATTGTAAAAAAGTTATACTACAGTATTCTTTTTAATAATGAGACTCTCCCCGGTCATTTCCCGGGGCTTTTCTATATGTAGTATCTCCAAAATAGTAGGCGCTATATCTGCCAGTATCCCTTCTTCTTTCAATTTGACGCTATGATTTCCCCCAATCAGGTAAAAAGGCACCGGGTTGGATGTATGGGCGGTATGAGGCTGCCCGGTTTTTACTTCCA
>PWJM01000099.1 GCA_003560915.1 Syntrophomonadaceae bacterium
AATATGTTTCAAAAGCATGCCTGGCTCCAGCAGAGGGTACTGTCCGGAACGTTGCGGTATCCGGAGCTATTTTCTTTACACCTTGGGTGCACCAAAGCAGGAAGGATAGCTCTTCCAGGGTCATAGGCTCCGGGAAAAAGCTGCGCCTGCTTACTCGATTTTCTATCGCTTTCCGTAAGCTGATTTCCTTTACTTCTACTTCCCGGGGATTCGGTAGAGGGATAAATTTCTGGTTTTCATCAAATTCTTTTTCCAGGGGAGGCTGTTTGAACCCCAGACCCTGGTCGGATACACTCAGGTATTGATATTTGGTCTTTTCCATAAACTGCCTGCCGATGTTTTTAATAATTATCACCCCAATCTTAACAAATTGTTATCTTTACTAGCCTTTTTGATAAATAAAAGCTTCTTCTAAAAGGGCCTGGATATTGCCCTAATATTAATTCATCTGAGTTAAATCCAGACGTCTCAGAAGCTGTGCGTTTAAAGCTACAATAACCGTGCTGGCGGACATAACCACAGCCCCTACGGCCATAGGAAGGATAAAGCCCACAGGTGCTAAAACACCGGCTGCCAGGGGTATAATTGCCACATTATACCCGGCTGCCCAAACAAGGTTTTGAACCATCTTCCGATATGTGGCCAAGGAAAGGTTGATTAGTTTCACAATGTCCCGGGGATCATTTTTTACCAGCACAATACCTGCTGATTCCACGGCTACATCGGTCCCTGCCCCAATGGCCACCCCAACATCTGCCACCGCCAGAGCCGGAGCATCATTGATGCCGTCTCCTACCATGGCTACTTTATAACCTTCCTGCCGCAGCTGTTCTATTTTAGAAGCTTTATGCTGGGGAAGCACCCCGGCAAAAAAGCGCTGGATGCCAAGTTTTTCTGAAACTTTTTGAGCAACAGCATGACTGTCCCCCGTCAGCATAACCACCTCAATCCCTCTCTTTTGAAGGACCATAACTGCCTCTTTAGATTCCTCCCGGATCACATCTGCTATAACAATAACTCCGGAAATTTTATTCTCTACCACTACAAAGACCATACTCTGACCGGACCTGTTGGCTTCATCTACTATATTTTGCCATTTGGATTCAACCTTAATATCCAGGAAATCCAAAAGGTTAGGCCCCCCAACATATATATCCTGCCCATTTAAATGGGCCTTAACCCCTCTGCCCGCCAGGGCTTGGAAATGAGATGCTTTGGATACGTTAACTCCCCTTTCCTGAGCAGACTTCAGGATTCCCCGAGATATCATGTGTTCTGAATCTGCTTCTGCCGCAGCAGCCAGCTCTATCAAACGGTCTTCGCTGTATCCTTCCGCAGGATAAATGCCCGCCACTCCCTGTTCTCCCCTGGTAAGGGTTCCTGTTTTGTCAAATACAACACAGTTCAGGTTGCGGGCCTCTTCCAATGCCAACCGGTCTTTTACCAACAGGCCGTTTTTCGCTGAAAGGAAAGTGGATATGGCGATAACCAGGGGAATGGCCAGCCCTAAAGCATGGGGGCAGGCAGCTACCAGGACTGTTACCACCCTTTCCATCACAAAAGCCCCTCCTACAGGAGTCATGCCCCAGGCCAGAGCAGTTATTCCTGCTGCAGCCAGGGCTATAATTACCAGCCAAAAAGCAGCCCTGTCCGCCAGAAACTGAGCCCGGGAACGGGAGGACTGAGCCTGTTCCACCAGACGCATAATGCCGGCCAAAACTGTTTCTCCCCCAATTTTTTCTACTTTAATTCTAAGAGAACCTCCCTGGTTTACTGACCCTGCGATGACCCGATCTCCAGGTTTTTTATTTATGGGACTGGATTCTCCGGTCAGCAGGGCTTCATTTACCCGGGTTTCCCCCTGAACCACCTTTCCGTCTGCCGGAACCTGCGCACCAGGCCGAATTAAGATCAGGTCTCCCTGCCTGAGGTTCGATACCGGAACTTCTTCTTCCCCGGAATCCTTTATCAGCCAGGCAGTATCCGGTAATAGTTTTGCGATTTCTTTCAAAGCCCCCTGTGCCCCTTGAACCGCATTCATTTCTACCCAGTGACCTAAAAGCATGACCGCCACCAGTGTAGCCAACTCCCAGTAAAGCTCTTCTCCCGGCAGGCCAAAAGTAACCAACAAACTGTAAGTAAAAGCCACGGTGATAGCCAAACTGATCAGGGTCATCATCCCCGGCTGGCGGGATTTCAATTCATCCCATCCCCCTTTTAAAAATACGGAACCTCCATAAAAAAATATGACTGTACCCAGAATAAAAGGCACATAAGTTGATCCGGGGAAATTTGGTGGAGAAAACCTCAACCACATCTGTATATGATGGCTGTATATAAGAACAGGAATGGTAAGAAGCAGCGTGACCCAGAAACGCTTCCGGAACATCTCTGGTGAATGGGAAGCATGTCCTTCATGGTCGGTATGTTCCTCATGGCCTGTGTGTTCCCCATGGCCAGAGCTTTCCTCCTGGTGGCCGTTATGCTTCCCCTGCGTGTTTTCTTCATGGTCGGTATGTTCCTCATGGCCTGTGTGCTCCTCCTGGCCGGTATGTTGTTCCTGCTTTATTTGTATTTTATGCTCCGGCTGACCATGGTGAACCTCACTCTCCGCCCTCTTTTTATGCCCGGGGGCTGAGTGGACATTTTGACCCTTTCCATCAGCAGGAAAAGTCTTATTCATAGACAAAACCTCCTTTTAATTCAAAAACCTAAACTCCAACCTTTCCTTAATGTTATTAGACCCAGAATAGTTTGTCTAATAAAGATTTGTTAATATATTTTATTGAGTTTTTTTAACCCAAAAAAACGCTCCTGCCTCTATGACAGGAACGTTTTTATATAGCTTGTCCTCTAATTAAGAATTTTTCTGCAAAAAATCCAAAAGGATTTCGTTAAATTCCAGAGCATGGGTTTCCATGGGACAGTGTGCGGCCTCAGGAATAACCACCAGCTCCGACCAGGGCAGGTCCCCAGCCAGCCTTTCCCCCTGGGCCAGAGGGACCCATGTATCATTTTCTCCCCAGATACAGATTGCCCTGGTTTTCACCTGATCCAATCGTTCAGCCAGAGTAAAAGCCATATTCAAGGTTGCTCCCGTGTTCAACTCCATCATGGTTACCTCGGTTCCTTCGACAGTTAACGGGAGATAATAACCATCTACTTCTTCCGGGGTAGGGGGCCGGCCGTAAGCTGAAACAAGAAGGTCAGCCACCCGGTCTGGTGTTGTAAGGCCCCTGCTTACCAGCAGACCAACCCACCTTTGTATGGGTGGAAGCTGCATCAAGCCCATGAAAGGCCGAGGAAAAGGAGGCGGATATACAGCACCACAAACCAGCGCCAGGGAGCTGGCTTTTTCAGGCTTCTCCAAAGACATGGCGGTAACCACCCCACCCCCCATGGAATGGCCCACCAGGTGCCACATACTGTCCTCTTCTTTGTAAGCTGTTAAAGAAAAAAGCTGTCCTATCCACTTCTCAGAGTCCGCTGTTCCCGGCCCTCTATCGCTCAAACCGAAGCCCGGCAGGTCCACCGCCATTACCCGGTATCCCTCGCCTACCAGCGGCTGAACATTGTGCCGCCAGCTGAAAGTTGAGCCCCCCAGACCGTGAACCAGCAGCACATTTCCCCGGGGTTCCTGCTCTGGCTCCCACAGCCGGTAATGAATATTCACCCCGTCAACCAGAAAAAAACTGCTGTTTTCATACGCAATTTCTTCGGCAGATACCTGATGCTCCGGGGTTCCAAAGGGAATAACATAGGGTAGAAGGCTTAAAAAAGCCAGGGTAAATAATAAAATAAAAATTATCTTTTTCCCTACACGATTTCTTCTTTGAGACATCCTTTTCTCCTCCGGTATCACTTTTGCCCTGCAAAACCTGTTCACTCTCCATACCATTTCATGGGCCTGTTTAAATCAAAACACTGGAGCTCTCTTCGTTTTACGCCCTTTTTTTGGGATAAATCTTTCCCTCCTCTAGACGGGGAAAATAAGGAAGCAGTACTTCGGGTATTCTGATGCTCCCATCCTCTTCTTGATAATTTTCCAGGATGGCCGCCGTAGTGCGCCCTACTGCTACTCCCGAACCATTCAGTGTATGTACGTACTGTGCCTTGGCCTTGGGGCCCGGGCGAAATCGAATATTGGCCCGCCTGGCCTGGAAATCCCGGAAGTTACTGCAGGAAGAAATTTCCCGGTAAGTATCGTATGCCGGCATCCAGACCTCCAAATCATATTTTTTTGCCGCCGCAAAACCCAAATCCCCTGTGCACATATCAACCACCCGATAGGGAAGCTGCAGCAGCTGCAGTACCTTTTCCGCATCCCTGACCAGCTTTTCCAGTTCTTCTTCCGATGATTCAGGGTGGACAAATTTAACCAGTTCCACCTTGTTAAACTGGTGCTGTCTAATTAACCCCCGGGTATCCCGACCGTGGGCTCCGGCCTCCGCTCTAAAACAAGCGCTGTAGGC
>PWJM01000039.1 GCA_003560915.1 Syntrophomonadaceae bacterium
ACCTGCAGAGCGGGATGCAGCTTTATCATTGGGGAACTCCTGAGAATAACCCTGCCTATACTTTCCTCCAACAGCAGCTGGGGAAAAGCTAAATGAGCCTGCTCCTCCATGAAAACGTTTTCTCTGTTTAAAGTCCGGGACATGTTCAGAAGGGCCTCTTTGATCCGGGGATTATACTGCTCCTCCAGATAGGGTATCAGTTCCAGGCGAATTTTATTTCGACGGTATACCGTCTTTAAATTGCTGGAATCTTTGCGGTAAGTCAGCTTGTTTTCTCGGCAGTACCTTTCAATTTCCTCTCGGGATATTTCCAGCAGCGGCCTAATTAATAAGGCCTTCTTTGCTCCTGGAACCGGTAATTTGTTGATCATAGACATCCCTGTTAACCCTTCCGGGCCAGAACCCCTTATAATTCTCATCAATATTGTTTCCACCTGATCATCGGAATTATGCCCCAGGGCAATCTTTGCAGCCTTGATTTTTTCTGCCGTCCTGGCCAGAAGCCTCAGCCTGACTTTGCGGGCCGCCTCCTGGAGGGACATTCCGAAAATTCTGCGGTATCTGGGGACATCAAAGGATAGTATAAATGACGGAATTCCCATCCCTGCTGCCAGCTCCTTAACAAACCGGGCATCTTCCAGGGAACTTTCTCCTCTGACCCGGTGGTCCAAATGGAATACAAACAGCTGCAGTTCCAAAGGTACGGATAATTCCTTTAAAACATGGAGCATGCAAACAGAATCAGGGCCGCCGGAAACTGCCACCAGGACCCTGTCCCCTTTTTCCAAAAGATTATGGTTCATTAAAAGATTCATCACTTTATTTCTCATAAATTCCAAAAAGGCTTTCGCCCCCTCCGCCTGAAAAATCCTATAAAAGAAAGTTTATCCATAGAATAAGCTTTTTAGCATATTTTCATTATAAAAGAAAACTATTCATATTCATACCCCGGAATCCTGCTTTGTATTAATTTTTGTAACTACTCATGCCATGAGGGATTTGTGAAGCCCGTAAGAGATATGAAAAAGAAAAAAGAAAAGGAACCGTTGGTTTTAAGCCTACGGCTCCTCTTTTTTTTGATAACCCCGTTAATAGGGATGCTTTTTAAAAATTCACTTCTGAAACCTGCGATTTTTACTGCAGCAGTGCTTAAATCAAGCAGGCTGGCTGGCTCTATTATTCAGCCGTATTACCCGGCAGACCACCACGGTAAAGTCATCCCTTGTTTTTCCTTCTGACTGTTGATAGGCTTCCTCCAGCAGATGATCAGCCATAATTTGAGGGTGGGCGGGCTTTAACTCCTTGATGGTTTCCTTCAACCAGCTGTCCTTCACTTTACCGCCCCGGAGCTCTGTAAACCCATCGGTTATAAAAATAACAAAGTCATCATGAAGGAGTTTTTCCTGGGCTACCGAAGGCTCCATAGCTGAGACAATGCCCATAGGTAATGAGGCCCCGGTGATTTCCCGAACGGTCTCTCCCCTCTTGATATAACTGGGACATGCCCCAATCTTTACAAATTCCCCTTCTCCTTTTTTTAAATCCAGAAGCATCATATCCACCGTAGAAAAAGTCTCTTTGGACCTGAGCTGCAGCAGTTGGTTAACGGTCCGAGTCACCAGCTCCCTCTCCAATCCCAGCTGTAATAGCTTTTCCAGCAAACTTGTGGTGACCTGACTTTCTTTTTGAGCCTTTTCACCACAACCCATTCCGTCGCTTACGATCACCACCTGCTTTCCTTCTTTTAACTGAAAAAAGCTGAAGGAGTCTCCTGAAACATCTTCATTGGCCCTGGCCATCTGGGCTACCCCCAGTTCAGTAGTATAGGCTCTAGGCTTATTGTTCCGGGGCTCAGGCTTTTCTTCCGTATTTATTTTTCCGGAAAGCTCTTTTATTACTTCCGACATCCCCTGCAGTTGGGCGCTAACTATTTCCTGACTGCCCTTTACCTTCTGCTGCCAGGCATTATTTACCCGATAAACCTCCCATAGATTGTTGGCGGACTGAATCAGAATTTTTCTTTTGCTGCAGTTTTTGTAAAGGTTTACAGGAAGCTGGCGAACCGTAACCTTACCGTTTTTTTCCAGAAGCTCCTGCAGTTCCTGCATGCTCTTCTTTGTTTTGTGAACATCTTTTTTCCAGCATCGGTCATAATGGCTGCAGGAATTACATACTTTGACGGCAATTCGATCTGCCAGAAAAGATAGGCCGTTTTCCGCAGCTGTCTCCTCCTCTTCGCTGTAATCCAGAGTAGCCGCTATTTCTTCAAAAATTTTACCCAGGTCTCTAACTCTGTTGAGACTGGTATTCCTGACCTTTTCCTCCTCTAAAGCCCTGTTTTTATCTTCTCCCTTATGTATGTTCTGCTGTCTTTTGAGCCTGCCGTGCATTAAGGTAAGCCTGGAAAACATGCTTTTGGGGATCAGCATGAAAATCAGCAGAACCAGGGCGTCTTCTAATAAAACCGGGGTTAAACCGGCAAAGTCAAAAAAATAAAAACTTAAAAGCAGAGAACCTACCAGATATCCGGTAGCAGAACCCAGCTTCCCCAGCTCCCGGAAGGTTCCGGCCAGCAGTCCGGCTAAAGTGAATATACCCATCAGAGCAACCAGCTGCTCCCCCCCCTCCAGGATTCTTATGAATCCCAGCACAGCACCGGCTGCGGCTCCCAGCCCTCCGCCCCCTAAAAACCCGAAGGAAACGATAATAAATTTGCTGATCAGGCTCTGAAAATTAATAAAACCCAGGGTGCCTTGACCAATTCCGGTAATTATAATCACGCTGGTCAGCATCAAACTGATGCCCTCTTCAAAGGTCAGGTTTCTCGGGGGCAAACCCTTTTTTAAAAAAGGGACTACCACAAAGAAGATTGACCAGGCTAAAAGAGCCAGCACAATTTCAAAACCAAAAAGAACGGCATCGTATAGAAAATAGTAATTCATTATGTACTGGGGCAAAAAGGCCAGAATCATAGAAGCCGATAAAATCACCCACCCTGGGATATCAACCCGGCTTCGTTTAAATAAATGACTGATCAGGGTAAAGGCCAGTATTCCCAGGGTCAGATTTAAGGGATACCAACCCAGGGAGTAGGTAAGGCTGCCTGCAATTATGCTCAGGGCAACATACAGGCTTCGGTACGGGGTAATGGTAAAGACTACTGCCCAGTATGCCAGACCGAAGGGCGCCAGCTCCCCTAAGAGGACTGCCCTGCCTAAAAGAAATCCAACCAGACATAGAAAAACTCTGCCCCTGAGGAGAGCCTGTCCCATATTGGCTATGATTTCACTGGTGTTGAAATATTTTATTCTCTGGTTTGCTTCCGGGCTGTATGACTTTGGATAGGTCTGTATTGCTCCACCTTTATATTTCATAACAGCGCCTCCTCCTCTCATTATTTCCTACCATTATAAACCAAGTCTTCCAAAAATATTGTCATACCGGGGAGGATGGGCATATTTTTTTTTCGACAAATTCATTCCTTTTCATGGTACGGGCTATTATTCAGGGGTATCACCTTAATATTTTTCCCCAGGTTTTCATCGATGGCCACAAAGGAATATCCCAACTTTAACAGAAGAACCGGGTACTTCTGCACCAGGATAATTTCTTCTCCGGGAAGGATCCCCAGAGTTAAAAGCTTACGGTTTTTATCCCGGTCTGACCGGATTCCACTTACTATTCCTTTAGAGCCCTTTTTTAAATCTGTGAGTTTAACTGTACCTCTTATTTTTTTCATAGTGATATCCATTCCTTTCGCTGCGCTAAGGCATAAAACTCTATGCCAACTTACCAAAAGGCGCTGTAAAGCCCTGGGTTTAGCAATAAGGAGGTTTAGAGTAAAGGGACTATAGTTAGAATCCGGCTTACTATATATCCTGCACTGAATGCTGTAAATATAACAATGATAAGTATGGCCGTGCCCCTGCCCAGGCCCTGTTCTTTTACCACCATAATAAACTGGGCGATACAAGGTAGAAATAAAGACAGGGTGAGAGAGGCTACCACCAGCTGAGGGCCGGTTAAGAGGCCTGCCTTTACCAGGTCATAAAGCCCCGCCGCCCCATAATCCCTCCTAAAAAAACCCAGAATAAAAACCGGTGCCAGTTCCCCGGGCAGGCTCATGGCCCCCAACAGGGGATGAAGGAATAGAATTACCCTGTCTAACACTCCTGACATATTCCCTCCCCACATAATTATACTCACCAGTAAAAAAAGGGGGACCACTTCTTTCATATACCATTTGATCCGGGCAGAAGTTTTCTTAAGCAGCGCCTTAAGATGAGGTAAACGCAGGGGAGGAATTTCCATATAGAAATCGGGATTTTTCCCCGGAAGTATTTTATTCAATAAAAACCCAGCAGCGGACAGGATAAGTAAAAGACTAAGGCCCCATATTGCTAAAGCCCGGGACTGTCCAGCCAGAATGGACAGTATTAAACCCAGCTGAGCAGAACAGGGAATGCCCAGGGCCAACAGTAATACCGCAATAAACCTTTCTCTTTTGGTCTCCAGGGTTCTGGTGGACATAACCGCCATAGTCCCGCAGCCCAGTCCTAAAATTAAAGGAATAACGGAACGGCCGTTAAGTCCAAATGCTTTAAAAAGTCTGTCCAGAAGCATGGCCAGCCTGGGAAGGTACCCTGAATCTTCAATGATTGAGAAGAAAAGAAAAAAAGAGGTCACAATGGGCAGAACCACCGCCATGCTGTAGCGCATCCCCAGGTTAAACAGTCCGTAATCCGCAAAAAGAAGCTGATTTAACCAGGGAAAAGGAATTCCCTGGCCCCACCTTAAAAGCAGGGGCATAATCATTTCCTGATAAACATAACCGTCCATTAAATCCACCATGAACCCGGCCCCAAAAACTCCCACAAATTTGTACAGACCGTAATATAAGATCAGTCCCAGGGAAAAAAGGCCCCACAAGGGATGCATGGTCAACAAACTGAGCTTAAAACGAAAGGAAACCTCCGCTTTTTGGGGAGATATTAAGATATCTTTAACGACTTCTCTGGCTGCCCTTTGTCTTTCCAATTCTCCGGGGTAGGGCCTCAGGTAATGTTTTGTTCGACTCTTCTTTTTTGGGCCCAGTTGGCTTTCCATGATTCTCTTCAGCCGATCTATGCCCTGACCCCGGATAGAAACTGTGCCTACCACTGGAATTTTAAGTTTTTCCTCTAACTTTTTTAGATCCAGGAACAATCCCGCCTCTTTGGCCTCGTCCAACATATTAACTACTAGAATTAGAGGGTGTCCAGTGTCCATCAGTTGAAAGGTCAGGGAAAGCATTTTATCTAAATTTTTTGCCTCCACTACCTGCACCACCAGAGCAACTTCCTTTTCTTTCAAAAGGGAAGCGGTTACTTTTTCCTCCTCGGAAAAAGGAGTCAAGCTGTATACTCCAGGGGTATCCTTTACACTGTAAAGCTTTTGATTATATATAAATTTGCCAGTACTTATATCCACAGTAGTTCCGGGGTAATTGGAAACCACCGCATAGGAATCGGTAATCCGGTTAAAAATTACGCTTTTCCCCACATTAGGCCTGCCCACCAGCAGAATAGTCTTTTCTTTTTGCAAAAAAACATCCCCACACTTCTCCCTGGTTTTCCTCTATGAAGAATGCTGCCAGGGTTGTCTACTACTATTTCTATGCGGGATGTCCGGTATATTTCCAATTATTTTTGTTTAAAATAAACCTTGTAAGCTCTTTCAGCACAAGACTTCATTATTTACTTCACAAACAGCTTAAAAAGAATGGCCTATCTGGCCGATGAAAAGAATACTGGGAGACCAGGAATAATGAAAGGGGAAGGTCCATTGACTTTTAAAATAATTGCCATGATCGTTGCACTGGTTTCTGGTATATCCATGGCCGTTCAGGGGGCCCTTAATACAGTATTGGGTAAATTTATCGGGGTTTTAGAAACTACTTTTATCGTGCATATCGTAGGTACACTGGTAGTAGCCCTGGGCCTGTTCGTATTTAAATTTGGCACCGGCAGTTTCGCAAATATCCCCCGGGCTCCCTGGTATGCTTTTATCGGGGGGATCTTTGGAGTCATTATTGTGTACAGCGTGGTCTTCAGCATTTCCCGATTAGGGGTAGCCATAGCCACTACCATAATCATCACCGGTCAAATTGTAACGGCGTTACTCATAGACCACTTTGGACTGTTCGGCCTGGATAAGATATGCTTCAGCTGGACCAAGGGTTTGGGGATCATATTCCTTTCCCTGGGCGTCAAACTTATGCTGAATTAAACTTATATAATGCACCTAAAAGAAGGTCCCCTTCACTGACCGTAACCCGGTCAAAATGAAAGTTTTTCATAAGGGTTAAAATAATTACTGTACCGGCAACAATCACATCAGCCCTTTGGGGCTGCAGCCCCGGTATTTTTTTTCTGTCCCCTTCCTTCAGGAAAGCCAGGCGGCCTAACAGTTGGGCAACATCCTCCCTGCTCAAAGTAAACCCATGTACCCTTTGGGAATCATAAATCCTCAGCCCCTGTTTCACCGAGGCCAGAGAGGTAATGCTGCCCCCTACACCAATTAACTGTTTGAATCTCCCCTGAATTTGATTCTTCAGGGGATTCAGACGTTCCAAAGTGTACTGCTCAATTGCCCGTATCTCCTTTATATCTGGAGGGTCTAAAGAGATAAAGGCTTCGGTGAGCCTTACTACTCCCACCTTTATACTTTTTAGAGTAAGCCGGTCTTCCTGGCGCCAAACCAGCTCTGTGCTGCCGCCGCCCAGGTCAAATACCAAAGGATTTTCTATTTTGGGAAGAGATTTGACCACCCCCAGGTAACTTAGTTCCGCCTCTTCCGTTCCTGACAGGACCTTAAGCTCAATTACCGTTTCTTTTTTTAACCGTGAAATCAAAATTTCTTTGTTTATGGATTCCCGGACAGCGCTGGTTCCCATTACTGCTGTAATGTTCGCCCGATATTCGTTTGTATCTATCAAGTAGCTTTTTACTGCCTCAACCGTGCGCTCCACCGCCTCCAGCCTCAGCTCACCCCCCTGAGCCGTTCCCTCTCCCAGCCTGGTTATTTCCACCCTGCTGTAGCGGGGAAGGTAAATCCCCGGAGAGGTTTTTTCGGCAATAAGCAGCCGCACGGAATTGGTCCCTAAATCCATCACCGCAAAATGCATCAGCTTTCCTCCCTTTCCTTTAACAAAAAAAGTATTCCCCAGGAATACTTTAAATAGAGCGGTATAAAGTTCTGCAGTATAAATTATTTTACTGGCTTTATTCTACCTCTTCGCAGCCAGGGTTAATTAGAAGGCTTAATTGATCTCCTGTTTAAATCCTCCCCGGCCTCCTCTTTTATTTTCGGTGTTTTTCTTCAAATCCTGCTGCTTCTCATCACTTTCTTTCATAAACTTAGCCAGTTTATCTTCAAATCCCGGTTTAACATGTTTTACCGGAGAAGGCTTCCTTCTTTCCCCTCTCTCTTTTCGCTCAAAACGATCAGGCTTACGGGGGGGCGCAGCCGCAGGATTCGCCTGCTTAATGGAAAGGCCAATCTTGCCTCCCTGGTCCACAGAAAGCACTTTTACCTTTACCTGGTCCTTCTTCTGTAAGAAATCGTTAATATCTTTCACATAAGTATCGGCGATCTCTGAAATATGAACCAGGCCTACTTCTCCTCCGGACAGCTGAACAAAAACCCCAAAATTGGTAATGCCCGTGACTATCCCTTCAACTATGCTGCCAACTTCAATGGACATACTAAAAATAATCCTCCTCGGGTGGATAATAGTGAATTTTATATAAAGACCTACCGTTCTTTCTCTTTAAAAACGTAACGGTCTTTATCTACATTAAAAAGCACTTCTCCTGACTTAATTAAGCCTAGTTCTTTCCTGGCTAATATTTCAATATATTCAGGATTATGAAGAAGTTCCACTTCTTTTAGCAAATTATCCTTCTCTTTTTCTGCTAATTTTATTTCCTCTTTAAGAACATTAACTCTTGCTTCCAAACTATTTAATTTTAACTGCTGATTTATGAACAAGCCGCTAAAATAAATGCCCATAACAAATAAGATAATAAAGACAACCTTAGAAGCAGAGATTGCCTTTATCCCCCTGCTGAATCTAATTTTTTTTATTTTCGAATGAATCTTTGCGTTCTCCCGGGGATAGGTCGTCCTATTCATTTACAAAATCCTCCTGAGCAAATCCCTGAACTTCGAAGTAATATTTTCTCTATTTCCTTAATAAAATCCTTCTTTTATGTTTAACTTTATTGATTTTTTTACGAAGAGGCTTCAATATTGCTATAATTTTCTTTTTTCCCTTTACAATTTTTAGGTATCCCGGCCCAAATAATTTCTTCAGTATTCTGCCCAAAGGCTTGAATATAAAACGGAAAAATCTGAGTATACTTCTTTTGATAAATTTAATCACTCTCAGGATTTTATCCATGAAAAAGCCATATACCTTTTTTACAATACTGCTGAGCAGCAGATAGTAAACGGTCAGTCCCACTCCCATGGCCAGAAAAACGTACAGGCGCACTTCTCCCCAGTTGACCAG
The DNA here is from genome assembly GCA_003560915.1 of Syntrophomonadaceae bacterium. Classification (GTDB taxonomy): domain Bacteria; phylum Bacillota; class Dethiobacteria; order SKNC01; family SKNC01; genus Contubernalis. The sequence goes on from PWJM01000039.1 coordinate 8,555, forward strand.
TACCAGAAAAAAAGCAGTTATGATGGTTATAAATATCCATAGGGTAAAATCTAGAAGAATATGAAGCCAGGGAGCTAACCTGAAAAATCTTTTTAACATATGATAAAAATCAAATATAAATCCCGCTGCAAACCCAATGGAAATAAAAAGCATCAGGTCAGTAAGCTGGTTCCCCACTGTCAATGACGGCACCTCCATAGGTTTTTCCCTGTTTCTCCTTTACCTGAACAACCTCTCCAGGAAGCCCTTTCCTTTCCCTCTCATTCCCCTGGCTCCTTTTTCCTCAGAATATGCCAGCTCCAGGACGAATCCTTCGATAGACAGGTTTCCCTGTTCCAGATTCAAATGTTTAATATGAAGCTCTTCTCCCCGGATGGCCAGAAGCCCCATCTCCGTTTCCAGGATTATTTCCTCATCATCAAAGCTGTCCACATGTATTACTCCGTTAATCTCCATATATTCTCGATTATCAATGACCAGCCTGTGCTGTTGGTTCCCGGTTTTTCTTTTTTCCTCCATCCAACTTCTCCTCCCTTTTTGGGTAGCTGCTAATATTTTCTTTAATTTCATAAATATGCAGGCAAAAAACAATTATGATTAACTATAAGAATTTAAATTATAATAAGCTGGCTTACGCCAGCTTATTATAAATATATTTTTCATTTTTAGTATGCTCAGCCATTTTTAAAATTGTACCCAACGCCCTTGATTAACCCTGGTAGGCTTCCCATACACCCGGCAATTTCCACAGCTGGCATAAAAATTTTGGTTACTCCCAAAGTTTTACGATCTCCACATCTTTATAATAATATCTTACAATTTCCTCAGGGGAGAGGCCATCCTCAGCATGGGCCCGGGCTCCCCATTGGCACATACCTACCCCGTGCCCAAAACCCACACCTTCAAATGTAACCTGGTCACCGGTAACCTCCATGTCATTGATATAGGTAGAGCGCATTTCAGTGCTCCCCAGGGCAAGGCGTAAATCAGGTGCCTTGACCTCTATATCATTGGCCTTAAACAGGGTTACCCTGCCAGAAGGCCCCTTCCGGGCAATTACAAATTCGGTAATGGCTCCCGGATCTTCACCAGTTACCTGCCTTACGGCATTTCTTATTTCCTCAAAACTAAAGGATTCTTCCCAATCCCTCTCCTCATCAGGGACCCTGTCTACAGCGGGACTTCTAACCACATGGATATAGGGAGGGTTTCCTCCTTCAAAGGCTAATCCCTCATCCGCCAGTGCAGTTTGAGGCCCCGCAAAAGCATGAAACCATCCCCGGATAAAATCTCCACGGTGTACAGCTACCTCTCCCCGGGTCATTTCCACGGCTTTTTCCACATTCTCCGTTATGGAATCAGCATCATAGGCCTGGAATTCTTCAATATCAGTAGAGGCCTGGGCGTTTCTCTGTGGTACACCACCGTCTTCCTCAATTTTTTGCAGGGTAAAGCTTCTGGCAATAATGGCCTGGGCAGCCAGTGCGTTCTCCGGCCAGTCAGGTTTCATCTCCCCCGCCACTACCCCTTTTATATATTCTTCAAATTGCATTTCCCTTACGGTTCCTTCTTCGCTAATATATACACTTAAAACAGGTTCATGGTTTTCTTCGGTTCTGATCTCCGGGGGGATCTCCGGCGGTGCCTGCTCTTCCAAAGGGGTAGGCCCCTGGCCCCCAGGGCCAAAAAATCTACTGCCCACTAACAGCAGCAGAACCACTACCAGTACGGATCCCGCAATCCAATATTTTTTATTGTTTTTAGGTATTTTAATCACAATTTCCGCCTCCTAAGATTTAACTTGATAAAGCAATTCAACCTTTACCTATAGTATTATCTTAAGAAGCAAAACAATATTCAAAAATTTAACATGAGAAAGAATTCTTACATTAATGAGTACCGGCAGGCGTGAAAAAACAACAAAAAATTAGGCCTCTGGTGGGAGAGCCTAATTTTTGCCCATAACATATTAAGGTTTCCTATGTAGCCTATTTGACGCTTTCTTTTAATGCTTTACCTGCTTTAAAAACAGGAACTGTTGCCTGGGGTATCTGGATTACATCCCCAGTGGCAGGATTTCTTCCCTCCCGAGCTTTACGAGTACGTAAATCAAAGGTTCCAAAACCGATTAACTGTACTTTCTCACCTTTAGTTAAAGCATCGGTAACACTTTCAAAAACAGCATTAACCACTTTTTCGGTGTCCTTTTTTGTCATCCCTGCCTTTTCGGCCACTACACTAATTAGTTCAGATTTGTTCACCAAAATCCCTCCTATTTTACAATCATAATGATAAGGTAATATTTAAGCTAATTCGCTATTGTTTTTAAAACTCCTGCATGGGTATTGTTTTTTTTTACCTTATAACCCATCTTTTTTAGCTTTTTCCCATATTTTGTCCAGCTGCTCCAAATTATAGTCTGCAAATTCTTTTCCTTTTCTTTCTATTTCTCTTTCCATATAGTTTAAACGGCGTAAAAATTTGTCAACCGCTGCCCCCGTGGACAGCTCAGCATCTACCTGTAAGAGTCGGGAGACATTGACTGCTGCGAAGAGTAAGTCCCCTACCTCTTCTTCTATTTTATCCCTATCCCCGGTATTATATACGTTCTCCAGCTCTAATAGTTCTTCTTTTACTTTAAAAATGGCTCCCTCTACCCTATCCCAATCAAAACCAAAACGGGCTGCCTGCTGTTGAACTTTCTGAGCCCGTTTCAGGGCCGGCAGGCCCTCAGGGGCAGAAAATCGGCCCTTTTGATTCTTTTCTTTCCTTTTAATTTCCGACCACTTAAGAGAAACCCCCTCCGCATCTTCAATGCTTTCTTGGCCGAAGACATGGGGATGACGTCGAATAATTTTTTCACTTATTTTTTCTATCACTTCACCTATATGAAATGCTCCCTTTTCTTCAGCCAACTGGCTGTGAAAGACAATCTGCAGCAGCAAATCCCCCAGTTCTTCTCTAAGGGAATCCATATCTTCCTGATCAATGGCATGTATTACCTCAAAGGCTTCTTCCAAAAGATAAGGCCTGAGTGTTTTATGGGTCTGTTTCTTATCCCAAGGGCATCCCTGGGGCCCCCTGAGGTTGGACATCATGTCCACCAGTCGGGAAAGGCTTTGTAACCCCTTACCACTTTCTACTTTATCCATTGCTTCTTTTTTTTCTTTCATAAAAACTCTCCCTTATCCCCTCAAAATATGAAGTGTATTGGCCAGCCTGATTAGATAGGGGCCCAACCTGGGGATTAATGTAAGGTCCTCCCTGGTAATACTCCCCGTTATAAATAAAAATATACCATAACTGACCATTCCTACAGCAACAGAAGCCACAGCTGCTGCAGCATTACTTAAAGAAGGTGAAACAAAGGCCGTAAACAGCTGATTCATATAAATATACCCAAAATAGACAATGGCGCCCATCCCAACTACTGATGCCATGGGCATAAATATAGCCTGGCTTATATTTAATCTGAGCCGGGTCAGTTTCCAAACATTATAAATATTTAGCAGGGAAGATATGGCAAAACCCACCACCGTAGCAAAAGCAGCTCCCTGAATATTGATTGAGGGTTGTGCCGTCAGGGTCCAGGTAAGTATGACCTTGATAAAGGCACCCAATAGCATGTGTTTCACCGGCAGTATGGTCTTCCCCATCCCCTGCAAAATGGCGGTGGTGGTTTGATAAAGTGTGATAAAAATTACGCTGAAGGCCTTTACTCGTAAGGGAAGAGCCGCTTCGGCGTTATTGAACAGCATCACCATTATGGGTTCTGCCAGGATAAAAAGGCCCACCGCTGCCGGCAGCCCTAAAATTAAGGTAAGGCGAATCACCAGATTGGTGTTTCGCCGAATTATATTTTGGTTTTTTAGGGCCAGGGCTTCGGATATAGAAGGTACCAGGCTTGCCGCCAGAGCTATGGTGATGATGGTGGGGATTTGAATAAGGGAACCGGCCATGCCCGTCAACTGCCCATAAAGAGCGGTGGCTCTTGTGTCGAGAAAACCTGCTGCTTCCAACCGCTGGGGAACAATGCTTAAATCCAGGATAGAAATCAGGGGCATCACCAGGTTGCCCACGGTAATGGGTATGGAAATTGCGGCAATACTATACAAAACCCGGGAAAAACCCAGGGATTCTTTTACTCTCTGGGATTGAGACCGCTGAAGCAGATCCGGGCTCTTTTTGAGAAAATACACCATCAGGAAGGCCAGTCCAGCCACAGCTCCCGCCGCTGCCGCAAAGGTTGCCCCTCCAGCTGAATATTCCAAGCCTCTGGGGAGCAAAATCAATGCCAAATATACAGCAACGGACATCCGGGTGATCTGCTCAATAATCTGAGATATTGCGGTGGGCAGCATGGTCTGCTGGCCCTGAAAAAAACCTCGGAATGCAGACATAATGGCTACAAAAAAAATAGCCGGTGAGATAAATAAGATGGGAACCAGTGCCCTGGAGTCATTAGTGATATACGGCACAATAAGTTCTGCCCCTAAAAACAAGCTGACACTGATGATGAAACCGGTTACGGCCAAAACAGTGACAGCTACTTTAAAAACCCTGACAGCACCATAATAATTTTTGACCGCCAGGTTTTCCGCTACCAGCTTAGAAACTGCAATGGGAACTCCCGCTGTAGAAATAATGAGCAGGGCACTGTAAATGGGATAGGCCATCTGGTACAGTCCGATTCCTTCATCTCCGATTAAAGCAGCCAGGCCAATTCGAAATACGGCCCCAATGAACCTGGAAATGATACCCGCTAATGTAAGAATTACCGCTCCCTTTAAAAAGGACTGTTTGCCCAGCAAAATTTCCTCCACCTTTCTCCTACGGAGGCCATAAGTACATAGATTTCAGATACTATTAGTATGCAGTCAAGGGATATTATATCAGTAAAAATATAAAAAAACTATAATAAAAAAGTAGTAACCGAAAGTTACTACTTCTTTAGATATCCTCTGTTACGTCAATTACTGCTCCATTTGCTTAGCCAGAAAACTGGCAGCGGTTTCCGCCAGTTTCAATTCCATGTCCCCCATCTTTACATCTTTTTCCTTATTGCCCAGGATAACTGCTCCTATGGGATCTCCCTCGGCAATTATTGGTGCAATTACTTCTGAAGCAAACTTTATTACACCTTCCTCTTCGCTCTCCTTGTAATAGGGGTGCTCAGCGGGATCGTTGATGGAAACACTTTTTCTGTTTTCCATAACCTTCTCCACGGCTGGACTCAAAGGCCTATTTAGAAATTCCTTTTTAGGTGCACCAGCCACAGCAATAATTGTATCTCTATCGGCTATACAGGCAATATGACCGATGGCTTCGTAAAGGGAATCAACATATTCCTGAGCAAAGTCACCTAATTCACCGATAGGTGAATATTTCTTTAAAATAACCTCACCATCGCGGTCTACAAATATTTCCAGCGGGTCGCCTTCACGAATGCGCAAGGTTCTTCTGATTTCCTTGGGAATAACTACCCTCCCCAGGTCATCAATGCGTCTTACGATGCCTGTTGCTTTCAAATACCTTCCCTCCTTTTTCTGCTTTGAATTACAGATTAAACCTTCTTGTTTTAGTATATATCCGAAGGAAAGGTTTTATTCACTTTTGCCTTAAAATTTAAAGGTCCTCTAAATAATTTTTGATTTCAGCGCTTTCCAACAAATCTGTAAAATGTTTGGTAAATACTTCCTCTTTTTTAAGTGCTCTGGCATCCTCTTTTACATCTTCATAATTGTATATTTGTGACTCTTCTTTCTCATGAAGCTTAATTACATGCCAGCCGAAGGGAGTTTCCACGGGTTCACTTATAGTCCCCACTTCCATTTCAAAGGCAGCCTCTGTAAAGGTAGGGTCAAAATGATGATCCACCTCATAAATTGTGAAATCCATTGACTCATCCAAGGAGACATCTTTGGAAATATCTTCAAATTCTTCACCCTGATCCAGGCGCTCCATGACTTCCGCTGCCTCTTCCTCCAGCTCAACCAATATATGAGAAACCCTGACAAAGCCGGGCTCTATAAAGATATTTTGGTTGGCATCAAAGTAATCCCTGGCATCCTGCTCGGAAATATCACTCACCACATGTTCATATAAGAGATTTACCAGGAAAGATTCTCTAATCATTTCTTTTAGTACGTTTTCAGAAAGCTTGAGCTCTGTCATCCTTGACTGAAACTGCTCTTCGGAAGCAAAAAATTCTAATTTAATCTCCTCAAGCTCTTCCTCATAATATTTCTCCGATTCCTCCTCATCTATAACTAAACCCATTCTCTCAATCTCCTGATTAACCAGGCGTGCTTGTATCAAGGAATTAAGCAGGCTGGACTCTATAAAGGCCTTAAAATCTTCATCGGTTTCCAACGATTCAGAATAATCCTCCATAAAAAAAGTAAAGATGAGCAGTCTTTCATCCAGGTGTTTTCGCGTAATCTCTTCCCCGTTTACTTCCGCCAAAACATCCGCCTGCTGGCATCCTGCTGCCAGCAGTAAAATCGCGGCAGAAAGAATAAAAACCAGTATTTTAGAATATTTTTTCAATCAATAAACATCCTCTCTTTTTAAGATTGGTATGAATCATTTTAAAAGTACAAGTTAATTATAATGGATTGCTCCAATCTCCGCAAGGTCATAGAGTTTTTGACAGAATTTTTCAATATAGTCTAACAGAAGCCCCTCCCTGATTCCCTGAACATTTAACTTAAACTTGACCTCTCTGCCCACCTGCATACTCACCTCTTCAGGAAAATAACTGGCAATCTGTAACAGTTCTTCGCCCCTACCTTTAAAATCAGAATAAAAATTTATCATAACCAAATTTTTTTCCTGAGAAAATGATGAAATCTGCAGCTTCCCGCCATAAACTTTCAATCGGGCAATCTTCAGGAGATTTTTAACCGGGTCCGGAACCCGGCCATAACGGTCGCTCAGCTCCCTCTCCACGTCTTCTGTCTCTTCCAAAGAGTCTATGGCCGCAATTTTCTGGTAGATATAGATTTTTTGGCTGTGGTGGTGAATATAAGAAGCGGGAATAAAGGCATCTACATTTAACTCAATCTTGATTTCGGGAGCTTCCTCTTCGGGCATTCCCTTAAGCTCCTTGATGCTCTGCTCTAAAAGCTGACAGTAAAGGTCAAACCCTACGGTAACAATAAAGCCGTGCTGCTCAGGGCCTAAGATATTTCCTGCTCCCCGGATTTCCAGATCCCTCAAGGCAATTTTAAATCCCGATCCCAGCTCTGTAAATTCTTTGATGGCCTGCAGCCTTTTTTCTGCCACTTCGGAAAGCACTTTATCCTTCTGAAAGGTCAGGTAAGCATAGGCCAGCCGGTTAGACCTGCCCACTCTACCCCGCAGTTGGTACAGTTGGGAAAGGCCCATTTTATCAGCATCGTAAATAATCATGGTATTTACATTGGGAATATCCAGACCTGCCTCTACGATGGTAGTGCTCAGGAGGATATCGTATTCCTTGTTGAGAAACAAGTACATGTTTTTCTCCAGCCTGGACTCAGGCATCTGCCCATGCCCAATGACAATCCGGGCATGGGGAATAATTTGTTTAAGCTTTTCCCCCCATTTTTCAATGGTTTCCACCCGATTATACACGAAGTAAACCTGGCCGCCCCGGTTCAATTCCCTCTGAAGTGATTCCTTGATCATAGCCTCCGAGTATTCCACCACATAAGTTTGAATGGGATAACGGTTTTCCGGAGGGGTTTCAATAACGCTCAGATCCCTGACTCCCACCAGAGACATGTAAAGGGTCCGGGGAATGGGTGTGGCGGTCATCGTCAGGACATCCACGTTTTTCCG
>PWJM01000054.1 GCA_003560915.1 Syntrophomonadaceae bacterium
AGAATATGAGCCAGGTGCTTGGCATGTCCTGAGTGGGCGGCGGTTCCTGCAGCGATGGCCCTGATCAGGTTACGGGCTACGATGGTATCGGCATCCGCCCCACAAATTCCCCTTTGGGCTCCCTGTTTAAAGGGGTCAATACGGCAGGGGCCCTGCAAACAATTTCGACAGCAAAGTCCTAAATCTCCAAAACCACAGTTTGGCTGCTGCTGTTCCAGACGGTCCCAGATGCTTTCAATCCCTTCCTCCTTGGCTTTAGGGATCATGGCCTGAACGGCCGGGTCTGCACTCATCTGGGAAAGCTTATCTTTATCCATATTTCACCTCTCCCTTCATAAAACTTTTTATTTTTTTAAAATAACATTCCTACTGGTAAAATCATATTTGCCCATGGTCTCTGCTGCCACCTTCCGGCGGCACTGGGGACAAAGCTTCAGCCATTCCGCCGGCAGTCCTAACTTGGCCTGCAAATATTCACCGGAATTTTCCGGAGCGAAGGAAATACCGCACATTTCGCAGGTAACCAGGGTTATTTCTGTATTCCAGGGGGATATAAAACGTTTATTCCCTGATTCCTTTACCTTGATGGCACCGGTGGGACAGACAAAGTGACAGGCGGTACAACCCACACAATCCTTGGATTGAGAATAAAATGGAGCTGCCACTTCTCTTTCCGCTCCCCGATGCACAAAGCTGATAGCCTCTTTTCCAATCACTTCACCGCAAACCCTGACGCATAAACCGCAGAGGATACATTCTTCTGTTTGATCCTCTGGTAACGACTTTTCCGGTAATCGTTTTTCCTTTACTCCTAATCCGGAAGCCATCTTTTTCACCATGTCTATCTCTGGACATCGGGCCAGAAGAAATTCCAATATATTTTTTCGTATCTGTTTTAATTTAGGAGTGTTAGTCTGAACTGAAATGCCATCTTCCCTCACCGGATAGGCACATGAGTTCACAATTTTCGTGTTTTGGCCCCCGGTCACCTCCACCACACAGAGCCGACAGGCTCCATAAGGAAGTAAAGCTTTATGGAAACAGAGAGTAGGAATTCCAATCCCTTCACTGCGGGCCAGCTGCAGCAGGGTAATGTCCTCTTGGTCCGTTTTTATTTCCCGTCCGTTAATCGTTATGGAAACCATTCTTACACCTCTATTCCACGGAAACTGCATCAAAACGACAAACTTCCATGCAGTTTCCGCACTTGATACACTGTTCTTGATCCAGGATATGCACTGCTTCCTTTTCACCGGAAATAGCTCCGGTGGGACAGGCTTTCAGACATCGTCCACAGCCGGTACAAGCCTCCGGGTCGATCAAATATTCAATCAGTTCCTTACAGACACCGGCGGAACATTTCTTATCTTTAATATGAGCCAGGTATTCCTCCGGAAAGTACTTTAGCGTGGTCAATACCGGGTTGGGAGCCAGTTTTCCCAGGGCACACAGGGAAGCACACTGCATGGTATCGGAAATTTCTTTTAACAGCTCCAGATCCCTTTCTTCCCCTTCTCCCCGGGTGATACGCTCCAGAATCTTGAGCATGTGCTCTCCTCCCTCCCGGCAGGGCACGCATTTTCCACAGGATTCCTCCTGGGTAAAGGATAAGAAATACTTGGCTACATCTACCATACAGGTGGTCTCATCCATGACGATCATTCCACCGGATCCTACCATGGAACCCACTTCCGCAAGCTTTTCAAAATCCAGGGGCAGGTTCAACAGTCCTTCGGGGATACAGCCCCCTGACGGGCCTCCGGTCTGGACAGCTTTAAACTTTCTGCCCTCCAGAATCCCACCACCGATTTCAAATATCAGTTCTCTCAGGGAAATTCCCATGGGGACCTCCACCAGTCCGGTGTTGTTCACTTTGCCGGTCAAGGAAAAAATCATGGTCCCTTTGCTCTGTTCTGTACCGATTTCGCTGAACCATTCAGCCCCCCGGTTGATAATCAGTGGAACAGCTGCCCAGGTCTTTACGTTGTTCAGCACTGTGGGCCGATCCCACAGGCCTTTTTCCGCAGCATGAACAAACTTGTAGCGGGGTTCCCCTATCCTTCCTTCAATAGAGGTAATCAGGGCGCTGGATTCTCCGCAGACAAAAGCGCCTCCCCCCCGGACTACTTTTATGTTAAAAGAAAAGTCACTGCCCAGTATGTTTTCTCCCAAAAGGCCCATCTCCCGGGCCTGTTCCAGGGCTGTGCTGAAGTTTTTAACCGCCAGGGGATATTCATTTCTCACATAAATATAGCCCTGAGAAGCTCCCACAGCGTAAGCGCCGATAATCATCCCCTCCAGTACCAGGTGAGGATTGCCCTCCAGTAAGCTCCTGTCCTGAAAACATCCAGGGTCTCCTTCGTCGGCGTTGCAGATTACATACTTGATATCCCCTTCAGCTTTATCACAGGATTCCCACTTCAATCCGGTGGGAAATCCAGCTCCCCCCCGGCCCCTTAACCGGGAATTTTTAATTTCCTGAATTACTTCTTGTGGGCCCATCCCCTTTAATACCTTTGCCAGGGCAGAATAACCGCCCAGGGACAGGTAATCGCGAATATCGGTGGGGACCATCTTTCCATTGTCCCCAAATATCAAGCGCAGCTGCTTCTTGTAAAAAGGGATTTCTTCTTCCTTCTCAATTTTTTCACCGGTTACCGGGTCTACAAATAAAAGCCTTTCCACCACCCGGTTTGCCAAAAGGGTCTCTTCAATAATATCATCCACATCTTCCTCCGTTACTTTACAATACAACCGGTTCCCCGGAGAAAGCAGCACCAGGGGGCCCTGCTCACAAAAACCGTGACATCCGGTAATTTTTGTGTTGATATTCGCCTGAATCCCCTTTTCCTCCAGGAGCCTCTCAAAGGCAGATACCACTTCCAACGCGCCGGAGGCGGAACATCCAGTGCCGCAGCAGACGGAAACAGATGGACGCCCGGAGTCTATTCCCTCCAGGATTGAGCTTCTATATTTCTCCAGTTCAGCTGGACTGGTCATCTTCATCATTAGATCCCTCCAGCAGCTTTTCTATTTTCCATTGGGTCAGCTTACCGTAGTATTTCCCATCATAAACCAGCAGAGGGCCCAGTGCACAGGCACCCACACAGTTTACGGTCTCTACAGTAAATCTTTTATCCTCCGTAGTTTCCCCGGGTTTTATGTTCAATTTTTGGGTAACTTTATCCAACATCCTGGGAGCTCCCCTGACGTGGCAGGCGGTTCCCATACAGACTTGAACCTCATGTTCCCCCCGGGGTTCCAGCCGGAAAGAGGTATAAAAGGTGGCCAGGCTGAAAAGCCGGCTCACGGGCACCTCTATCTCCTCCGAAACATATCTTATAACCTCTTCCGGCAAATATCTGTATTCTGCACTGATATCCTGAAGAAGAGCGATAAACGCTTCCCTGTCATCCCTGTACTTTTCAATAATTGAATTCACTTTTTCTAAATCTACCGTCATAATAAACAGGTAGAAGATTTAAAGGTTGCTAACTGCTCTTTAAAAATTCTACCATGAACTCCCTCCTTTTCTCCTTGGTCAGCTGATCCATGGAAGTAAACAACAGCGCATGGGTAGGACAGCTGCATACACAGGCGGGAATCTGCCCTTTGGAAGTACGTTCTATACAAAGGTCACATTTTAAAACGGCTTTTTCATCTGAAGACAAGGTAACGGCTCCGAAAGGACATACCAGAATACAGGATTTACAGCCGATGCAGAGATCTTGTTCAATCAGTACAGCTTCGCCTGCCTCTTCTTTGGTAATAGCTTTAGTAGGGCATACATTCAGGCAGGGAGGTTCTTCGCAGTGGCGGCACTGCAGCGGAAGATTGGTACCGTTAGAAGATTCTACAACAATACGGCTCTTGGGGAGAGGCTTTTCGGAAATCGAGGTGAATAAGTTCTTGGTCTTGGAATGTTCTACCGCACAGGAAATTTCACAGGTGTGGCATCCCACACATTTCTTGACATCGACCACAATCATTTCTTTCATTTTCACACCCCTTTCTTCTTAAATTTTATCTCATTTCCTGATAATATGATTATTTAAAAAATAAGTAAATTAGTTAAAAAAACATTGTTTTAAGATTTTAATTCTATGATTAGTTTAAAAAACCTTCTACTGCATATGTAATTATATTAACATTTTATAATATATTTCAACAACTAACATCTTTCCTTACATCACTCCATTAACTCTGCAGTTTACTGCCTTTACTAAACTGCCAAATCTAATAATTGTCAAGGCTCCCAGTAAATTTATAGTAAAATAAGAACCGTTTTTTAACATAATAACAGTAGCGTGATATCTATTAAGATAATAATTCAACAGCGAATATTTTAATCGTTTATTCAAATACCGCTGTAGTAAAAAAAGAGGAGA
>PWJM01000091.1 GCA_003560915.1 Syntrophomonadaceae bacterium
ACCATGGATCTACCTGCTTTATGGTTTCTTCATGTTTTTCTGTAAGCCCCAGCAGTTCAGAAACCGGAACTATTTTGTATTTCCTTAACTTTAGTGAGTGAATAACCATAGGCAGGGCCTTAACCCCCTGGGGGGAACAATTGTGGAGCAGGATGATTCCTCCTTTGTGGGTCCTCTTTACCACCCGGTCTATGATTTTATCCACTCCGGGATTCAACCAATCCCCGGTTTCAATGCTCCAGAGCACCGTATAATAGCCAGCTTGTTCAGCAATGTTCAATACTCTATCATCATATTCTCCAAAGGGCGGCCTGAAAAACAAAGCACGATAATCGAAATTTTCCTTTAGTAAATTATCCGCCTTCATAATTTCTTTTTCAATTTCCTCCTCATCCAGTTCCTTCATATGGGCATGGGAATAGGAGTGGTTTCCAATTTCATGCCCACTTTTTAGAATTTCCTCCGTCATTTCCGGGTATTTTTACATCCATTTTCCTGTAACAAAGAAAGTGGCCTTAAGATCATACCTGTCCAGGGTCTTTAAGATATCCCTGGTATATTCATCACTCCAGACCACATCAAAGGTTAAAGCGATAATATTCTTTTCGGTATCCACCCGATAGATGCCGCTGTCCTTGCCCGGAGAGAATACTCCATGTAGAATCTGGTAGCTTAAAACAAACCACAGAGCTGCCAATAAAATAATCACGATAATACCTCTTTTTATATTTTTAGAGGTAAAGGTAAAGTTATAAAACATTCTTCTCCCCCTTTCATCATTTTTTATATATTAAATTAGTATTATATAAAAAATTTTTTTAGACCAAATAAAAAAACATAAACCAAATTTGGTTTATGTTTTCTAACTTCTTTGTCTTGGCCTGGACCTGGGTCTGCCGCCGGAGCCTCCACCGGACCCTCTATCAGGCCTGCCACCGGAACCTCTATCTCCCTCAGGCTTTTCCTGAGTTTCCTCACAGGCTCCCCCCATGGCTGCCTTCCTGGAAAGATCAATGCGTCCTCGGTCGTCAATATCCAGAACCTTTACTAATACTTCGTCACCTATATTTACTACATCTTCAGTTTTTCCTACCCGGTTGTGGTCCAGTTGGGAAATATGACACAGACCCTCTTTACCGGGAAGTACTTCCATAAAGGCTCCATATTTTTCTACCCGAGTCACCTTACCTAAATAGGTAACTCCTGCCTCCACGTCTACTGTTAGATTTTCGATCATTTCCCGGGCTTTTCTTCCGCCTTCTTCGTCAAATGCAGCCACATATATTTTACCATCATTCTCAATATCTATTTTTACACCGGTCTCGGCTACAATCTTATTAATAATTTTGCCTCCTGGACCAATAACATCCCTGATTTTATCAGGATGAATTTGTATGGTAAATATTCTGGGAGCATAAGGAGAAAGCTCCGGCCTGGGTTCCGAGATGACTTCTGCCATTTTATCCATGATATAAATGTACCCGGCTTTGGCCTGTTTTAAAGCAACCTCCAGGATTTCTTTGGAAACTCCTTTAATTTTAATGTCCATCTGCAGGGCGGTAATCCCTTCGCGGGTCCCTGCTACTTTGAAGTCCATATCTCCATAGAAGTCCTCCATACCCTGGATATCAGAAAGAACGGCTACTTTGTCCTCTTCTTTAATGAGACCCATGGCAATTCCCGAGATCATCCGTTTGATAGGCACCCCGGCATCCATGAGTGAAAGACAGCTGGCACAGACGCTGGCCATTGAGGTAGAACCATTGGACTCCAGCACCTCTGATACAAGCCGTATGGTGTAAGGAAAGGATTCTTCATCGGGCAGCAGAGTAAGAATTGCTTTTTCAGCCAGGGCTCCATGCCCAATTTCCCGTCTACCGGGCCCCCTCATAAATCCACTTTCTCCGACACTAAAAGGTGGGAAATTATAATGATGCATGAATTTTTTAGATTCTTCCAGCCCCAGGCCATCCAGCATTTGGACATCCCCCATAGCTCCCAGGGTACAAACTGTCAAAACCTGGGTTTGTCCTCTAGTAAATAACCCCGAACCATGGGCCCTGGGCAGTATCCCTAATTCAGAAGTAATCTGCCTGATTTCATCAGGCCTTCTCCCGTCAGGCCTCACGCTCTCATGAACGATTTTCTTTCTTGTTTCTTCTTTCAGAATGGTCTCTACCAGATTTTTAATTTCTCTTTCCATTCCGGGATATGTTTCTTCAAAATACAAAAGGGCATCTTTTCTGATCTCATCAACTTTCTCTTCTCTTTCATGCTTCTCTTTAATTCCTAAGACCCCCGCCAGTTTAGATGTAACCTGTTCCCTGACGGCGCTTTCCAGTTCGCCACCGGATTCCGGAACAACGTACTGGATCTTTTCTACACCCACTTTTGCGGCCATCTCTTCCTGAAGCTGAATAATCTTTTTAATCTCTTCATGCCCAAAGAGAATGGCTTCCAGCATCTTGTCCTCTGAGACTTCGTGGCCTCCGGCTTCTACCATCATAATCCCATCTTTGGTGCCGGCTACGATTAGTTTTAGAGCGCTCTTTTCTGACTCTTCCCAGGTGGGATTAATTACCATCTGGTCATCCACCATACCTACCATAACTGCAGCAATGGGCCCTAAGAATGGAATCTTAGAGATGGTAAGAGCCGCAGAAGCACCAATGAGTGCAGGAATTTCCGGGGGACAATCCTGGTCTACGGAAAGCACTGTAGCCACCACGTGTACCGCGTTACGAAAAACCTTTGGGAAAAGCGGACGGATTGGACGGTCTATTAACCTGGCTGACAGAGTCGCTTTTTCTGTTGGTCTCCCCTCCCGCTTGATAAAGCCGCCGGGGATCTTCCCTACGGAATAAAGCCTTTCTTCGTAGTCCACAGTCAGGGGAAAGAAATCTATCCCTTCCCTGGGGTCCTTAGAAACGGTAGCCGTAACCAGTACAGCAGTGTCCCCGCAGCGGACTAAAACCGCTCCATGGGCCTGTTTAGCCAGTTTACCGGTTTCTAAAGTAAGAGTGTTTCCGGCTACCTCCATTTGAAATTGCTCCATGTAAACCCTCCTTTTCTATTATATTAATAAAAGCGGGATAGCCCGCTTTTATTTCCTGCTTACTTTCTTAAGCCTAAACTTTTGATCAGATTTAAATATCTATCGGGGTTGCGATCTCTCATGTAGTTTAACAGCCCCCGCCGCTGGCCTACCATTTTCAGCAGTCCTCTGCGGGAATGGTGGTCCTTTTTATGGGTCTTCAGGTGTTCATTTAAGTGATTAATTCTTTCCGTCAAAATTGCCACCTGCACCTCGGGTGACCCGGTATCGCTCTCATGCAGTTGATGTTTATTAATTATTTCTTGTTTGCGATCAAGACTCATGGTCATTCCCTTTTCACCTCCTTATCTTAATTATCCCCTAAAGCCAAGAGAATCGTCGGAGACTCGATTTTCCTAGCTGAAGGTTCATGAAAAGCATTTTTATTGTATCATAACCAAATTTCCTTGTAAAGGAAATTCAAGGCTGTTTAAATCCCGCTAAATCATTATTGAAACTTTTTATAATTTTTAAGGCCCGATGCAGGTCCAGCTTTATCTGTTCCTTTAATTTTTCTGAGCTGGAGAAAGGCCTTTCATCCCTTATTTTTTGCAAAAATGCCAGTCTCAATTCACTTTCATAGATACTATGTTCAAAATTTACGATATGTGTTTCTATAGTTTTTATTGTACCCCTAAAGGTAGGATTATATCCGATATTGGTAAGGCCGTAATAGTTCTGCTTTTCATAGGTCACGTTGGTCAGGTAAACCCCATCGGCAGGGATAATCCTTTCCAGGGGGACCTCTATATTAGCAGTGGGGTACCCCAGAAATTTTCCCCTTCCTTCACCGGGGATAACCTTTCCTCTAATAAAATAGTGATACCCCAGATAAACCGAAGCCTCTTTCATCCGTCCCTGCAAAATTAAATCTCTTACCAGAGAACTGCTCACAATCTTTTCATTGAAGATCACCGGCTGTACTACCTGGACCTTAAAACCATAAAGCCGGGCCATTTGTTTTAAATCCTCCGCCCTGCCGGAACCTTCCCGGCCAAAAGAGTAATCAAACCCTACCACTACTTCTTTTACCTGCAGGCAATCTACCAGGAATTTTTTAACAAACTCCTCCGGTTTAAGGGAAGCAAACTGTCGGTCAAAGGGAATTACCAGCAGAAGGTCAATCCCTAATTCCTCCATAAGACTAGCTTTTTCCAGGAGAGGAGTTAAAATCTGGGGCCTGCTTTCAGGTTTTAAAAGGTTGAGGGGATGAGGGTCAAAAACCAGTACTGCACTTTTAACCTTAATTTCCCTGGCTTTTTGGACGGTAATATTCAGTATTTCCCTATGCCCCCGGTGAACACCGTCAAAATTTCCCAGAGCCAGGGCCATTCCTTGAATTTCGCCGCATTGATCAAGCCCATAAATTATTTCCATTAAACCTCACCATACCTTTACATATCTGTCCATCAGGCCTGCCAAAAGATTTTTTTGGGTGTAAGCACAGTTTCACCCGAGTGCTTCTTCCATTCACCCAGGGCCAAAAAAATTCCTGTGGAGGAGTAAACCCTTACCATTTTATCGGAAACAGAATAATTTTTCAAGCGTGCAGTAGTCTGGCCCACTCCATTAACAAAAGGATTAAAAGCTTCCTCCCGGAGTACCACTGCAGGAAAATGTCCGAAGACATAGTCCAGCGGAAGGATGCAGTCCCCAATACTCCCTTCCTGAATTTTTTTACTCACTTCTTCTCCGGTATAAGATTCTTCAATTCCAAAGGGGCCCGATTGAACTCTCAATAAAAAAGAAAGGTACGCTCCCGTCCCCAAACTTTCCCCGATATCCGCTGCCAAAGTCCTGATATATGTACCTTTGGAACACTCTACCTGAAATAGAATCCGGGGTAATTCTACATCCAGTATTTCCAGGGAAAATATTACGGCCTCCCGGGGCTTCCGGGGGACCACTTCTCCCCGGCGGGCCAGCTTATAAAGAGGTTTACCCTTATGCTTCACCGCGGAAAACATAGGAGGTATCTGGATAATTCCCCCTCTGAACTGGTCCATCACCTTCTCTAACCGTTCCCGGCTTATTGCTTCTACCGGAAATACCCCGGACGTTTTTCCGTATGCGTCCTGTGTATCTGTGGTGATTCCCAGATGCATTTCCCCCCGGTATATTTTTGTGGATTCTAAAAGATAGGCTGCAGCCTTTGTCCCTTTTCCAAGACAAATTGGTAAAACCCCGGCAGCACCAGGGTCCAGGGTTCCGGCATGACCAATTTTTTTTATTCCCAGCAGTCTTCTAAAATAGGCAACACACTGATGAGAAGTCATACCGGGAGGTTTAAAGAAGTTTATAAATCCATCCATATTCATATCATTCATCCATTCACTGGATTTTTACATTCCTCCAGGAACTTCCGGGCGCTGTTTAAAACCTCCTGCCTGGCTTCAGGCAAGGTTTTTTCTACCTGGCATCCGGCTGCCCGGGGATGTCCTCCCCCTCCATAAATCTCCGCCAGCTGACTGACATCTACCCTGTGGGAACGAAATCCTACTCTGATCTTTCCTTCACATATCTCTTTAAATAAAATCCCTATTTCCACCCCTTGAATGTTTCGGGTGTAGTTTACCAGGCCCTCTGTATCCTCTTCTCTTGCACCGGTGCACTTCATCATTTCCAGGGTTACCGTGATATGGGCAATTTGGTTCCCGCAGTCAAATTCCAAAGTGCTTAAGGCTTCTTTAATCAGCAGGGTACCTTCCCGGGTAGCATTTTCATAAATATGGCGGGTCATTTCCGCCGGGTTAACCCCTGATTCAACCAGATCCGCCGCGATTCGGTGGGTACGGGAGCTGGTGTTGGCATATCTGAAGGAACCGGTATCCGTGTTTATCGCAGTATACAGACACATGGCTATTTCTTTAGTTATAGCCAGTTTCATCTGCTTTAACAGTTCATAAATAATCTCCCCTACAGAACCGGCCCCGGCATCAATATAGTTGTACTGGCCAAATTTTTCATTGGTCACATGGTGGTCGATATTTATAACTCTTTGGATTTTGGCCAAATCCATCAAAGGCTCAATGCGCCTTAAATCACTGCTATCCAGAACAATGATCAGCCCATAATCCCCGGTTTCTACCTCCTGCCATTCCTTTACCTCTTCCCAATGAGGGAGAAAACGGTACTTGAATGGCACAGGGTCTATAGTAGTGAGCACAGCCTTTTTCCCCAGAGAGTTCAGTGCAATCCATAAAGCCAGGGCAGACCCTACACTGTCACCATCTGGATTCATATGGGAGGTAATTAAATAATTGTTTTCTTTTAATAAGAGTTTAGCAATAGTATCAAGCCCGGAGCTGGAGTTAATCACTATCTTCTCCTCGTTTTTCTTTTTCTTTTAAGTCGTTTAAAATCTCTGTAATATGGGCTCCGTATTCAATGGATTGGTCCAGATGAAAACTGATTTCCGGCACATGCCTCAAGCGAATTCTCTTCCCAATTTCCGAACGAACAAACCCAAGGGCACTTTCCAGCGCCTTAAGGGTTAACTGCTTTTCACTTTCACTGCCATATATACTTACATAAATCCGGGCAAAACCCAGGTCTCTTGTGACCTCTACATCCGTAACGCTTAAAAAGCCGGTAAACCTGGGGTCTTTTAATTCTGACTGAATTATTTGGCTGACTTCTTTTTTTATCTGTTCTCCTACTCTACTTGCCCGGGCCTTCTGTCTGGTCATTTTAGAATACCCCCATAGTTCAAATTATTTCTACCTTATAACCTATTAAATATCCTTCCTTTTCATTCTCCAGTTCCTTAACAATTCGATCCAGAATTCGATTGGCAAAACCAGAATTATTGCTCACACAGACAGCCGCCAGGGTAGTTTTCTGCCATTTGTCATGATCATCAATTTCAGCAATGGACACATTATATTTTTGCCTTAATTTCGAAAGTATACTCTTTAAAACCCGTCTTTTATCCTTTAATGACTGAAGGTTTGGGAAAAACATCTCTACCCTGCAAATTCCGATAATCATATTTTCCTCCGGTCTATGCTTTCACTTCCTGCATTACAAAGGCTTCAAGAATATCCCCTTCTTTTATATCATTGAACCTTTCTAACATGATGCCGCATTCGTAACCATCCACGACTTCCTTTACATCGTCCTTAAACCTTTTTAATGAATCGATTCGGCCTTCGTGGATTACGATTCCATTCCTGATTACCCTGATTCCTGAGTCCCTGGTAATTTTACCATCGATGACATAACAGCCGGCAATATTCCCCAGTCTGGACACTTTAAAGGTTTGACGGATTTCAGCCCTTCCCAGGACCACCTCTTCAAATTTGGGATCCAGCATACCGGTCATGGCTGCCTTAATATCCTCAATAATTTCATAAATAACCCTATAAAGCTTTACCTCTACATTTTCCTGTTCGGCCATTTTACGGGCATTGGGTTCTGGCCTTACATTAAAACCAATAATGATTGCCTCAGAGGCTGCTGCCAGCATAATATCCGATTCGTTAATAGCCCCTACTCCGGTATGAATGACCTGAAGGCGGACCTCCTCATTGCTCACATTCAGCAGAGAATCCTTCAGCGCTTCTACTGAGCCCTGAACATCCCCTTTAATAATAATATTGAGGTCCTTAATCTGCCCCTCCTGAATCTGTTTATAAAGATCATCCAGGGATACCTTCCGGGTTTTTTGCAGCTCCTGCTCCCGTCTCCTGGTGGATCGTTTTTCGCCAATTTGACGAGCCATTTTATCATCCTTAACCACCTGAAATAAATCTCCTGCATCAGGGACATCCGAAAAACCCAGTACCTCTACAGGCGTAGAGGGACCCGCCTTTTTCACTTTCTGCCCTGTGTCACTAATCATGGCCCTTACTTTACCGTAGATGGACCCGCAAACCACTGCATCCCCTACTTTCAAAGAGCCATTTTGAATCAATATGGTGGCTACTGGTCCCCTTCCTTTGTCCAGCTTGGCTTCAATTACGATTCCTCTGGCGGTGGTGGCGGGGTTTGCTTTAAGCTCAGCCATTTCTGCCAGCAGAAGTATCATCTCCAATAGAGTATCCAACCCTTCACCCTTCAGGGCGGATACCGGTACAAATATGGTTTCTCCTCCCCATTCTTCGGGGACGAGTCCGTATTCTGTAAGCTGCTGTTTTACGCGGTCCGGATTGGCATTAGGTTTGTCTATCTTATTCACTGCCACGATAATTGGAACCCCGGCTGCCCTGACATGGTTTAATGCCTCCACAGTCTGAGGCATGACTCCGTCATCCGCTGCTACTACCAGAATAGCTACATCTGTCACCTGCGCACCCCTTGCCCTCATTGAAGTAAAGGCCTCGTGACCGGGTGTGTCCAGAAATACAATCTTTTGGTTATTAATAACCGCCTGATAAGCTCCGATATGCTGAGTAATCCCTCCGGCCTCCTGGGATGTAACATTGGTTTCCCGGATAGCATCCAAGAGAGAAGTTTTCCCATGGTCTACATGCCCCAAAACGGTAACTACCGGAGACCTGGGCTTGAGATTTCGGGGGTCCTCCTCTATGGGCATAATTTCCTTTTCTATTTCATCCTTCTCAATGACTTTCAGCTCTACGGAGTATCCCAGCTCCTCCGCCACAATTTTTATGGCATCAGGTGCTACCTCCTGGTTAATATTGGCTAAGACCCCCAGGGCCATGAGTTTGGTAATTAGTTCTCCAGGAGCAACGTTCAGTTTATCCGCCAGTTCTTTAACGATAATAGGGGTTTCCAACACGATTGCCTGGCTTTTCTCCTGTTTCTCCTCCGGCTTTTCTCGTCCTCTTTTTTTATCCGGACGTTTATCGGTTTTTACCGCTCTCTTTCCCTTGGTTATTTTTGCTTCTTTTGCTTCTTTTGCCACTTTCGCCTCTTTTACATCTTTTGCTTCTTTCGCTTCTTTCGCTTTCTTCTCTGCGGCCTCTTTCTTACCCTCAGGCTCCTGGGCCTTCTTCTCATCCTTTTTTGTTAACAAGTCAGTAACCATCTCTGCAGTTTCATCATCTACGCTGCTCATATGATTTTTTATATTCTGTATATCTAAATCCTTTAAAATAGCAACCAGTTCTTTACTGGATAATCCTAATTTTTTTGCCAGTTCATATACCCTTATTTTTTCCATGAACTACACCTCCATTTTATTGACCCCCTTATAGTAATTGGTCATTTGAATATGATCCAACCCTGAATCAATGGTGTTCAATTTCCTTCAGAGCTTTTTCCAACCGTTCTTTTACTTCCGGTGACACGGGTCGTTGTAAATTTTTTTCTATGCGTTTGCCTTTTACTGCCTGTTTAAAGCAGGATAGAGTGGGGCAAATATAAGTGCCGCGGCCAGAACGTTTTCCAGTAAAGTCTATTTCTATGGTGTCTTCAGGAGTCCTAACAATACGTATTAGCTCTTTCTTGCTTTTTTTCTCCTGACATCCTATGCAGACCCTCAGGGGAATCGTTTTTTTTCTGGCCATTTCACCTTCCTCCTCTTTAAAGTATCCTGGTCTATCCTGGAGCCTTTATCCGCATGCTATTTTTCTATATTGTGGTCGTTGATACCCTCTATAATTTCTTCTTCAGCTGAAGCTTTGTTTTCTTCCTTTTCTGAGTCAGGTTCTATAAAAATATCTTCTTCCCTTTCCATTGAAGCATCTTCCTCTGCAATATTTCCAGTATCTTCCTCTTGCTCGGGGGATACACCAGAATTTTCATTTTCTACTTCCTCTAAGATCATTTCTTCATCCATCTGTTCCCGAAATCCCGTGGCCTCATCCAATTCTTCTTGAGAAATTTCATCCGTTTCCTCTGGAAGCTGTTTTTTTACCTGAGACTCACTGTTGATATCTATTTTCCAGCCGGTCAGCTTTGCTGCCAGCCTGGCATTTTGTCCCTCTTTACCAATAGCCAAAGAAAGCTGGTAATCAGGAACCACTACGCCGGCTATTTTCTTGTCTTCGTTAATTTCCACCGAGGAAACTTTTGCAGGACTTAGTGAATTTGAAACAAACTCCCTGGGATCTTCGCTCCACTTAATAATATCTATTTTTTCCCCTTTTAATTCGCTAACAATGGTTTGGACCCTTACCCCTTTTGGCCCTACACAGGAACCTACGGGGTCTACTTCAGTATTCCTGGAGTAAACGGCAGCTTTAGAGCGGTGGCCGGCCTCCCGGGCTACTGATTTAATTTCTACGGTACCATCGTATATTTCAGGGACTTCCAGTTCAAAAAGCCTTTTCAAAAGGCCCGGATGTGTTCGAGAGACCAGAATTTGGGGCCCTTTGGTGGTTTTTTTAACTTCCACCACGTACGTTTTAATGCGGTCTCCCTGTTTGTATGTTTCATTAGGCATCTGTTCCGAAGGAGCCAAAACAGCCTCTGCCTTACCCAGATCAATAATAATGTTTTTCTGGTCCGTTCTTTGGACAATACCGGTAACAATATCATCTTCTCTGTCAACGTATTCCTTATATATAATCTCTCTTTCCGCTTCCCTAATCCTTTGAATTACTACCTGCTTTGCCGTCTGTGCTGCAATTCTCCCAAAATTTTTCGGGGTAACCTCCATCTCAACAATGTCCCCGAATTGATATTTAGAACTAAGTGCCCTGGCTTCCGGCAGAGATAATTCCTGCTGTGAATCCTTTACTTCCTCCACAATAGTCAGGCAGGAGTAAACTCCAATTTGTCCCGTGTCCCGGTCTATGCTGACCTTAACATTGGGCGCAGTATTAAAATTTTTCTTATATGCTGAAATCAACGCCGCCTCAATGGCTTCAAAGAGTATATCCTTACTGATACCCTTTTCCTTTTCAATTTGTTCTAATGCATCAATAAATTCATAATTCATAACTTAACCTCCCAAAAGCTCTTTAAAACTAAAACACCAGATTTGCTTTTGCTATTTTATCCAGAGGTATCTCCTTAACCCCCGCCTCTGTCTCAACTGATACAATCCCCTGGTTAAAGCCCTTTAAAATACCCTTAAATACTTTTTGTTCCCCCAGGGGCACAAAAGTTTTTATTTTAACTTCTCTTCCGGTAAATCTCTGGAAATCTTTTTCTTTTTTTAAGGGACGGTTCAGTCCGGGAGAGGATACTTCCAGTATATAACTTTGGGGGATGGGATCTTCACGATCCAGCCCCTGGCTTAATTCTTCATTGACCATCTTACAATCCTCCAGGGAAATCCCTCCGGGTTTGTCAATAAAGACCCGAAGGTAATGGCTTTCACCTTCCTTTACAAACTCTATGTCAACCAGTTCCAAACCGTTGATTCCCTCCAGGGGTTTAAAAAGAAGTTCCGCAATATCTAAGACCTTATTTTTACTCACCTTGAACCTCCAAAGCTATTTTTTTCTTAGTAATATGAAAGAGTGGGAAAAACCCACTCTTAACAAAAATCTCCCTAAATTTCCGTAATTATTTTAACATAATTAGAAGGTTTATGCAAGGGCTGCGGTCAATTATACTCCTTTTTGACCAAAAACATAACGATTTCCCAGTACATCTTAGCCCGGGCGGCCAGGCCTTTTATTACCCCTAATTTTTCTTCCTTGATTACATGGGACATATCCTCTAATATCACTTCTTTTACCTTAATCCCACTGTCCTCTATGTGCCGGGTAAGGGCAACCTCAACCCCAAATCGGGCCATGTCCATCCCGGATATATTCTCCAGAAGGGATCGCCTCACAGCTCTCTGGCCGGAAAGATACGGGGCCACTTTTTGGGCCAGGTCGGTAGCCACCCGCCCCTTTCCAAAGATGCCCACAGTCATTTCAGCTTCTCCTTTTAAAACCGGCTGGACCAGGTCATATACATGTGAGGTAGTCAGACCCAGCAGGTCGGCATCTAAAAACAAAATGACATCTGCTACGGTGCAATCCAGACCCGCCCTCATGGCTCCTCCCTTGCCCCGGTTCTCTACAAATTCTATCACCTTTACCCCCAACTCCTTGGCCACCTCAGCGGTAGAATCCGTGGAGCCGTCACTTACTACAATAATATCATCAATCAAGGGAACACCCTTTAAGACGGACACCACATTCCCTATGGTTTTCCCCTCATTAAATGCCGGGATAATGGCAATAGTCCTGCTCCGTATTTCTCCCGGACTGCCCGGTCTTTCTTTATTAGATACTGTATTGGGATGATCAATGCCTTCATCTACCAGAGAGTTTATCTCTTTCATTAATTCTTCTAAAAGTTTGTCCTCTTCAACCTTTTTCAATACTTTCCCCTTTTTAAAAATAACTCCTGCTCCCCTGCCCCCGGCAACTCCGATATCCGCCTCCCGGGCCTCCCCCGGCCCATTTACCACACAACCCATAATTGCCACTTTCAAGGGGTAAGGGAACGTCTCTAGTTCCTTTTCTACCTTCTCCGCCAGGGAAATTAAGTCGATTTCGCATCTGCCGCAGGTGGGACAGGAAATGATTTCGGGGCCAATCTCCCTTACTCCTGCGGAACGTAAGATCTCCCTGCCGGCCAATATTTCCTTCAAGGGGCTCCCGGTAATGGAAACCCGGAGAGTATCCCCGATTCCCCTTAACAGTAGATATCCGATACCTACGCCGGATTTCGCTGCAGCTCGAATGGCAGTGCCTGCTTCTGTAACCCCCAGGTGAAGGGGATAGCTGGTTTCTTCCGAAATCAATTCATAAGCTCTTATCATTTTGGTAACTTCAGCTGCTTTTAATGAAATAATAATCTGGTTAAAATTGAATTCCTCCAGCATGCGGGCCTGATTTACGGCTGATTCCACCATTGCCTCCGCTGTGGGGCCACCATATTTATCCATGAGCTGTTTTTCCAGGGAACCGGCGTTTACTCCGATCCGGATAGGAACCTTGAATTCCTCTGCAGCCCTGGCCACCTCTCTGACCCTTTCCCTGCTGCCTATATTCCCGGGATTGATCCTGACCTTGTCCACTCCATTTTCCATGGCCTTCAGGGCATATTTATAATTAAAATGAATATCAGCAATGAGGGGAAGGGAAATACGCTCCTTAATTTGCTTTAACGCTTCTGCAGCCTCCATGTCCGGAACGGCCACCCTGACCAGTTCACATCCGATTTCTTTTAACTCTTGAATTTGTTGAACTGTTTTCTCTACATCCCGGGTATCCGTGTTGGTCATGGACTGAATGCTGACAGGGGCATCTCCCCCAATATATATACTGCCAACCTTGATCTTCATGGTTTCTTGTCTGTTCAAAAATATTGGTGTCACCTTCTCGTTAATAATGAATTAAAATATTTCCAACCGGGCAATATCCTGAAAAGCAATGAAAATCATCAGAAGGATTAGTAAGGTAAAACCGATAAAATGGATAAAACTTTCTTTATGGGGATCCACCGGTTTTCCCCTGATTCCCTCCACCAGGAAAAAAACTAATCGGCTGCCATCCAGAGCCGGGATGGGCAGAAGATTTAAAAGCCCCAGGTGGATGCTCAACACGGCGGCCAGAGTTAAAAGGTTGGAAAGCCCTGTTTGGGCTACTTCTCCCACCATCTGAACAATCCCGATAGGGCCAGCTACCTCCGGTGCAGCCTGTCGGGTAATAATTTGAGAAATACTCACCACAATAAACCGGGTAAACCACCAGGTATTTTGTATCCCCAGGTTTAGAGAACCCAATAAAGAAAACTTCCTGGTTTCAGGGGCAATTCCGATTAAACCCCTTTGTGTTTGAGGGTCTTCCTTGGGAACCACCCTGATATCCTTTAATTTCTCATCCCTCTCTACGGTCAAAATCAATTCCTCTTCAGGGCGAGCATTAATGGTGGTAATAATATCATCCCAGTTTTTCATTTCAACTCCATTTATTGCCCGTATGGTATCCTGGGACTGCAGTTCGGTTTCAGCAGCCCGACCGCCGGGCAGGACCTCTCCCACCTGTGTAGAATTCATAACCGGTACGCCAAAGATAAAGAAATACATCACAAAAAACAAAATCACAGCCAGGACAAAATTCATTACAGGCCCTGCAGCAATAACCGCAAAACGATGGGTCAGGGGTTTACTCTGAAAACTTGCCTGATCTTCCACTTCTTCAGGGTCTTCCCCCACAAGACGGCAAAATCCACCCAGAGGCAGGGCTCTCAGGGAATAGCGGGTTCCCCCCCTTTCCACGGAGATCAGCTTGGGGCCAAAACCTATTGCAAATTCCAGCACACCAATTCCCACTCTCTTGGCCACAATAAAATGTCCGAACTCATGAAAAAAGATTAACAGACCAAAAATGACGATTGAAGCTACTAACGTAGTCAAGTAATTTTTCACTCCCTGCGTATAAGAAATACATTTTATTTATTACAAAATCTTTTGCTCTCTGACCTCCCGATCCACATCAATAATATCTGACAGAGAGGGACAGGAAATCACTTTATGTTTATGCATAGTTTCTTCAATTATTCTGGGTATATCCAGGAAAGAAATTCGATCTGCCAGAAATAATTCTACTGCTCTTTCATTCGCTGCATTCATTGCCGCCGGCATAGTACCACCGATTTTTCCCGCTTCATAAGCCAGTTTTAAGCAGCGAAAAGAATCCATATCGGGCATCTCAAAACTGAGCCTTTCCGTTTCCCGCCAGTTAACCCTTTCAAAACTGCTGGGCCACCGGTCCGGATAGGTGAGGGCAAACTGAATTGGAACTCCCATATCCGGAACCCCCAGCTGAGCCTTCACAGATCCGTCAATAAATTCTACCATGGAGTGAATGATGCTCTGGGGGTGTACCACCACCTCAATTTGATCCAGGTCCAGGCCGAAGAGGATCTGAGCCTCCAGCACCTCCAACCCTTTATTCATTAATGTAGCGGAATCAATGGTAATTTTTTTCCCCATTACCCAGTTGGGATGTTCTAAGGCCTGTGCCAGCGTAACTTTAGAAAGTTCCTTCAGGGTGCATCCCCGGAAAGGCCCGCCGGAAGCAGTTAAAACAATTTTTGAAACCCTTTCCCAGTTCTCCCCTTGAAGGCACTGAAATATGGCGGAATGTTCGCTGTCAATTGGGACAATAGTTACTCCTTTTTCCTCGGCCAGGTTCATAATTAATTCCCCCCCGGCTACCAGGGTCTCCTTGTTGGCCAGGGCAATATTTTTTCCTTCCTGCAGTGCCGCCACCGTAGGCTTTAAACCGTCAAACCCCACCAGTGCATTTACCACCCAGTCTGCTTCCGGGGTGGAGGCAATTTCCCAAAGGCCTTCTTCGCCACAAAGCACCTTAACAGAGGTGTCCCTAAGCCTTTTTCTTAATTCCTCGGCTCCTTCTTTCTGAGCCAGGGAAATAAAGCCAGGTTTAAATTTTCTGGCCTGTTCTTCCAAAAGTTTTACATTAGAGCCTGCTGCCAGGGCGGCTACCTTAAAATACTGCGGCCACTTTTCCACCACGGAAAGGGTTTGAGTCCCTATAGAACCAGTTGAACCTAAAAGTATTAAATTCTTCCTATTATATTTTCCCCCGAAATCCATAAAATTACAACACCTCTGAAATAAATTTAACATAAAAATAAAGAAATGGCGCTGCCATGAGAACACTATCAAACCTGTCCAGCACTCCACCGTGTCCCGGGATCAGTTCTCCAGAATCCTTTGTATCTAAAAACCTCTTTAAAGCAGATTCCAATAAGTCTCCTGTCTGTCCCAACAAGGAAATAAAAACTCCGGCCAGCACAGCGATGAACGGTTCCATATTAACCAGAACTCTGAAGAAAAATAAAAATACCACGGTCCCCAAGAGTCCCCCCAGAGCACCTTCCACCGTCTTATTAGGACTGATTTGGGGAATCAGCTTACGCTTCCCCAGGTTACTTCCAATAAAGAATGCTGCGGTATCATTGATCCATATGGAAAGAAACAACAGCAGGGTATAATTCAACCCGTTGGGCATATTTCTTAAGGCAATCAAAAAACCAAAAAGCCATACAATATATATAACACCCCAGGTGGTGAAAATCAGATCCCGGAAGTTAAAGTCCTTATTTAGAAGTAAATACAAACTGAATGGGAAAAAAAGAAACAGCGGTGCCATTTCTATTATATTTGGCATCTGGAAATAAAGCAGAACTAGATAAATTCCTGCTGCAGCAATAGAAATACTCCGGGGGAAATAGTAATTTCCCCTGACTGAGAGCCTTCTGTACTCCTCCAATCCCAGTAAGGTGAAAAGGAATATAGCCAAAAAGTATGCAATTCCGCCCTCATATATTAAAAATAACGCCAGGGCAGCTCCAATCAGGCCGCTCAAAATACGCTTTTTTAACACTTATTTTGTTAACCCTCCATACCTGCGATTTCGTTTTTGATAATCCAGGACTGCCTCTAAAAAATGTTCTTTATTGAAGTCCGGCCAGTACGTTTCCGTAAACCAAAATTCTGTATAAGCCATCTGCCATAAAAGAAAATTGCTCAACCTTAATTCCCCACTGGGTCTGATGAGCAGGTCGGGATCAGGCTGTCTCCCACTGTATAGAAATGCAGAAATGGTATCTTCATTAATGTCATCCTCTTTTATACTACCATCAGAAACCAATCGTGATATTTTTTTAACTGCCCGGAGAATCTCTCCCCGGCTGCCGTAGTTTAAAGCAAAATTTACGATTAAGCCGGTATTTTCTTCAGTCTTTATAATTGCTTCTTCCACAGCCTTCCGGGTGTGGTCCGGGAGACCGGCAATCTCTCCCATTGACTTAATACAGATATTCTTTTCACAGAGTTCGTCAATTTCCTTGGAAAGGTATTCCTCTGGAAGCTTCATCAAAAACTTTACTTCCCTGCTGGGCCTCTTCCAATTTTCTGTAGAAAAAGTGTACAGGGTTAATATTTTCACTCCCAATTGGTCGGCAATTCTAATGGTCTCTTTTAAAGAATTCACCCCGGCCCGATGGCCCGCAATTCTAGGAAGCCCTCTTTTCCTGGCCCATCTCCCATTACCGTCCATAATAATCGCTACATGATAGGGAACTCGCTTAGAATCTATTTTCTGGAGAAGCTCTTTTTCCCTTGTGGTTAAATTCATGGTTATCCTCCTGTACAGACAAACCCCCTCCACTGAGGGGGCAGATATCTAAACCTCATCTATCACTTCGTCAAGAGCATAAACTGCCACGATTTCAACTATATCTTTTTGGTTTAATTTCTGCCTGGCTGCCCTTAAAACATTTGTTCCTGGAATTTTTGGCTCACCATATACTACTACTTCTACTTTAAACCCTTGCTGCTCAAGGGTTTCCCTTGCTTGATCCAGGGGAAAAGCCAGGACATCAGGCACTTTTCCTCTAAGGTTATCCCTCATGATATAAAATTCTCACTTTATACTTCCATAATTTCTTTTTCTTTAGCGGTTAAAACCTGGTCAATTTTTTCAATATAATCGTCGGTTAACTTTTGTACCTCGTCCTGGGAACGTTTTAAATCATCTTTAGTAATTTCTCCATCTTTTTCCTGTAATTTCAGCTGTTCATTGGCATCCCGACGAATATTTCGAACAGCTACTTTACTTTCTTCGGCTTTTTTTCGAATCATTTTCACCAGTTCCTTACGTCTCTCCTCCGTAAGCTGAGGTACGGGCAGCCGTATTACATTGCCATCGTTGTTAGGAGTCAACCCCAGATCAGACTTTAAAATGGTTTTTTCCACTTCTCCCATCACATTCTTGTCCCAGGGCTGCACTACAATTAGCCTGGGCTCTGGAGCGCTGATGTTTGCCAGCTGGTTTAATGGTGTGGGAGTCCCATAATAATCCACTGTAATCTTGTCCAGCAGAGAAGGAGTAGCCCGGCCTGCCCTGATGGTAACTAAATCACTTTTAAATACCTCTACTGCTTTACCCATTTTATGTTCTGTGGTATCAAAAACTTCACTACTCATAAAATAAACCCCCTTTTAACTGATAAAGGTTCCTATTTTTTCACCCATAACCGCCTTTAAGACATTTCCTGACTTCAATTGAAATACGATAAGCGGGATGCTGTTATCCATACAAAGAGAAGCTGCCGTGGAATCCATGACTCCTAAACCCATATTTAATACCTCTAGATAGGTAAGGTTTGTAAATTTTTGTGCAGATGGATTAGTAATGGGATCAGCATCATAGACGGCGTCCACCTTGCCCTTGGCCAGTAAAATAGCTTCCGCCTCAATCTCCGCAGCCCTCAAGGCTGCAGCGGTATCGGTTGAAAAATAAGGATTTCCAGTGCCGGCGGCAAATATTACCACCCGGCCTTTCTCCAAATGCCTGATGGCCCTTCTCCTGATGTACGGTTCTGCAACCTGTCTCATATCTACCGCTGTTTGAACCCTGGTGTCCACATTATGCTGTTCCAATGCATCCTGCAGCGCAAGAGCATTGATTACAGTAGCCAGCATTCCCATATAGTACGCTGTTGCTCTGTCCATTCCCCGGGCACTGGCTTCAGCACCTCTCCATATATTGCCCCCTCCCACCACAATGGAAGTTTGTATCTGTTCCTTTTGCAGTTCCTTCACCTGCTGGGCAATGCAAACGAGAACATCGGGGTCAATACCGTATCCTGCTTTTCCAGCCAATGCCTCCCCGCTAAGCTTTAAAATAATTCTTTTAAATCTCGGTGTCCCCATCTGTTAACCCCCCAATCTGTGTAAATATTCTACATTTTTAAATAAATTCCTTCTTTAAGAAAAAAAGCACTACTTGTGCTTTTTATTCTTTCTTGGTCATCGCCTCTACTTCAGCAGCAAGATTATCTTCTCTTTTCTCCAGCCCTTCACCCATAACATAGCGGGAAAAGCGTCGAATAGAGATATTCTCGCCTAATTTAGCTACCTGGTCATTTAACAGGTCTATGATTTTGCGGTCGGTATCCCTGATGTACTGCTGTTCCAACAGGCAGGTCTCCTGGTAGTATTTTTCCAGTTTCCCCTCAACAATTTTATCTACGATTTTTTCCGGTTTTCCCTCTCGAAGGGCCTGATTTCGATAAATCTCACTCTCTTTTTGCATATCCTCCTGAGATACTTCTTCCCGGGAAATATATAAAGGATTTGCCGCTGCAATCTGCATGCAGAGGTTCCGGACAAAATCTTTGAAATCTTTATTTTTTGCCACAAAGTCAGATTCACAGTTAACCTCTATAAGAACACCGATTTTCCCCCCCATATGTATGTAGGAGTCCACCAGCCCTTCAGCCGTCACACGGCCTGTCTTTTTAGCAGCAGCAGATAACCCCTTTTCTCTAAGGAGAGTTACCGCTTTATCAAAATCTCCATCCGACTCTACCAGAGCCTTTTTGCAATCCATCATGCCTGCTCCAGTCTTTTCTCTTAATTCCTTAACTACAGCAGCCTTAATCATCTAATACAACCTCCTAAGTTCTTAAATTACTACTTTAATTATGGAAAAAAGCAAGGGTAAGCGCTAACCTACCCTTACTCAAGTTACTCTTTAACTTCATTCACTTCTTTAACATCAGCAGCTTCCTGCACTACAACTTCTTCCTGAGCTCCCACTGCCTGCTCTGCAGCTTTCGCTTCTTCTACAGCTTCCGCTTGTTGTGCGGCCTCTGCTTCTGCCATTTCTCTTTCCTGTTCTTCTCTCATCTGCAACCCCTGTTTTCCTTCAATGACGGCATCCGCCATTTTTCCGGTAATCAGCTTAACTGCCCGAATTGCATCATCATTCCCGGGAATAATCAGGTCTATTTCGTCAGGATCACAGTTGGTATCCACAATAGCTACGATGGGAATCCCCAGTTTTCTGGCTTCAGCAACGGC
The DNA here is from genome assembly GCA_003560915.1 of Syntrophomonadaceae bacterium. Classification (GTDB taxonomy): domain Bacteria; phylum Bacillota; class Dethiobacteria; order SKNC01; family SKNC01; genus Contubernalis. Next base: position 19,854 of record PWJM01000091.1, read on the forward strand.
AATTCTTTCTTTGCGGGGGTCAATGATAAAAACAGCAGCAGGAAGGCTCTTCATGTGTTTGATTCCGCCTAAAAATTTATCCAGCTTGTCTTTTTCATGCTTCAACCGTAGTACTTCTTTTTTAGGCAGCACTTCGAAGGTCCCATCTTCTTCCATTTTCTCCAGCTCAAAAAGACGATCAATCCTTTTCTTAATGGTGCTGAAATTGGTCAGCATTCCGCCCAGCCATCTTTGGTTAACGTAAAACATTTCACAGCGGTCTGCTTCCTTTTGAACAGACTCCTGAGCCTGTTTCTTGGTCCCCACAAACAGAACTTTTTCTCCCCTTGCAGCAATATCTTTAAAGTAATTGTAAGCTTCGTCAATCCGTTTAACGGTTCTTTGTAAATCAATAATATAAATACCGTTACGCTCAGTAAAAATATAGCTTTTCATTTTAGGGTTCCATCGGCGGGTTTGATGACCGAAATGAACACCAGCTTCTAGCAGCTGCTTCATGGAAATAACTGACAATGTAACACCTCCTCCCTTGGTTTTTTCCTCCGCATAATTCATCCTTTCGGGAAACCACGTAAACCCTGCGGCACCCTCCCGATTGTCCATTATGCGTGTTTTTTCGCACTTTTTGTAGTATACCACAATTTATAAATATTAGCAATAACTTATAGTCATTGGTACTAAAAGCCGTTAGATATGTTATTGGGTCGCAGTTTCGTTTTCCAAAACTAGAGCTTCCTCCACCTCCAGAGTTACCAGGATACTCAACCAGTCCAAAGGTTTAACAGTAAAACTTTTCCCTCGATATTCCTCCTCCAGAGCTTTCTTTGCAATAATGTAGGCATTGTTTCCCAACTCCCTGGAAAGCCCGTCATTGTCCATCCCATCGATAATACTATATATACCTGCCTGAATATTATCCTTCAGCATACCCTCTAAATTTAAAATAAATTCTTCCGGAAGGCTAAAACTAAATCCGGCGATTTCCAATTTGCCGGAGGTAAATTGCCCCTCTACCTGTTCCTCCACGATTTGCGGAATATCCTTCTTAGCCTGATCCATATAAACCGGAATATTATCTATGGTAAACTGTGTAACCTGGTACTGAACAGCCCTGGCCACCTCTTCACTGTTTATGTAAACTACCACCCCTTTTTGTGAAATAACCCCCAGGACTGCCCCGCAAATCAGCAGTACAAAGAACATACCGGCAGCAAAACCGGCCATCAGCGATTTCAGATGATAATCTCTTTTTAATTTTTTTCGCAATAAAAACACTCCCCTAACTTATTATTCCTTAAAATGAAAATATTATTACCGTTCGATTTTAGCTTATTAAAGTTTAGGGGTGAAAATGACAGCTAGAAGCATATTTACTTAATGAGAAATAAAAAAGCAGCATATTAATTTACGCTGCCTTGATAACAAAGTTTGTACGCCATATCTTTTTATAAAAATTAATTTTTTAATTTTTTCAATTCTTCATATAAATGATGGTTCAGTATTTTAATATAGGTGCCCTTCATTCCCAGGGACCTGGACTCGATTACACCGGCACTTTCAAATTTACGCAGTGCATTCACTATAACTGACCGGGTTATTCCTACCTGATCGGCAATCTTACTGGCTACCAGAAGCCCCTCATCTCCTTCCAGCTTATCAAAAATATGTTCAATGGCCTCCAGTTCCGAGTAAGACAGTGTAGCTACAGCCAACTGTACTATGGCTTTGCTTCTAGCTTCTTCCTCGACCTTTTCCGCTTTTTCCCTTAGAATTTCCATGCCTACCACCGTTGCACCGGTTTCCGCTAAAATAATATCCTCCGTATCAAAAGGTTCGGCAAACCTGGCCAGGAGCAGTGTCCCCAGACGCCTGCCCCCTCCTAAAATGGGCACAATGGTAGTTAATTTATTGGTAAACAAACATTCTGCATCTTCCATAAAAACACAAAGATTAGATTTCTGTATTAAATTAACCCTTGTTTCATTAATTTTCATCAGAGATTCGTTATATTCCACGGGAAAACAATTATCCTTCAACACCTCATTGACCATAATTTCACATTCAAACTGTTTTACCAGGGAATACCCCATTATACATCCATTCCCATCGGCAATATATACATTAGCATTGATTACATTTCTTAGAACTTCTGCAATCTCACCAAAATCCACATGGTGCCCGGCTGATTTTTGTAAAATGCTGTTGATTTGCCTTGTCCTCTCCAGTAGGTTTTCCATGCCCACTCTCCCTCTCTCCATTATAGTATATACTTGCTTAAGTCCCTGTCCTTAACAATATCTTTCAGTGATTCATTAACGTATAGTGCATCAATAACCACTTCCTTCTCTGATAAATCTGGAGCTTCAAAGGAAACTTCTTCTAATATTTTTTCCAGAATAGTCTGAAGCCTGCGGGCACCTATATTTTCCATCTGTTCATTCAATTTGTAAGCCAGCTCTGCAATTTCATCAATGGCTTCTTCTTTAAAATCTATATCAATTCCTTCTGTGGAAAGAAGGGCAACATACTGCTTAATAAGGGCGTTTTTCGGTTGTGTGAGAATTTGCTTAAAATCTTCTTGGGTGAGGCTGTTTAGTTCTACCCGGATTGGAAACCTTCCCTGCAGTTCCGGTATTAAATCTGAAGGCTTGGCAATGTGAAAAGCCCCGGCTGCGATAAACAGCACAAAATCAGTTTTTACCGGGCCGTACTTGGTCATCACTGTAGAGCCCTCCACAATGGGCAGTATATCTCTCTGAACTCCCTCCCGGGACACATCAGGCCCCACGGAAGAATCTTTACCGGTAATCTTGTCAATTTCATCCAAAAATATTATGCCTGATTGCTCCGCCCTCTGGACGGCTTCATTAGTAACTTCGTCCATGTCAATGAGTTTCTGAGCTTCTTCCTGAAGAAGCAGTTTTCGGGCCTGGCTGACCGTTACCTTTCTTTGTTTCTTTTTTTTAGGCATCATGTTTCCTAAGAAATCCTGGAAATTAATGCCCATCTCTTCCACTCCGTAACCGGAAAATATTTCTACCATGGGCGAAGAAACGTCATCTACTTCCACGTCAACATATTTTTCTTCCAGTTTTCCGCCTTTTAAATCTTGACGGACACGGCTTCTCCGGGTAAATATTTCCTCCTGTTTCTCCGGGTCATCGTGTTCTAACTCCTGCTCTTCCCCTTCTCCACCGGAAAAAGTAGCCTGGAATAAAGCCCCCAAAGGGTTACTGTAACTTTTTTCTTTTTTGGGAAGAGGCATTAATATGTCCACCAGGCGTTCCTCAACCATCTGTCTGGCCTTTTCCTCTACGGCTGCCATTTTTTCAGTTTTAACAATCCTGATAGCGGTCTCTACCAGGTCTCTTACCATAGTTTCCACATCCCTGCCAACATATCCTACTTCGGTAAACTTCGTAGCTTCTACCTTTACAAAGGGAGCATTTACCAACCTGGCCAGCCGCCTGGCAATTTCTGTTTTTCCCACACCTGTGGGGCCGATTAAAATTATATTTTTAGGAATAATTTCATCCCTGATCTCAAGGGGAAGCTTTTTTCGTCGATATCTGTTGCGGAGAGCTACTGCCACACATTTTTTGGCATTGCCCTGGCCCACAATGAATTTATCCAGCTCCTGCACAATTTGTTTAGGGGTTAAATCTTCCAAATTTTTTGTCCCTCCTATCAGCCTTAACAGGCTGCAGAACATTATTCTTACATTTTTATTAATCTATTTAACAATATTCACTAGACCACGAAATATTGAGCACCATTAGTATTTGAACAATTCTTGAGAAATCATTATGGATCGTAATATAATTTCGAATATTTAGAATTAAATTAAAAAAAAATATATCAGTTCAAATTTAATACCGTAATCTCACGATTTGTATATACACAGATATCAGAAGCTATGACTAAAGAATTATAAGCAACTTCCGCAGGGCTAAGATCAGTATAATTGGCCATGGCTTTTGCCGCTGCCAGGGCATAAGGCCCCCCTGAACCAATAGCTGCTACCTGATCATCAGGCTCAATGACCTCACCGGTTCCTGACAAAATCAGCAGGCTTTCGGCATCCACCACAATCAGCAGAGCTTCTAACCGCCGGAGCAGCTTATCTGTTCTCCATTCCTTGGCCATCTCTACCGCTGCACGTTTTAAATTTCCCTGATACTTTTCCAGCTGCTCTTCAAACTTTTCAAAAAGAGTTAAAGCATCAGCTACTGAACCGGCAAACCCTGCCAGCACTTCCTGGTTATAAATTTTTCTTACCTTACAGGCTTTTTGCTTCATGATCACATTTTGACCGAAGGTTACCTGTCCGTCACCAGCTACGGCCGCAACATTTCCCTTTTTTACGGCAACAATGGTGGTGCCTTTTATCATGATTCTTTCCCTTTCCTTTTAGAAAAATCTTATTTATATTATATTTAATAGATATGTTTTAAAATAATGTTTATCCTATGGAATCGTTCCAATTTAAGCCCTGGGATGAGCTTTATCATAAACTTTTTTTATTCCCTCCCGGGTAAGATGGGTATAAATTTGGGTAGTGGATATATTTACATGTCCCAATAGTTCCTGTACTGACCTTAAGTCAGCCCCTGCATCTAAAAGATGTGTGGCAAAAGTGTGTCTTAACGTATGGGGGCTGGCCTTTGTTTTTTGGCAGGTGAGGGTTATATATTTATCCATTATTCTCCTTACGCTGCGGTCTGAAATGCGGCCTCCAAACCGATTTAAAAAAAGTGCCGGTTCCGGCCGGTGGTCCTTCTTTTTAACTAAAAGCGCTTCCCGGCTTTCATCCAGGTAAGTCTGCAAAGCATATTCAGCATATTTCCCAAACAGGACAATTCTTTCTTTTGCCCCTTTTCCGGTAACCTTCATGGTTCTGGCTTCCAGGGTCAGGCTGTTTATATCCAGGGATACCAGTTCGCTGATTCTAATTCCTGAAGCATATAGGGTTTCCAGGATAGCGCTGTCCCGTCGGCCCAGCACTGTACCGGGGTCTGGAGAATCCAGCAATTCTACCATTTCCTGTTGATATAAAAATTTAGGTAAATTTTTTGCCAGTTTAGGAGTTGAAACGGACAGTCGATGATTCAGTTTCAAATCTGTTTCCCGGTTAATAAAGCGGATAAAGGTGCGCAGTGCAGAGAGTTTCCGGGCAATAGAAGCCCGGGCATATCCCTTTTTCTGAAGAAAAGCAAGGTATTTTCGGATCATCCTGTGGTCCAGATCCTCAATACTCCTTTCCTGACCTACTAAAAAACCGGTAAACTGCTGAAGGTCCTCCATATACTTTCTCTCGGTCCATGGAGATGCATTTCTTTCCACTTTTAAGTAATTAATAAATTTATCCAGCAAATCCACCGTTTTAACACCTCTTCCCTTAAAATCTTACCATACTGCCTTTCTTTATGCAATATCAAGGGAAGATTTATTGATAAAAACCGACATATCCTGCAGGGCTCTTTGGGAATAATACAGTTTTCTTTCCTTTTTCTTAACTTTTTCCTTTGGAGGAGGCAGCAGTCCATAGTTCACATTCATCGGTTGAAAGTTTTCGGGATCTGCGGTAGTAATGTAAAAACAAAGGGCTCCGTGGGCAGTAGTTTCCGGGAATACCAAAAGTTCCTCCCCTTGAGCCAGTAAAGAGGCATTAATCCCCGCCACCAGTCCGGAAGAGGCCGATTCTACGTACCCCTCTACACCGGTAACCTGACCGGCGAAGAAAATACCGGGGTTTGACTTTAACTGCAGTGAAGCATTTAAAACCCGGGGAGAGTTTATAAAGGTGTTTCGGTGCATTACGCCATACCGCACAAATTCTGCCTTCTCCAGTCCTGGAATCATACTGAACACCCTTTTCTGTTCCGGCCAGGTCAGGCTGGTTTGAAAGCCAACCATATTATATAAGGTGCCGGACATGTTGTCCTGCCTTAACTGAACCACCCCATAGGGCTGTTTCCCGGTTCGAGGGTCTGATAGCCCTACAGGCTTTAAAGGGCCGTAAAGAAGGGTCTGATAACCCCGGGAAGCCATCTCTTCCACAGGCATACACCCTTCAAAAAATACTTCTTTTTCAAATTCCTTTTGCTGGTAACGTTCCGCTTCGGTCAGTGCCTTCCAAAAACGGTTATATTCTTCTTCGTCCATTGGACAATTTAAATAATCAGCAGAGCCTCTTCCGTAACGGGAGGCTCGAAAAATCTTTTCCATATCAATGGATTCCAGGGTGACAATAGGGGCCGCTGCATCAAAAAAATATAAATGTTCGCTGCCGGTAATCCTTTTTATATCTTCGGCCAGTGCCGGGGAAGTCAGCGGACCGGTAGCTACAACTACCGGAATATCTACCTGGGGAATAGTTTCAATTTCCTGCCTTCTAATTTCCACCAGTTCATTTTTCTCAAGGATCTCTTGAATTCCTCCGGAGAATAGCTCCCGGTCCACAGCCAGGGCTTTCCCCGCAGGCACGGAGCTTTTTTCCGCTGAGCTCATAATTAAAGATCCCAGCATTTTCATTTCTTCCTTTAATAGTCCCACTGCATTTTCCAGCCCCGAAGCCCGCAGCGAATTACTGCATACCAGTTCCGACAGCAGTCCGGTGTGATGGGCAGGAGTCATTTTCCCCGGACGCATCTCGTATAAAGTAACCTTTGTTCCCCGGCGGGATGCCTGCCAGGCGGCCTCACATCCCGCCAGCCCTCCGCCAACAATTATAATTTCATTTTTCATAGAATGACCTCCGAAAATATACCATCATTTGGTTTTTTGTTTCTTTTCAGATATGCTCACCTTATAGCCGCAGTTCTTGTCCATGCATTCCAGCGTAACCTTATTCTTGTTTCTTCGTTCGACCATTACCGACTGGCACTGGGGACAATTTTCCTTAACCGGCTTGTTCCAGGAAATAAACTCACACTCAGGATAACTGCTGCAGCCAAAAAATGTTCTGCCTTTTCTTGTTCTCCGTTCCACAATTTCTCCGGGACAAACCGGACAGCTTACACCGGTGGGCTTCAGTATAGGTTTTGTATTGCGGCATTCGGGAAATCCCGGGCAGGCCAGGAATTTTCCAAAGCGCCCCATTTTATACACCATGAGCCGGCCGCATTTTTCACATTCTTCCTCGCTGACCTCATCCTGTATCTGAATCTTCTCCATGTCTTTTTCAGCCCTCTGCAGGTCCTTCTGAAAAGGCAGATAAAAATTATCGACTACATCAATCCATGGGGATTCTCCCACTTCTACCTGGTCCAGCTTCTCCTCCAGGGCTGCGGTAAAATCCACATCAATAATATCTGGAAAATAGTCTTTCATTATATCCACCACGATTTTTCCAAGCTCAGTTGGAAGAAGTGTTTTTTGTTCCTTAATTACATAACCCCTGGCCAGTATGGTTCCAATAATTGGAGCATACGTGCTGGGCCGGCCAATGCCCAGTTCCTCCAGGGTCTTCACCAGGGATGCCTCACTATAACGAGGTGGAGGCTGAGTGAAGTGCTGTTGGGGGTCCAGCTTTAATAGTTTTAATTCCTGTCCCTCCTCCAGCTCCGGGAGAACTCCTTGTTCTTCCTTTTCCTCTTTGTCTTGATTATCATACAAAACTAAAAACCCCGGAAACTTTACGGTGGACCCGGTCGCTTTAAAAACGTACCCCGATGCAGTTATGTCTATAGATACCACATTAAAAACAGCAGAGGCCATCTGGCTGGCGGTAAATCTTTCCCAAATCAGCTTATAAAGACGATATTGGTCTTTCGTTAACTCCGATTTTATTGCTTCAGGGCTGCGCAAAATCGAGGTGGGCCGTACTGCCTCATGGGCTTCCTGGGCACCTTTCTTTGATTTATAAACCCTGGGCTTTGGGGGAATATAGTTATTTCCATACTGCTCAGAGACATAATTTTGGGCCTCTTCCCTGGCGCTCTCGGAAATTTTGGTGGAGTCCGTCCTCATATAAGTGATAAGTCCTACATTACCTTCTTTTTTTAATTTAATGCCTTCATACAGTTGTTGAGCCACGGTCATAGTTTTCCGCACGGTAAACCCCAATCTCCTGGATGCATCCTGCTGCAGACTGCTGGTAGTAAAGGGAGGGGAAGGATTCCTTTTCCTCTCTCTTCTCTTAATGCTTTTTATGGTATATATGGCATTTTCTAATTCCTCTACGATATTACTTACAGATTTTTCGTCGGTAAGCTTAATCTTCTCTTTCTCTTTCCCCCAAAAACGGGCGGAGAAAGCATCCTTTTTATAATGAGGTGTTACCTGGGCTCCGATGCTCCAATATTCTTCCGGGATAAAGGCATCGATTTCCTCCTCCCGGTCACAGATTAATCGAATGGTTACCGACTGAACCCGTCCAGCACTTAGTCCTTTTTTTACTTTTTTCCAGAGAAGAGGGCTTATTTTATACCCTACCAACCGGTCCAGAACTCTTCTGGCCTGTTGAGCGTCAACGCGGTTTTTATCAATTTTCCTGGGGCTTTTAAAAGCTTCTTTTACAGCATTTTTAGTTATTTCATGAAATTCAACCCGGCAGGGTTCCTCTTCGTCAACCTCCAATGCCCTCATCAGGTGCCAGCTTATGGCCTCTCCCTCCCGATCCGGGTCAGCGGCAAAGTACACCTTATCCACACTTTTACCGGCGGATTTTAATTTTTTTAATATATCCCCCTTGCCCCGGATGGTTATGTACTTAGGTCTGTACTTTTTCTCCACGTCAATACCAAATTGACTTTTAGGTAAATCTATTAAGTGTCCCATAGAAGCTTCCACCTTATATTTCCTTCCCAAAAACTTCTTAATGGTACGGGCTTTAGCCGGTGATTCGACAATTACCAGATACATGAATGCACCCCCAAAAAAATTAAACTGATAAATAATATATCATATCTTTTGCTTTTTATTCAGATTATACCTGATTATCTTTTGATAAAGTATTTACCCGGAAGCTGATTAATTATACCTTTCAATTCCAAAAGCGTCAGCAGGGCATTTAGCTCTCGGGTGGAAAGACCGCTCTGCGCTTTCAGTGAATCCACATGTACAGGCTGCGGTGTAATAAAGCTGCAGAGTTTTTTCTCCTGAAGGGTTAAGTGTAAAGATCCCTGCGGCGCTGACTCATAAATTACATCATAACCCAATTCCTGCAAAATGTCTACGGGATTTTGCAGCAGCACCGCCCCTTCTTTAATCAAGCGGTTACAGCCCCTGCTGTAGGGGCTGTCTATATTTCCAGGAACCGCAAAGACCTCTCTTCCCTGTTCCAGGGCACAGTCCGCGGTAATCAGGGCACCACTCTTCTCAGCCGCTTCAACCACCACAACCCCCAAAGAAAGTCCGCTGATAATCCGATTTCTCATAGGAAAATTCCGGGGGAGAGGAGAAGTCCCCGGAGGAAACTCTGAAACCAGGGCACCCTTTTCCATAATCTTTTTCGCAAGGCCCTGATTTTCCCGGGGGTACATAACATCCAGCCCACAGCCCAATACGGCTATAGTGCTGCCGCCGGCTTTCAAGCAGCTCCAATGAGCCAGCGTATCTATCCCTAAAGCCAACCCGCTTACCACCGTAAAGCCCTGTTCCGCCAGGGTTCGGCTTATTTCCTGGGCAATTTTTTTACCATATGGAGTGCATTTACGGGTCCCAACGATTCCTATCCGCTTTTCCTCCTTAAAAGAATCCTTTCCCTTAACATATAAAAGAGCAGGAGGAGAATGAATATGTCTGAGATTATCAGGATATTCTTTATCTTGAAAGGTAATCACCTGAATCCCTTTATCCAATATTTCCTGCCAGCTGCTGTCTACATTAATTTTATTCTTTTCTTCCAATATAAGACGGGAAAGATTGGGCGTAATCCCTTTAACCTTTTCCAGTTCCTCCGGTGAACTATACCAGACCCTCTGAGCAGAATTCATCCGATTTATTAAGTTCATTATTCTTTTGGACCCCAGGCAGGAAATCCTGGTAAGAGCAGCCCAATACTTTTTATCAGACAGGACAATCCCTTCCTTCTGGTTTTTTTTTGGCTATATTCCAAAATATAACTCCTACATTCGACAGTTAGTAAAATATTCCTGCAAAATGGCAAAAGAAAAAGGCCTCATATGGGCCTTTGATTTAAGAGCGGGGATTGATGTACTGGAATATTTTCTTTTCCCAGTTTCGGATAAATATTGTGCCTGAGGTCATAGACACCAGGTACTCCGGCAGCATGGGAGTCTTTCCACACCCCTTGGGAGCATTGATGATAAAGGTGGGAATAGCCAGCCCGGAGGTTTGCCCCCGTAAATGTTCCATGATTTCTAATCCGTCTTCTACGGGAGTCCGAAAATGTGATGTTCCCTTAACCCTTTTAGAGTGAAAGATATAATACGGTTTAACTGAAATTTTTAAAAGCTCCTGATTTAATTTTTTCATAACATGAGGATTGTTGTTTATATCCCTCAAAAGGACTGCCTGGTTCCCCAGGGGGATACCGGCTTTAGCCAGCTTTTTACAGGCCAAACGGGATTGTTCCGTAATTTCTTTAGGGTGATTAAACTGCGTATTAACATAAACTGCGTCATGTTTTTCCAAAATGGAACAAAGTTCATCATCTACCCTCATGGGCATGGTAACCAAAACCCGGGTTCCTAATCTTTTCATTTCTACATGGGGGATTTCCCCTAACTCTGTTAAAAGCCAATCAATCTGTTCATTAGAAAGCATAAATGCGTCTCCACCGGTTAAAAGGACATCTCTGATTTCTTCATTTTCCCTGACATATTTCAGGGCTTCCAAAATTTCTTCCCGGGGAGCACCCACGTCTTCTTCGCCAATATTTCTTCTCCTCTGACAGTGACGGCAGTACATTGCACACTGGTTGGTCACATTAATGATTAACCGGTCCGGATACCTCCGGGTAACTGCCGGTGCAGGGGAGGTTTCTTCCTCGGCCATGGGGTCCAGCTGTCCCAGTTCATCAGTAAGTTCCTCAATTGTAGGGATTGCCTGTTTTCTTACAGGGCAATCTGGATTATCCGGGTCTATCAGGCTCAAGTAATAGGGAGATACAGCCCAACGATATCTGGTCCCAATCTCCTTTATTTCATTTTTTTCCTGTTGAGACAGGTTTAAAAAAAGGCAAAGCTCTTCCTGGTCGTAAATTCTGTTCTTAATCTGCCAGTGCCAGTCCTGCCATTCCTCTTCTGTCGCCCCAAAATGATTTTTAATTCGTTCTTTATTTTTTTGATGCTGCTCCTGTAGATTAAAGCCTGTTTCTATATTTTCCCGGGCTTCCAGGTATCCCCGGATACTATCCTTTAGTTCCCCGGCTCTCTTCAGAGCTTTTACTCTATTTTGAGCCGGCCCGTCTTTATGATCCAAAATTAACGACACCTCCTTGTGCAGTTTCTCTCGCTCCCCAATTTAACCTCTTTTAGTATAACATAAGAACAAATTATTTCAACAATTTAGCAGTTGTGCATACCCTTTCTAACACCGTGAAATCCCCATAGTTAAAATAATGAAAAACTGGCCTTACGGCCAGTATATTCAATCTTATACAATATAGTTATGTGAACTTATTTTATTATTTTAATTTTTCATAATGGCTTTAATTATATTTTGTTCACCTGGTCTTGATTAATTTTTACAATTTTGTTCTGAGAGTCCACCAGGACTGTTTTCACTTCAAACTGGTCCAGTTCATTTTCTGGGACCAGGGAATAAGTAATAATAATAATCAAGTCTCCTGAATGGGCCAGGCGTGCTGCCGCACCGTTCAAACATATTTCTCCGGAACCGGCTTCCCCTTCAATAACATAGGTTTCAAACCTGGCACCATTATTTATATTTACCACGTGAACCTGCTCGTAAGGAAGAATCCCTGAGGCTTTAAGAAGCTCACTGTCAATGCTTATGCTTCCATTATAGTTCAGATCGGCATCGGTTACTGTGGCCCGATGGATCTTTGACTTAAACATATGACGAAACATTTTATAGCACCTCCACAATAATATTGTCAATTAAACGTGTTTTGCCTACTTTAACAGCCAACGCGATAAGAACCTCATCCTTCAATTCTTCCAAAGTTTCCAGGTTGGTAGTGTCCGCAATCTCGATGTATTCCAGCTTAGCCATAGGTTCACGGAAAATAATCGCCTCCATAGCACCGATAATCTTTGAACCCTTCCTGCATCCACCCAGGATTAGTTCCTCCGCCCGGTTCAAGCTTTTATAAAGAACCAGGGCAGTTTCCCTCTCCTCTGAAGACAAATACGTATTTCGGGAACTCATGGCCAGTCCATCCGCTTCCCTTACGGTAGGCATAATTTTTAGGGTCAGATTCATGTTCAGGTCTGCTGCCATTTTTTTCAAGACCAGGGCCTGCTGTGCATCCTTTTGTCCAAAATAGGCTGTGTCCGGTTCCAACAAGTTGAAAAGTTTTGTGACCACGGTGGTAACTCCCCGGAAATGACCAGGCCGCCCCCGCCCGCACAGTCCCCGGGTTAATTTCTCCACCAGCACATAAGTATCATATCCCTGGGGATACATATCCCGGTCTGAAGGAGAAAATATCAAGTCCACTCCCTCTTCCCGGCACAGACCGGCATCGGTGGTAAGGTCCCGGGGATAATGTTCAAAATCTTCCCCTGCCCCAAACTGTATAGGGTTTACATAAATGCTAACTGCCACAAAATCGCACTCACTCCGGCCAGCCTTTACCAGGGAAAGATGTCCCTGATGCAGGTGCCCCATGGTTGGGACCAAACCTATGGTGCCACCTGATTTGCGAACTTCACGGACAATTTTTTTCAGCTCCGGTATGGTCCTGACTATTTTCATTTGACCACCCCTAGTCCAGGAGTTCCTCCAGGGTTTCTCCCAGGTTAAATATGTGTTCCTCACCGGGAAAATCGCCTTTCTTTACTTCACCCACGTAATCCTTGATCCCTTTAACCATTTCTTCCCGTAAATTTAAATACTGCTTAACAAACTTTGGCCTGAACTCGTCAAACATCCCCAAAACATCGTGAAATACCAGCACCTGCCCATCACAATTCTTCCCGGCACCAATGCCAATGATAGGTATGGACAGCTGAGCAGTAATGAATTCGGCTAACTGCCAGGGGACACATTCCAGTACAATGGCGAAAGCTCCTGCTTCCTCCAGGGCTTTAGCATCTTCAAACATCTTCTTAGCTGCCTCTTTATCTTTTCCCTGTACCTTGTATCCTCCCAGCTGGCCTACGGACTGAGGTGTTAATCCCAGATGGCCCATTACCGGGATCCCGGCCTCCACCATGCCTCTCACCGCTTCAACTACTTCTATCCCACCCTCCAGCTTTACCGCCTGGGCTCCTGTTTCCTGAATTACCCGGCCTGCATTTCTCAGGGCGTCATCGCGGTTTACCTGGTAGGTCATAAAGGGCAGGTCCATTACTACCATGGCCCTCTGGCTTCCTCTTACCACCGCTTTTCCGTGATGAATCATTTCCTCCAAAGTAACCGCCAGAGTATTTTCATACCCCAGCACTACCATTCCCAATGAATCCCCCACCAGAATCATGTCCACTCCGGCTTCATCTACAATTTTCGCCTGTGAATAATCATAAGCGGTGAGCATGGTTGATTTTTCACCTTTTCCCTTTTTCTCCCTCAGGTCAAACGTGGTTACTCTGTTCTTTTTTGTCATTACATTACACCTCCAGAACTTTCAGCAGCTGTTCCGCCTGCTGTTTATCAATACTTCCCTTTTCCAAAGCCACCTGAACTGTATATTTACCCAACTCTCCATAAAGAGATACGCTTTCCGGCATCTTGTTTTTCATTATAGTAAAATGATCTCGGATGGTAGAATAGTCACCCCGGGAAATAGGGCCGGTAAGCCCCTGAGGCACTCCCACTGTTTCAATATTCTGCAGTGCTCCCCTAATCAATGGCAGCAGTGCTTTAAGTGCATTTTCTTTAGGGATGCCCAGTTCCTCCATCATGCTGAGGCCTAGCCGTATAATGGCCACAAAGTAATTGGAAACCACGCAGGCCGAGGCATGATACAGGGGTTTCATTTCCGTAGGGATTTCCAGCATAAAACCCTCCAAATCCGATATCATTCTGCGAACAAAAGGCAGCCCTTCTTCATCACCTTCTACGGCAAAGTAGGAACCCGGAAGATTTCTTACTCCTGCCTCCGGACCGGGAATGGTCTGCAGAGGATGTACAGACATCACATGTGCCCCGCTGGCCCGGGCAGAAGATAAAATTTCCGAACTGTGGGAACCGCTGGTATGTATTGCCAGGTCTCCCTCTTTAAAGCCTTTCTTCCTGGAGATCAGGTTACAGGTCTCTTGAATTACCCGATCAGGGGTAGTAATAAAAATGACATTGGCCGTCTTTAAAACTGGGAAAATATCGATATACCCTTCTGTTCCGATAACTTGCCCTCCTCTTTGGGCAGATTCCGCAGTTCTGCTGATTATTCCGGCAATTTGATAACCTTTCTTTTTCAGAAGTAACCCCAGGGTAATCCCCACATTTCCCGCACCCACAATGGCTATAGATTCCATAGCATTTCCTTTCATGAATGGTATTTAGGAAAAAAAAAATATCCCTCTTGACTGGTCAAGAAGGCATAGTACTCCGTAAAAAAAAATAACGCTCCTTCTGTCCCGGTCCAACCGTTGGCTCCAGGCAGATCCATCGTTACTATTCACTTATACATTCCATGTATGATTATATAGGGACAAGTGAAAAATTTCAAGAAAAAATTCAAAAAAAGTGATAATTTTGCACTTTTTTTAACATCTTTACGGTCAATTGCAGCAGATGTATTCCAGGAAACGCGAAACCTGGAAGAGTAAAGATAGGGCAAGAGTTAATCTAGAGGTGTTTCCAGAATACTTTTTAGTAATTTAACACCATTTATTACATCATCATAATCTACCATTTCCGAGGGTGTATGAATATATCGGCAGGGAATCGACATTACTCCAGAGGGAACTCCCTCCCTGCTCAAATGAATGGCTCCAGAATCTGTGCCGCCCCTTTCCAAAACTTCCAACTGGTAGGGGATTCCTGTCCTTTCTGCCGCATCCACCATGATTTTTTTTACTTTTGGATGAGTAATGATTAACGTATCCTTAACCTTAACCGTAGGCCCTTTTCCCAGGGCTACAGCCATGGTTTCTGATTCCGGCGTGTCACCGGTCCGGGTTACATCCACCGCCAGGCCATAATCCGGTTTAATCCGGTACGCAGAAGTCCTGGCCCCTCTTACCCCAACTTCCTCTTGAACAGTAAAAACAAAGAAAAGGTCGTTAACCGGAGACTCTATCTCCTTCAAAGCCTGAATCAGTACCGCACATCCCACCCGGTCATCCAGCGATTTGGAAATAATACGCCTTCCCAAATCCTGAAAACCTCTCTGGTAAACAGCGATATCCCCAATTTTTACCTGGTCTTCTGCTTCCTTCTGTTCTGAGGCACCTATGTCGATGTACAACTTCTGAAAATTTAGGTCCTTCATACTCTCGATCTTTTCACACCCGATGGTGCCTACCGCTCCATTGGCAAAAACTACTCTTTCTCCCAGAAGTATGTGGGGTGAAATCCCCCCCACGTTGGAAAAACGTAAGAAACCGTTTTTGTCAATATAGGTTACCATAAGCCCCAGTTCATCCATGTGGGCTGCCAACATAACCCTCTTCCCCGGGCCTTTTTTACGGGCGATTAAATTGCCAAGGCTATCTACTTCCATTTTGTCAACCATGGGCTTTATTTTATCTTCGATTACTTTTCTAACAGTTTCCTCCCTCCCGGAAGGACCATAGGCTTCGGTTAACTCTTTAATCAATTCCTTCATTATTAAAACCCCCTTCCGGTAAATTTTTCAAGAAAACATCTACCAATTTCACTGTATTCTCCATATCTTTTAAGTTTAAAATGCCTGCTGGATTATGTATATAACGACAGGGCACAGATACTACTGCTGAAGGGACGCCTTCTCGGGTAAGGGCTATTCTGCCGGCATCTGTTCCGGCACCGGTAAAACGTCTAATCTGGTAGGGAATTCCATTCTGTTCCGCCAGTTTCTTTAAAAATTGGACCATTCCCCTATGGGTAATCACCGAAGCATCCATAATAGTAAGGGCCGGGCCTTTGCCTAAGGTAGTAACATGCCCTTCCTTTTTGACTTCCACTACATCCGCCGCCGTTGTACCCTCTACCACTAAAGCCAGGTCGGGTTTAATTCTGTATGCAGCTGCGCCGGCCCCTCTCATACCTACCTCTTCCTGGACAGTGAAGACTCCGTAAAAGGAATAAGGGTAATTTTGCTTTTTTAATATTTCTATGAGAACCGCACAACCCACCCGGTTGTCCAGAGCTTTCCCTTTGGCACAGTGATCACCAATTTCTTCAAAACGGGTAATAAAAGATATATAGTCTCCCAGCTTTACCTTCTTTTCTGCTTCCTCCCTGCTGCCGGCACCAATATCAATGTACATATCATCTATTTTTATAGATTTTTTTCTTTCCTCGGGTTTCTGCAGATGAATCGCTTTAGCGCCTATGACCCCTGGAATCTTTTGAGGCCCTATCTGTACCACCTTGGACACTAAAACCCGGTCATCAATCCCGCCTACCTTGGAGAATTTGATTAAGCCGCTTTTTTCAAACCCTACCACAATCATCCCCACTTCATCCATGTGGGTAACAATCATCAGTGTAGGGCCTTCCTTTTCTCCTTTTTTTCGTACAATCAAGTTTCCCAAAACATCCGTTTCAGCTTCCTCTACATGGGGGCTCACCTGCTGCCGGATGATATTCCTTATTTCCTGCTCTCCTCCGGAAACACCGGAGGATTCAGATAACGTTTTCAAAAGCATTCCGTCAGCTCCTTCAATCCGTCTTGTTTTTGAGCGGCGATGAATCTTGCCAACAGCCTGGCAGAATGTTTTATATCTTCCATTGAAAGAAGTTCAACCGATGTGTGCATATACCTGAGGGGGATAGAAACCAACCCGGTGGCAATTCCTTCCCTGGAAATCTGAAGTGCCCAGGCATCGGTGCCGGTGGGTCCCGGAGCGGCATCCTTCTGATAAGGAATTCGGTATTCCTCTGCAAGCTCTACCAATTTTTTGTAAATTACCGGATGTATGTTAGGACCCGTGGTAATCACCGTGCCTTTACCCAGAAAAGAAGTTCTGTATTCCGGTACACCGGGCATATCTCCATGACAGACATCAATGGCAATGCCCATGTCCGGCGCGACACCATAGGCAGACACGATGGCTCCCCTTACTCCTACCTCTTCCTGGACCGTGGCTACAGCATAAACATCCGCATCATGTTTTAACCCCTGCAGTTCCTGCAGGCATTGGAGCACTACCGCTACTCCGGCCCGGTCATCCAGGGCTTTCCCTGCAGCCATCTGTCCCCCCAGGCGTACAAATTCTCTACGTATGGTAATGATATCTCCAACGGATACCACTTCTTTTACTTGAGCTTCAGAAAGGCCCAGGTCTATGTAAAGCTTATCCATCTTTACGCCTTTTTCCATTTCATCAGGCTCTAAAATATGAGGCGATTTGGCCCCAATCACTCCGGGCAGATCTTTTTTTCCGTGGACCAAAACCTCCTGGTTCAATAATGACCGGGGATCTATCCCCCCCACGGGAGATATTCGTAAAAAGCCGCCCTCCTCAACCTTGGAAACCATAAGGCCAATTTCATCCATATGGGCAGCCAGCATAATCTTCAGGCTGTCAGGTCCACTATTGAGGCCTTTTTTTAGGGCTATCACATTACCCAGAGCATCCCGGCGTACCTGATGGGAGTTCTTTTTGAACTCCTCCACCACGATTTCAGCTACTCTGTCTTCATATCCGGAAACCCCTGGAGTTGTAGATATTTTTTGCAGAAATTCTGTAATATCCACCTGATAACTCCTTCCTACCCCTATGAGGAATATTTTTCTATTCAATCCAGATTAAATATTCTATAAAAAAAACAAATTTCCTTTAATTATCAATTATCTACCGTTAAAATTATTTCTCTCCAAAAAACGCTGCGGTTATACACCCTGACTTCACGTAAAAAACTCGCCTGACAGCAGATATCCAAAAACCCCTTATCTCCTAAACCCCTTATCTCCTCCGCACTAGAAGGCTTCCTCTTGGGGCTGCAGCAAATCTGTAAAAAGCTCATCTTCGTCAATTATCTGCACATTTAAAAGTTCTCGGTAAAGGCCTGGCATTTCTGCCAGCTGCCGGTGAGTGCCTTCCTGAACGATTCTGCCCCTATCCATCACCAGGATTATGTCTGCACTTCTGATAGTAGAAAGCCGATGGGCTATGATGAATGAAGTCCTACCCGCAGTGATGGCTTTTAAAGCTTTGCGAATGCTGACCTCCGTATGGGTATCCACACTGGAAGTAGCTTCGTCCAGAATAATTATCCTGGGATTTCTTAAAATGGTCCTGGCAAAACTGATGAGCTGGCGCTGCCCCATGGAAAAGTTGCTTCCCCTTTCCCGCACCGGGGTATCATACCCTTGGGGCAGTGAAGAAATAAAATCATGAATATAAACTCTTCGGGCGGCCTCCTCAACTTCCCGGATATCCGCCCCCGGCCTGCCGTAACGGATGTTATCTTTGATGGTTCCGGAAAAAAGCAGAGCATCCTGTAAGGCCAAACCAATCTGTTCCCTTAAAGAATTGACCTTTACCTCTTTCAGGTCATGACCGTCAATTACCACAGAACCTTTCTGAGAGTCGTAAAACCTGCATAAAAGACTGATCAATGTTGTCTTCCCGGCTCCCGTAGGGCCCACCAAAGCTACAGTCTGTCCCGGTTCTACCGTAAATTGAATATCTTCCAGGACATTCTTGGCCTCTTCATAAGCAAAGGTTACTCCTTGAAATTGTACTTTCCCTTGTATTTCCGGCAATCTTAAGGCCCCCGGGGCATCTTCGACATTAGGTTTTGCGTCCATAATTTGGAAGTACTTTTCCCCCGCCGCCATGGCAGACTGAAAGTTATTGTAAATCTGGCTCAGGTCTCTGAGGGGAGCGTAAAAACGGGTGAGATAATCCAGAAACAAGTAGAGAGTTCCGATTTGGATTACACCCCGAATCACCTCACGTCCCCCATACCAAAGAAGCAAAGCCATGCCCAGGGCCCCTACCACCTCTACCACGGGGAGGTAAACAGCAAACAGCCCTGCGGCCCTGACGTTAGCTTTCATATTGTGATGATTGATTAAAGAAAATGCTTCGGAATTTTTCTCCTCCCGGGCCAAACTCTGCACTACTTTTAAACCACTTATATTTTCCTGGAGATAAGAGTTTACTGCTGCCATTTTGCCGCGCACTTCCCGGTATGCCTGAATTACACGGTTTCTGAAAAACGTGCTGACCAACAGGAAGAAAGGAAAGGTGACCAGGCTCAGTGCAGTAAGCATTACGTTTTCAGACAGCATGATTACGAAAATACCCACCAGCACAATTAAGTCCCCGGCAATGTGCACAATCCCCCAGGTAATAAACTCGTTTAACGCATCAATGTCATTAATGACCCGGGACATGATTTCACCGGTGGACCGATTGTCATAAAATTTAAAGCCCAACCCCTGAAGTTTCTCAAAAATGGACTGCCTGAGGTTAAAAATAACCCTCTGGCCTACCCAGGACATAAGGTAATTCTGCCAGTACGAACTAAACCAGTTTAGAAAGAAAGTAACAGCAAGAAGAAAGGTTAACCAGTTGAGCTGCCTGTAGTCAGAGGTTAAAATGGCAGAATCAATGGCTACCTTTATTATATAAGGACCGGCCAGTGTGGTTATTGTAGCTATGAGCATCATTGCCGAAGCAGCCATGATCCGACCCCGATAAGGCCACACGTGCTTAAGCAGCCGGTAAATAATCCGGTAATTTACTTTTTCAGGTTTTTCCTGGTCAGCCAGTTCAGGAATATGCAGGTCCATGGGTCCAAATCCTTCCCCTTATGATGCAGTGGGTTCTACACCGTAAAGCTGCATCTTGTATAATTCAGCATAACGTCCACCGGACCGGATCAATTCATGGTGAGAGCCCTGTTCTACGATTTCCCCCTGGTCAAGAACCAAGATTTGATTCGCATTCTTAAGGGTGGACAACCTCTGGGCTACGATAAAGACGGTTTTCCCTTTCATTAAGTTCTTTAAAGCCTTTCGGATGAAAAACTCAGTCCGAGTATCTATGTTTGAGGTAATATCATCTAATATTATAATTCTCGGGTCTATCAGCAGGGTCCTGGCGATAGAGATACGCTGTTTTTGCCCACCCGAAAGCCCCAGCCCCCGTTCTCCGATTATAGTTTGGTACCCCTGAGGCAGCGAAATAATAAATTCATGAATTTGGGCCCCTTTAGCGGCTTCTATTATCTCTTCTTCCGTGGCATCAGGCTTTCCATAAGCAATATTTTCAGCCAGTGAAGCGGAAAAAAGAAAGCTTTCCTGAAATACTATCCCTACATTTCTTCTAAGGGATTCAAGGGTAATGGTTTTTATATTCCGTCCGTCCAGAAGGATTTTCCCCTTTTGGGGATCATAAAAACGAGGTATTAACTCAACCAGGGCACTTTTCCCCGAACCTGTGGCACCTACCAGGGCAGTTACCTGGCCGGGCTCCGCCTGAAAGTTTATATTTTCTAAGACCATATTCCCCTGGTCATAGCCAAAGCTAACCTGTTCAAACTGGATAAAACCCTCTGCTTTACCAATGTCTTTAGCGCCAGGCACATCTTTTATCTCCGGCTCGGAATCCAGAATTTCAAATATTCTTTCCCCGGAACTAACCGCACGCTGAATAAGGCTGATAATCCAACCCAACATTCTCAAAGGCATCACTAAGAGTAACAGATAGCTGTTAAAGGCAATCAATTCCCCTAACAGCAGCTGTCCAGATATGACCAACCTTCCCCCATACCAGAAAATTAAGGCTGTGCCCAATCCTGAGATAAAGTGCATCAAGGGCAGGTAGAAAGACCAGATTTTTGCTGTAAATATGTTGGAATCAAATAATTTCTTATTCTGGCCGTGAAACTTCTTGGCCTCACCCTTTTCCTGGGTATTGGCCTGTACCAATCTGATTCCGGTAATATTCTCCTGTAAAACCGAACTCAGTTGGGCAACCTGGTGCTGTATGTCTGAAAAAGCCGGTTTTACTTCCCTTGCAAATTTCCAAATGGTTACCGTCAAAAAAGGGATACTGGCCAGAGAGACCAATGCCAACAGCGGATGCATGATAAACATTACGATTAAAATTCCGATAATTGTAAGAAAGCTTTGAAGAAAATGGATTACCCCAAAGTCCAGGAAACGGCGCAGGGTCTCCACATCACTGGTAACCCTGGACATCAACTGACCAGTAGTTATTTTCCCCAGATAACCCAAAGAGAGCTGCTGCAGGTGCCTATATAGTTTATTCCTAACATCAAAAATCACCTTCTGTGCCACATATTCCATGGAATAACGCTGCACAAATGTAAATATAGCCTTACCTATAGATACGGTAATAACCCCAGCAGCAATAATATTGAGTATATCCAACTGGTTTTCAAGTATCACCCGGTCAATAACCAACCGAATTAACTGGGGAATAGTCAAATTAAGAACCATCACAAAAAGAGCGGCAACAAAAGAGGCTGCCACCCAAAATCGGTATGGGAAAAGCAATATTAATAACCGTTTAGTAACATTCATTGAAATCACCACATTAAAACTATCATAAACAAGGAGACAAAGCTTTTATTCTTTATCTTCATAGGCAAAATAACCGTCCCCTTGTCTTCTTGTCTTATGCTGTCTTATTTGTTTAATTCATTCAGCACTTCCTGGGCTTTAATCTCCTCCCTGAGAAGGCCGTATTCTATACTGTCCACCAGGGCCAGCCAGCTGGCTTCAATAATATTGGGGGATACCCCTACGGTTCCCCATCTCCCTTTATCGTCGCTGGACTCTATGAGCACCCTAACCTTTGAACCTGTTCCATCCTGACCGTCCAGGACCCTAACTTTATAATCTTCCAGTTTAATCTTTTGAATTTCCGGATAGATCTCCTCCAGGGCCTTCCGGAGGGCATTATCCAGGGCATTCACGGGGCCATTCCCTTCAGAAGCAGTATGAACCCTGTGGTCATCTACTTTAACTTTAATGGTAGCCTCTGAAATCAAGGGACTGTCTTTCCGTTTTTCCACAATCACTCTGAATCCTTCCAATTCAAACAAAGTCCGGTAAGAATTAAATGCTTTCCAGATTAACAGTTCAAAGGATCCCTCCGCCCCTTCAAACTGGTATCCCTGATATTCCAACCTTTTAATCAATTCTAATATCTCTTTAATCTCCGGTTGGTCTTTTTGAATGGTTATATTGTTTTCCCTGGCCTTATGCAGCACATTGCTCTTTCCGGAAAGCTCGGATACCAGGATTCTACGGGTATTACCCACCCGGGTGGGATCAACATGTTCGTAGGCTTTTCCATGCTTACTGACGGCACTGACATGTACTCCTGCTTTATGAGCAAAGGCATTATTCCCCACGAAGGGCTGTGAACCCTGGTGGCTCAAGTTGGCGATTTCAGACACATAGCGGGAAACTTTGGTCAGCCCCTTTAGCTGTTCCTCGTCAATACAGTCAATATTAAGTTTTATCTTCAAATTAGGAATAATGGTACATAAATTGGCATTTCCACATCTTTCTCCGTACCCGTTAATGGTTCCCTGTATATGACGCAGCCCCAACTGAGCAGCAATTACGGAATTGGCTGCCGCCATTCCAGAATCGTTATGGGCATGCATTCCCAGGGGCGTTTGAATATTTTTCTTAACTTCAGAAATAATCTCTATTAACTCCAGGGGAAGAACCCCGCCATTGGTATCACATAAAACAATGATATCCGCGCCTGCATCCTGAGCCGCCTGCAGGGTTGATAAGGCATAACGGGCATTGTTCTTGTACCCGTCAAAAAAATGTTCCGCATCATAAATGACTTCTTTCCCTTTATTTTTCAAATAACAGATGGTATCGGATATCATATTCAGGTTCTCTTTTAGGGTGGTCCCTAAAATATTAGTCACCTGGAAGTCCCAGCTTTTTCCGAAAATGGTAACCACTTCAGTCCCGGCAGACAAAAGCTGCTGGACATTGGGATCAAAGGTCACATCAATTTCCGGCCGTCGGGTGCTGCCGAAGGCCGCTACTTTCACTTTTCTTAAAGAAATCTCCTGAATCCTCTGAAAATATTCCAAGTCCTTTGGGTTGGAGCCGGGCCAGCCTCCTTCGACATAGGTAATACCCAGTTCATCTAATTTTTGAGTAATTTTAATTTTATCAGAAACCGAAAAGGAGATTCCCTCCCTCTGGGCTCCGTCTCTCAGCGTGGTATCATAGATATTAAGAGAAGCCAACCTCATTCCTCCTTTTTAAAAAGCCCATTTGTATTGATTCATTATACTATACCGGGAAATCGTTGTCTATTGGCCCCAAAATAAAAACTCCTCATTGGTTTTGAGGAGTTTTAGAGCATCTCTTTAATGCTAATGTTTAACTACCAGAACAGGTACTGTGGAATGATTAACCACCTTGGTAGAAACGCTTCCCAACAGGAACCTTTTGATTCCGGTTGCTCCCAGGGAACCCATAACAATCAAATCTACTCTGGCCCTGTCGGCTGTATTTAATATTTCATCAGCGGGGTCCCCTAACTTTACACAGGATTCCACCTTTACCGGGGTTCCCTCAATGCACCCTTTCACTTTATTTAGAATAATATTCCCCGTTTCATTTAATACTTCAGGGTCGTCCGTAATAAACTCCGAAATCTCAAATTCATTCACGTTAGGCCTGGTAACCATTCTTCTTTGTACGTTCAGCAGGAATAATTCCCCGTTAAATGCTTCTGCAATTTCCCTGGCCTTGGCCAGGGCATTGGAACAATATTCCGAGCCGTCCACAGGAACCAATATTTTCATAAAAAAACCTCCTTTATATTTTTGTATAACTTTATAAAATTATGTAATATAAAAATATTATATCATAGGAAAAGCAATTTTTAAACTTTATCTTTATGGTTTTCTTTGAAACTCAGGGCCCCAACCGGGCAAACTTTAACGCACTCTCCACATTGTATACAGGAAGAATCGCTCAATAGTTTATCGCCAAAGGTGGAAACCTTCCTCTTAATTCCCCTCTGGGAAAACCCGATGGCCCCCACTTTGGCTATATGATGATCTGCCCAAACACAGCGTCCGCAGAGTACACACCTGTTCCGGTCCAGTACAAAAACATCTACACTGTCATCAATAGGATAGTCTTTTACAAATTTATTTAGGCGCTTGGGCTTTAACTTTAGCTTTCTCTCTTTGGCAATCCTTTGCAGTGCACATGCTTTATTCTTAGGGCATTTGCTGCAGCCCAGTCGGTGGTCAGAAAGCAAAAGTTCGAAAGCAGTTGTAACCAGGCGGTCTACTTCGGGGGTTCGGGTCTTTACCACCATTCCATCTGCAACCGTCTGGGTACATGAGGTTACCGGCCTTGGATGGCCTTCAATTTCCACAAAACACAGGCGGCAGCTGGCAGAGGGCCGGGCTTTTTCCTTTATGGCACAGAGATTGGGTATGAAGATATCATTTTCCAGGGCAACCCATAAAAGTGCCCGGCCTTCCTCTGCATTTATTTCTTTTCCGTCAATAATAATGGAAATCATTTTATTCATGCGTTCTCCTTCTCCAGCTCCTCCACCCGTTCCGGTGGGGATACTTTGATAATGGCATCATATTCCGGGGGACAGGCCGCGGGACAGCTGTTACATTTCACACACTTTTCCAGGTCTATGGCCTTTAAACCATCTTCCCGGGTGTAAATTGCTTCTACAGGACAGCTTCCTACACAGGCACTGCACAATTTACTGCACTTCTTGGGCACAATATAAAAGTTAATTAACTCAGGGCACATCAGGGCGGGACAGCGCCTCCCCTGAATGTGCTCCTCATATTCATCCATGAAATAGCGCAGGGTAGTAAGCACCGGGTTTGGAGCGGTTTTCCCCAGGCCGCATAAAGAACCGTTTTGAATATCCAGAGCCAGTTCACCCAGTATTTCTAGATGCTTTCTCTTCCCCTGCCCTATGGTTATTTCCTTCAAAATGTCCAGCATGTGTTTGGTCCCCAGGCGGCAGAAGGTGCATTTTCCGCAGGATTCTTTCTGGGTAAAGTCCAGGAAAAAACGGGCTATTTCTACCATGCAGTCGTTTTCGTCCAAAACAACCAGGCCCCCTGAACCCATGATTGCCCCTGCCTCCTGCAGCGAATCAAAATCTATGGGAAGATCCAAAGCGGATTCAGGCAGGCAACCACCGGAAGGGCCTCCAATTTGTACTGCTTTAAATTCCTTTTCATTCCGTATGCCCCCCCCCACGTCATAGACCAGAGATCTTAACGTGGTACCCATGGGGACTTCAACCAACCCTGTATTTTCTACCTTGCCCACCAGGGCAAATACAGCCGTCCCAGGACTATCAGGGGTACCGATACCTTTAAACCAGTCCACACCCTTAAGGAGGATATGCGGCACATAAGAAAGAGTCTTAACATTGTTAATAATGGTTGGGTTTCCCCTGAAACCCACTTCTGCCGGATACGGAGGCCGGTGTCGGGGCATTCCCGTCTTCCCTTCCATAGAGTTTATCAACGCTGTTTCCTCACCACAGACGAAAGCTCCTGACCCGAGAAATACTTCTATATCAAAGTTAAATCCGGTATCCAGGATGTTCTCACCCAAAAGCCCTATTTCCCGAGCCTGTTCCAGAGCTGCATTAATGCGTCGTACGGCCTGCGGGTATTCTGAGCGCACATAGATAAAACCATCGGAGGCTCCCACAGCATAACCACAAATAATCAACCCTTCAATCACCTGGTGAGGGTTGGATTCCAATATACTTCTGTCCATAAATGCCCCGGGGTCTCCTTCATCGGCGTTACAGATGACATACTTTACCGGGTCTTTTGCATTAGCACAGAATTCCCATTTTTTCCCTGTGGGAAACCCTGCTCCACCCCGCCCCCTGAGCTTTGATTCTTTAATCGTTTCTATCACTTCTCCGGGCTCCATGCCCAATGCATTAACCAGGGCATGATAACCGTCAACCGAAATATATTGGTTTATATCTTCAGGATCAATTAAACCGCACTGCTCCAGGATTATCTTTCCCTCGTACGCTCCCCTGGGGAAATCAGTAAAGGTAGGAAACTCTTCATTGGGTTCCAGGGCTACCAGGGCAAACTCGTAACAAGGGTCATCCCCCTCTAAATAATTTTCAACCAGCATTTTTGATAACCCTTCATCTACATTGCCATAACAGAGGGAAGGAAACCCCGGTTTAGAGATAACAATTAAAGGTTCTGCATAGCAGTGGCCAATACAGCCTACTTCAACCACCTCAGCATTTAATTCTCTTTTTTTTATCTCTTCTTTAAAGGCCTCTCTTACATCGATAGCCCCTGCCGCCTTTCCGCAGGTGGCTGTCCCTACCATTACCACAGTTTTATCTTCTTTTAAGGGTATTATTTCTTCAGCCTTTGTTTTTATATCTAAATATTTTTTTTCTACTTGAAGTTTTTTATCACTCATTATTCTTCCCCTCTCCCTGCTTCTGTTCCTGCTCTTTTTTTACTCCATTACTGTTGTTTTCAAAAGAAAGCAGAATCCCATCAACCCGGGTAGGGGTTAC
>PWJM01000181.1 GCA_003560915.1 Syntrophomonadaceae bacterium
CAATCATTCAGCCGGTAGTATCCTACATGGAAAAAATGTGCAGCAGAAGACCGATGCTGGTCAATCTTTATGCCTCCTGCTACAAAGAGGTGGTGGCCAGGGAAATAAACCTGGCCGGCATTTCCTGCCATGATACGGTTCTTAACATAGGGTGCGGCGCCATACCCTTTACCGCTATACACCTGGCACGGCTTACAGGGGCCCGGGTGTGGGCGGTGGACCGGGACAGGATGGCTGTGGAGAAAGCCAGGTACAGTCTCAAGAAACTGGGTCTCTCAAAAAAAATAAAGCTTATAGAGGGGGACGGGTCGGAGCAGATGCCCGCAGGTTTTACGGCAGCCATAGTAGCCCTGCAGGCGGAACCCAAGGAAACCATTTATGAAAATCTTTTTTCCCTGGGCAGCCCCGGTGCCCGCTTTGTTTTTCGACAGCCCAGCCCCCCCTACCAGTCTTTTTATGACCGGCTGCCGGAAGATTACAAGCCGGTGGCACTGACAAACCAAAACATGAAAACCTTTGACAAATCTATACTATTTGTTAAAAGAAGGGGGAACACCAATAATGAAAAACTGCTTGACTCGTGAAAAATCTTCTCATATTGTATTAACTATTGTCCTCTTATCCATGATGCTTATGCTATTAAGTGGAACCGCCTCGGCCCAGGAGGAGGGCGTTTACCTGGAACCTCTGGAGCATATTGCCGAAGATATTGAGGAAATTCATGAAGACATGCATAAAGTGGCCTTTTCTCTGCGCCTGATTTCTTATTCTTCCATCGGTATTTTCCTGGTTTTGTTAGGCCAGCTGTTTGTTTTAAGCAAAAAGTCTTAGAGCTTACTTAAAAGAGCAAAGTGCCAACCGGATTTATTTTTTAAAGGAGCTGTATACCTTTGGGGAAAAAACCACTCTTATTGTTAGCAGGAATCATAATAATTACCGCCATGGCTGTATTATGGGGCGGGGAGGAAATTGCCAGGCTCTTACATGGTGTTTCCCCCCATACCATTGCTGCTCTGTGCCTGCTGCAGCTTCTCACCCTGTCCCTTACCTCCTACCAGTGGTTTTTTGTCCTGAAGAAGCAATGTGAAATACCCTTTGGGAAAGTGTGGCTGATTTACCTGGCAGGAAACTTCGTAGAAAGTGTAACCCCATCAGTAAAAATGGGAGGGGAAGCCGCCAGAATCTTCCTCTTTCGACGGAGTACTTGCCTGGAGTACTCACAGCTGGCGGGTATGATGCTGGTTCAAAAGTACATCATCCTCCTCCCTTTTTTGCTGCTGTGTTCCCTGGTTTTGGCCGCATCCTCCCTGCTGGTAGAACTTCCCAGCGCAGCTTATGCCGCCTTTATTTTTTTAGCCCTGCTGGTGGCACTGCTTTTTAAAGTCACCGGGGAAAACGGCAGCACCGGTGAAGTGAATGTTACCCCTAAAGCAAAAAAGGTAAGTGAAAAAACTTCCCAGGGACTGCTGGATACCCTTTCAAGCTTATATGATAAAGTTTCCGCAATAATAATTAGAACCAAGGCTTTTTTAAGCAAGGCCTCCTGGGCCTCCCGGTCGACGGTAACCGAAAAAGAAAAGCTCTTTCTCATGTTCATTTCCCTGCTGGTTTGGATACTGTATCCCATAAAAGTTCTTATAGTGGCTGATATGCTGGGCTTTTCTGTAGGTATCATCCCCCTGGCTTCCGCAGTTTTTACCGCATACATGGTCAGCATGGTACCACTGCTTCCCGGAGGGCTGGGAAGTTTTGAAGGCAGCATGGCGTTATTGTTAACTGGAATGGGGTTAACCCCTGCAGAAGGGCTGGCTGTAGCCCTGGTGTCCCGTTTAATTACCTACTGGTTTCCCCTGCTCCTTTCCGGAGGAGCTTCCGCATACCTGGTCTGGAATCAAAGAATTCGGTTTACAGCCGTTGAAAATTCATAAGCATAAAGAGATATATGGGGGTTAACATGATGGAAAGAATTGCAAAACTGGTAAATTCACATTACTTCCAATTTCCCAAAGCTTTCATTTTAAAACTTTTTACTATAGCTGTAGGAATCTTTGAGCATCTGGGCAGCAGGTACTCATTTTTTGGAAAACTGTACAATACCTTTTTTTATCGAACCATGGTAACCACTGAAGCTGAAGCAGCTGGACTAAAGCCGGGTATGAAAGTACTCCACATCGGCAGCGGCCCCCTTCCCATGACCGCCATATCCCTGGGCCGCGCGGGATGCAGCGTAACCGCTGTAGACAGCGATTCCAGGGCTGTTAAAGCCGGTGCCCGGCTGGTTAAAAATACTGGAATGGAAAAACAGGTCACGGTAAAACAGGCCCGGGGACAGGACATTGACTGTTCCGGGTATGATGCCGTCTGGGTATCCCTTCACGTCTTTCCCAAGAAAAAAGTGCTCCTTCAATCCTTTCAATCCCTGAAACATGGAGGGGCTTTGATATACCGAAACCCGGGGGGCTGGCTCAAACACCTGTATCCCCGGTTAGAGCCGGAGGAAGTGGATTCTTCCAGCTGCCACCGTCATCTTAAAATAAATCAGCCCTTAGGCAAAGCCACGATAATAATAAAAAAACATTCCCTGGAGGAAAACCGGAAAGGAGAGGTTGTTCATGAGAAATCAGCATAAAGCGGCCGCAGCATCATTGAAAAGCAGCGGTGAAGTGCCCGGTAAAGTAACCCTGGAACAGCTAAAAAAAGGACAGGAGGGGATTATCTGCTTTGTTCCCGATCATCCGGTTCTGCCGCCCCTGGGCTTCAGGCCGGGAAAAAAAGTACGGTTGTGCTGCCTGGAAAGTTTTGGAGGTCCGGTCATTGCAGAGATAGAAAAAAGAAGCATTGCCCTGGGACGTTCCCTGGCCCGGGAGATTCAAGTTATCTGCGGTGAGGCTGAGGCCCATGCACTGCAGTAAGGATCAGCTGCAGCCGGAACATGCATCATTAGTAAAAATTTTGTTGATTGGACCTCCCAACGTAGGAAAGAGCGTGTTCTTCAACCGGCTGACCGGATTGGATGTAAATGTAGCCAACTATGTGGGAACTACCGTTGAATATACCCAGGGAAAGGCGCAGCTGGACAGCATGAACGCCCTGCTGATAGATGTTCCGGGGACATACACCCTGGATGCCACCAATGAAGCGGAACAAGTGGCGGTAGAAATGCTGAACAGCGGTCCATCGGCGGTAATCGTCGTGGTGGATGCCAATAACCTGGAAAGCAGCCTGTACCTGCTGCTGCAGCTGCTGGAACAGAGGCTCCCCACGGTGGTGGTTCTGAACCGTTATGACCTGGCCCGGGATAAGGGATACGAGGTGGATACCTCGTTTTTATCTTTAAAGCTGGGGGTACCGGTAATTCCCACCATTGCCGTAGCCGGCGAGGGAATTCAGCGGTTGAAGCAGGAGGTGGAACAAGTTATTTCCCGGGGCCTCACCCATGAAATCAGCTGGAAAGAGGACAAGCCCTCCCGCTGGCAGAAAGCGGAGGAGTTAACCCAAAGGGCAAAAAACCCCCTGGAAAAAAAATCCCCCCTGCTTCAGCGGCAGAAATGGGGAGAATGGCTGGTAAAACCCTGGCCGGGACTGCCTATGGCAGTTCTTATCCTGTCTTTAATTATGGCTGCAGTGATTGGTGTAGGGATGGGATTGAGACGTTTTGTCCTGCTTCCCCTTTTTCGAGGACTTATTATCCCACAAATAATAATTGTGGTGGAAGCAGTAATTCCCTCCGGAATTTTTCAGAATATACTTATAGGAGAATACGGCTTCCTGGTAAAAGGACTGGAATGGCCCTTTGCTCTGGTACTACCCTATGTCATTTCCTTTTACAGCGTGTTGGGAATTCTGGAGGACAGCGGCTACCTTCCCCGACTGGGAGCGCTGCTGGATGGTTTATTGAATAAAATCGGGCTGCACGGGTCCAGCGTGGTCCCTCTGCTCTTGGGGCTGGGATGCGGCATTCCCGGAATACTGGCCACCCGCAACCTTAACTCCCAAAAGGAGAGAATTGTAGTTTCCAGCTTAATTTGCTTATCAGTCCCCTGTATATCTCAGACCGGGGCCTTTGTGTCTCTACTGGCGGAACGTTCCATAGGAGTCGTTCTGGCAGTTTTCGCCGTTTCCGGCATAGCCCTGGCCTCCGCCGGCCTGGTCCTGGACCGGGTGGTCAAAGGACCCCGGTTCCATACCCTTATGGAAATACCGGAACTTTTGGTGCCCAGAAAAGACATTCTTTTTAAAAAAGTTTGGGTACGCCTGAAGAGGTACATCACCGATGGCGCACTTCCTATGGTAGCAGCCGTAGGCCTGGCCGCTGTGATGTACGAAACAGGCCTGATGGCCGTCTTTGGTCAAGTTCTTTCTCCCCTGGTTAGCGGCTGGTTAAGGCTGCCTGAGGAAGCAGCAGTACCCCTGGTCCTGGGGATTCTACGCCGGGAAATGGCGGTTCTTCCCCTGATGGAGATGAACCTGGACACCCTGCAGCTTTTTACCGGGGCCGTAGTGGGGCTTTTTTACGTTCCCTGCATTGCCATGATTGCCATATTAGCCAGGGAGTTTAAACTTTCTCTGGCCTTTGGGATACTGGTTATGACCACCGCGGCTGCCTTCCTCATAGGGGGCCTTCTGGCCCGGCTGGGGGCCTTGGTAATGTAATATGTTTACAAAGTTACAGCCTGACCAGGATCTTCCCTAACCGGCTGACCATCTGGTGGGATAGTTTTCCTTCCTGGGCCTGACTTTCCAGAAATGTTTTAACTTTATCCTTGGGATAAGGTTCTTCTTTCCCAAATATCTGAAGCTCATTTAAAAAGAACGGCACTGCTTCCTGGACAGTTGTTTCCACCTGTCTTCTTTCTTCCCAAACCCGAAAATCCAGTTGGTAACCCCTGGAATAAAGAAGATTTAAAATAAAAATAACATGGGCAGGCCATGTAGGGATTTCCTCTCCATAAACATCCCACCAGAGCTCCTCCATGATACTGCTCTGTCTCCTGCCGGCAAACTGGCTGATAAAACAGTATTTTTTTGCACATAACAGAGCTTTATGTATCGTTTCCCAGTTATTAATTCCAGGGGTCATGGAGGCAAAAACCAGGTCAAACTCTCCTTTCAATCCCCGGGCGTACAGATCCACCTCTTCCCAGGTATCCTGAATCACTTTAATGTTTGTAATTTTACCTTTTTCTATTTGTTCTTCTAAAAAAGCCACCATGTTTTCTGCCGGTTCCAGCGCCACCACCTGCCCCACCTTTTCTGCAAAGGCCAGGGAAAAAGGACCAGGGCCGGCACCAATATCCAAGACTTTCGCCCCTTCCAGCACCACTCCCTGGGCTGCCAGCCACTGAATTACTGTATTAACACGATTTATTCCTTTTTCACTCATTACGTTATCGGTAAAATTATCAGCCCTCCGGTTCCAAAAATCCACGGTATCCTTTAATGTCTTATCTTTCTTTTTAAAGATTGATTCTTTGTTCGCCCGTTCCCAGGCTTTTTCCCAAAACTCCGGACTTTTCAATTGTTCTGGATCCGGCGTATGCATTGATATCATTTACAGCTGCTCCTTCCTAATATATAACAGTTACAAAATATTACGAATAACATCTTTGTACCACATCAATCACTTCAATTACTTCGACATCCCGTTAAGATTCCCTGCCCAAAACCATGAAATGCCTGTCTATAGCCAGAAACCTTTTATGCAGCCGGTTTTTTCTATACTTTTACGTTAAAAATGTTAAATACAAAGAAAGACAGGGGTAAGAATAACATCTGTCTTTCTTCATCTTTCATATTTTAATTAAAAACACAGTCTACATTATTCTCGCAAAAATTTTTAAAACTTACTATTTATTATCTTCTTCCAAACGCTTTAACCTTTTTTCCACTTCTTTGGCTTCTGCTTCTAAGTTTTTAAGGTAATCTTTCAGGCGTTCTATTTTTTCCTGCTTACTGTAAAATAACCGCTGAAAACTGAAAGGGACCGGCGTTTCGCATCCGCAGCCGCAGGTGCAGACATCCGTACACCCGCAGCCGCAAGTACAAACATCCGTACACCCGCAGCCGCAAGTAGAAACTTCCATGCCATGCCTGCGGGCATGTCCTTTATGATGATGACCGTACATATGCTTTCCTCCTTTTTTTTGAATTCCATCCTTTTGATAAACAGCGTAATCCACCTCTTCAACCCGGCAAACTTTTTCTATAGGTTCTGATAAAATTTCTGCTATTACACTTTTCATTTTCGCAGCTAATAATTCTTCTTCCCCTGTTTTCTTATGAGCCATTATTTCTTCCCGCCGGGCTTTCCAGTCCTCTTTAAGTGTAACCCGCACGGCTTTATCTTTATGAGGAAGAGTGAAAATGTATCCCGGTCCAATGTTTTGAATTAAAAAGTTCCTTTTCCCCAAGGTACATCCTGTTATAAATTGAACCGCATCGACTGAACAACTTACGTTTTCTACAACTGCCACCATCTCTTCATTGGAATCCCCCCCGCATCCGCAGCCGCACCCGTTTTGCAGGGCATTTACAGCAGCTTCTGCAATACGATAGCCTGCTGCCAGCCCAATACACTCGTGCCCATGAAAATCAACTGTCTGCTCCCATAAGGTTTTTTCCATACACATAAGCTTTCCTCCAGTTCATTTTATTTACCATCACTTATTTTCCTAAACAAATCTAACCGCATACTTTTCCTGGTAAACACAAGTCCGTTACTCTTCACCTCCCAGGTATTAACATCCTTTAAGATGGGTTTTTACATGGAAAGGGTAATTCTCCTTATTAAGGTGCTTACGCTCCAGCTGTATGGCTCAACCGTAATACCTCTTTAAAAAATACTCCAACAGTTTTTTGTTCTGTTCAATATTCTTTGCCCACATGGTAAGAACATTTTCCCCTTCAGAAGTTATTACGTAAGCTCTTTTCGCAGGCCCTGACTTCGACATCTGCCAGTCAGATCTTACAAACCCCACTTCCTCCAACCGCCTCAAATTTCTATAAATAGATGCGGTATCAAAAGATGCCCCTTCAAGACAAAAATCTTTCAAGTTGTCTAACAGGTCATAACCATGGGAATTCGGTTTTTCCTGCACCAACAAAAGCAAACAGGGTTGAATAAAGCGTTCGATACGGGATCCAGGGCAGGTGCATTTTTCGTTTTTGCACTTATTATATTTTTTTCCCCCTTTTCCTCCCAGGCACATGGCAATCTCCTTTCTTCAAACATCTATATGTTGCTTGCACATATGTTTATGCCACCATTCTATGACAAAGGTGTACGTTTTTCAATACTTTTTTTTCAAATGTTTGATCTCTTTCCGGGTGCCGGGATGAAAAATGCTTAAGCGGCCCCTCGTTTTAACACCCGTGCCATTTCCAGCATGGCCCCGGGTTTATTATCAAAAAGGTGTGTATTTCAATATCCGGGTTATCTCTCAATCGCTGGGCATCCGATTCATTGAGCTTTAAAGCCATATCCACCTGGCCGGATTATAATTTATTTATGATAAAAAGCAGGAAGACCCCTTGTAAAAGAAACCTTCCTGGCTTTAATTTATAGTTATCATTATTAAATTTTTAAAATGCAGCCGTATAAAGATTTTAATATTGTAGTTATAAGAAAACTGGCTGAAAACCACGTAGGCTTGCCCTGTGGAGCATAAAAAGATAATGAAATAATTGCCATATTAATAGCTAATATTGATTTATGTTTAGCTATACTTTCTTGACATTATGGCTATTTTTTCTTATAGTAAATATAATATTTTAAGAAATGTGGTGAAATGATGCGTGTCAGTGCTACAGACCTGCAGAATGCTTTTGGGAAATACCTTTCCCTGGCAGAAAAAGAAGACATAATCATAGTTAAAAACGGAAAGAGCGTTGCCAAGCTAATTCATTATACTGAGCCTGAATATTTTATCGTTCACGAAGAATCAAAAAACTACAAGTCCCACAGAAAAATTAGCTATGAGGAATATTTAACCCTGGTGAACTCGTCGGATCAAAGATATGAACTCATAAAGGGGGAAATTTTTTTTATGGCTTCCCCTGGCTTCACCCATCAAGTTGTAGTTAATGAAATCGGCTGGAATTTTAACAATTATTTTAGGGAACGTCCCTGCCGTTCATTAACAGCGTCTTTAGATGTGAAACTTTTCGGTTATGCCACCAAATTTCAAGAAAATCCCAATGTGGTCCAGCCGGATATTATTGTTATCTGTGATGAAAACAATGTTAAGGAGAATAAGTACCAGGGTATACCTACAATGGTTGTGGAGGTTTTATCTCCCACCACTAAAGGTAAGGACCTGGTCCTGAAGTTAAATTTATACATGGAAAGTGGCATTCAAGAATACTGGGTTGTGGATATAGACGCTAAAAGTATTTTGCAGTATATCTTTTCCCAGGACAGGGATATAGAGAGCGTGCATATCTTCCGGGAAGAAGACACTATAAGCTCCAGTTGTTTTGAAGGTTTGGAGATACCATTAAGAAATATTTTTTCTGATATATAGAAATGAAAACTTCTAACCAATGATTTTCAAATGTAAAAAAAACTTAATTAAAAAAAACAGAAAGCGGGCAGGCCTGCTAAGCTGCCCGCGAATCTTTAATAAGGAGGAATGTTCTTATTAAAGAGGTTAGGATTTTGACCTTCCTGTAAAAAATAAATCTTTCCTGTGTTACTAATATTATTTTTGTATTACCTGTTATTGTCTTATTCTACATCTTT
The DNA here is from genome assembly GCA_003560915.1 of Syntrophomonadaceae bacterium. Taxonomy (GTDB): domain Bacteria; phylum Bacillota; class Dethiobacteria; order SKNC01; family SKNC01; genus Contubernalis. Next base: position 8,741 of record PWJM01000181.1, read on the forward strand.
GTTGGATTTCCTTCTTGATAAAAAATTTTTTAGTATTTTTACTTCTTCCCTTTTAAAAAAACACTTTCTAAACAATTGTACATAAAAAAACCTGGAAATTAATTCAGCTTACAAGTTATCCACGCTTTCCACCAGGCCGGCCAGTCCCTCTTCATCGAAGGCCCCTATTTTTACTGCAGTAATTACTCCCTCAGTATTCACCGCGTAAGTTGTGGGCAGGGCCCGACCCTGATACCCCTGAAAAACATTTCCCCTTACTATAACAGCCCGCTAACCAAAAGCCCCCCGATAATCAACAGCAGAATACCTCCCGCCAGGTTAAAATAGGGTAGATAACTGTTCAATTTCTGCAGCTTACCTGTAATTCCTTCCAGGAATAAAGCAATAATTAAGAAAGGCACGGCCATTCCCATGGAATATACAAAGAGATACCCCGCCGCAGTAAAAAGGCCAGGGGCTGTCAGGGAAAGAAGCAGTATGCCTGCCAGAACAGGTCCTACACAGGGGCTCCATCCAATGGAAAATACCGCTCCCAATAAAAAAGCGCCCATCAATCCCGATGCCCCCCCTGCTTTTCCTGAAACTTTCCAACTTCTTTCCAGAAAAGCAACTTTTAAAAGTCCCAACTGTTTTAATCCCAAAAAGATTACCAGCAGGCCTCCCAACCGGTACAGAACCTGCCGGTATTCCAAGAACACCCTTCCTAACAAACCTATGGAAGCGCCCATAATTACAAAAACCAGAGTAAAACCCAAGATAAAAGAAAGCGATACAAATAAGGCCCGGCCCCGGGAGAGCGTCCCGTCCGATGAACCTTCGCCCGGAAATGCCCATGCTCCCATGGAAGCCAGGTAAACGGGAATAAGGGGAAGCACACAGGGTGAAAAAAAGGATAACACTCCTGCAGAAAATGCTATCAAAATATTTAATTCCTCCAAGAAAACGCCTCCCAAGTATCAATTATACACAAATTGTTTCACAAAATTATGAATCCTTACAGACTGCCTGGCTTCTCTTAAACATCCACCAGGCCAGAAGCATGAGGGCCGGAGTCATAAGCTGGATTAAGGAGAAAAAACCAGCACCCCAGGCTTCATTCACGTAGCCCCACAGGGAAAGGGGCATTTCCCGAAAAGTTTCTTCAATAAAGCCTCGGAGAAAGGAATAAACAAGAAAAAATGCCCAAAAATAACCGCCAGGTTTATAGCCGCGGTTTCTAACCAGGTAGTTGTGAAATAAAAGCATGCTGAGACCATTTAGAAAACCGTAAATTTGAGCTGGATGCCTTTCAAAGGGTAGAAGATCTGCCGTTCGGCCCAGCAGCTCCTGGTTAAATATATTGGCAATCCGTATCAGCATATAGGTAATGGATATCCCGGGAACTGCCAGATCTGAAATTACCCCAAAGTTAAAGCTGTACCTTTTGGCCATGACCCAGGCTGTCAAAAAACCTCCCATAATTGCACCGTGAAAGGCCAGGCCTCCATGGTCCACCCGGATGATTTCGTGTGGATTGACAGAATAAAAACCCCAGTTCGTAAGAACAAAAAGAGCCCGGGCACCAACTAATGCTCCTAGGATCGTAAGTATAGTTATATTTAACAGTTTATCTTCATTCATCCCAAATTTTTTTCCATATTTTAAAAAAAGATGAGTGCCCAAAATAGCTGAGATGGCCACCATAAGTCCATACCAGCGCACTGCCAGAGGGCCTATGGTGAATATAATCGGGCTGATTTCTTCTATGAACAACTAATTCCCCGCCTTTTTCTCTATACGCCCTTTCTACTTGTAACCAATTATACTCCGTTATTTTTTAAGAGTCAATAAACAGCGTTTAATGCTGTGTTTTATGCTTATGAACATGTTCATGAGTATGAGGATGGTGATGGCTTTTATGAACGTGCTGGTGCTCTCCGAAAGCCGCATCTATAAGCTCTTTGGTATGACAGCAGCAGGGATCGGTAAACAACCGCCGGGAGGAGCCGGTTTCCACAATTTCTCCCTGCTTCATTACCATCACCCGGTCCGCTACCTTACGGGCCAGTTCCAGGTCGTGAGTAATAAACAGCATGGCAAACCCTTTAGAATTCTGCAGCCCCTTCAGCAGGCGGAGCAGGTTGGCCTGGGTAGAGGGATCCAGCATGGAGGTAATTTCATCCGCCAGCAGCAGGGCCGGCTTCATGACCAGAGCCCGGGCAATGGCTACCCGCTGTCTCTGACCTCCGCTCAGTTCAAAGCAAAAACGCTTTAAAAAGTCTGTTCCCCAGGGGAGCTGAACCTGTTCCAGGGCCTCCCTAACCCTGCTGCTCCTCTCCTGTGAAGTCCCGATTTTATTTATATCCAGGGGTTCCCGCAGGACCTGTTCCACAGTCAAGCGGTGGCTGGTAGAAGAAAAAGGGTCCTGCATAACGATCTGAATTCCATTCTCCTGCCGGGTCACCCCATTGTAGAACTTTTCCCCACGGAAGGTAATATCTCCGGCAGTAGGCTTCATAAGCCTTCCCAACATCTGGGCCACGGTAGACTTTCCGGACCCGGTCTCCCCCACCAGGGCAGCCACTTCTCCCTCCTTAATATAGAGGTCCACTCCGTTAACCGCCTGCAGCACCCGCTTCTTTAAACGGTACTCCTTCTTAAGTCCTGAGGCCTCCAAAATAGTCACTATTCCCCCCCGGTGACAAGCTACCCGCCTTTCACAACAGACCTGCTGCAGGGCAGGAACCCCCTCCCTACAGCTCTCCAGGGCCTGGGAGCACCGGCTGTGGAAGGAACAGCCCGCTTCCTGTCCCGTGGGAGGCTCACCGGGTATCCCCCACAAGTCTTTATATGCAAAGTAGTGGGGAGAGGAATTAATGAGCCCCCGGGAATAGGGATGAAAAGGGTCCTCCAGAAGCTCCTCCGTCAATCCCTCCTCCACCACGCGACCCCCATACAGTGCCAGCAGCCGGGAAGTAAGCCGGGAAATACAGGATAAATCGTGGGAAATCACCACCAGGGTAAAGCCGTACTCCTGCTGCAGCCTTCCCAACAGCTCAATCATCTCTTTTCGGGAAACAGGGTCCAGGGAAGTGGTGGGCTCATCCACCAGCAGCAGTTCCGGCTTACAGGAAAGAGCCATGGCAATCAAAACCCGCTGTCGCATGCCTCCGGAAAGCTGGTGAGGAAAAGCCTCTTTCCACTGGGGGTCCAGCCCTACCAGCTGAAACAGTTCCTCTACCCGGGCCTCCAGCTCTTTCCCCTTCAGATAAAGATGCTTTTTTAACGGCTCCCCCACCTGTTCCCCAATATTCAACACTGGATTCAGGACCTCCAGTGAATTCTGAAAAACCATGGCAATATGCTTCCAACGAAGCGCCTTTTTTCCCTTATCACTGAAGGATAGAAACTCGGTCCCCCGGAAATACGCATTTCCTTCCACCCGGTCTTTCCCCCCAATCAAGCCCATTAAAGCCAGGCCCAGGGTAGTTTTACCGCTGCCGGATTCCCCGATAATCCCCAGGGTATCCCCTTCCTTCAGAGAAAAAGAAATCTCCTGTAATGCCCGTACCGGGGCTCCCTCCGCCTGGTAGGTAACGCTTAAATTCCGAACCTCTAATACCATAACTTTACCTCCCTGCCGCTATTAAATCTCTCCCGTATAAACCTGCGACTACCCTTAATTTCTTTTTACCACCCTGGGGTCAGCGATTCTTTCCAGATCCCTGCCAAATAGAGCCAGGGAGGTAATAAGAAGGGTTAAGAAAGCCCAGGGATACATCAACCACCACTTCCAGAAAGGGGTAAAGTAAATCCCACTGAAATTCAGGGCATGATTGATAATTAACCCCCAGCTTTTAGAGGTGGGATCCCCCAACCCCAGGAAAGAAAGGGCTGCTTCGGTAACGATGGCCATCCCCGAAAGTCGAATCATGCTGACCGCCAGGATGGGGAAAAGTTCCGGCAGGAAATGTTTAAAAATAATGTACAGGTCTCCTGCTCCGTAACTTTTGGCCATTTTTATATATCCCTGTTCCTTTAAGGACAGAACCTGGGCCCGGATAATCCTTGCCGGATGAGACCAGGAAAAAAGAGCCAGAACAATAATAATATTTCTTAAGCTGGAACCGAAGAAAGCAGCCAGAATAACCATAATGGGAAGGTCCGGAAGCACAATCATGATATCAATCAGGCGCATAATAACTCGCTCTATCCATCCCCCCCGGTAACCGGCCCAAATACCAATGATACCGCCTCCCAATCCCGCCAGAAGAGCGGTGCCTAATCCCACCAGAAGACTAACCCTTGCCCCATAACAAATCTGAGACCAAAGATCTACTCCCATTTCATCAGTTCCCATAAGGTGATCTCCCCCCGGGGGCACCAGCGCAGGCCCCGAAGACACATTGTGAGGAAGCCAGGTGAAGAAAGGGGCCCCCACAGCCAGAATTATCATGGCCAGGATTACGGTTAAACCAAATTTCCCGAAGATGGACAGGCTTTTCCAAAACGCTATTCCTTTTTTGTATAGTTCCCCTGGTACTCTTAAAAGCAGCCGGGGATTCATAACCTGGCTCTGGTACATATTAGGCTCCCTTAATATTATTTAAAATAGCAGCAGCTTGGCCCTATTCGTTATGGTGTGATACCCTTAATACAAATTTATAGTTTTAGTTAATACTTTTTTGAGCAGCTGCTTGTGACTCTCATAGAATCACTTAAGCCGTTTCCTGTCCCCGGGTTCGGGGGTCCAGTACCCGGTACAGCAGATCCGCCAGCAGGTTAGCCCCCAGAACCCCAAAAGCTAAAACCAGGAAAATTCCCTGCAGCAGAGGGTAATCTCTCACAAAAACTGCCTGCCTCATCAGCAGGCCCAACCCCGGGTAAGCAAAAACATTTTCCACCAGAACTGCGCCGCCTACCATGGCACCCATCTGCAGAGCCACCCGGGTTACCAGGGGCAAAAGGGCATTTCGTAACGCATGGTAATAACGAATCCTTTTCTCAGTGAGGCCTTTGGCCCGTGCCGTGCGGATGTAGTCCTTCCCCATAACAGTAGTAAAGGTATTCCTGACCAGCAGGTATATTCCACCTACCCTTGCCAGAGAAAGAGTAATCACCGGCAGTGCAGCGTGATGAAGAACATTCTTGACATGCTCCCAACCGGTGTAGTTGGCAAAGTGTCTCATGGCTCCGGAAAGGGGGAAAAGGCCCATCCCCGCTGCAAAAATTATTAATAGAACAATCCCCAGCAGAAATGCAGGTATTTCGGAAAAAACTATCATAAGTAAATACAGGCTTTTATCCTTCCAGGACTCCCGGTGGAAAGCAGAAAAACTCCCCAGCACAGTGCCCAGCAGCAGGCTTAACAGGGTGGCTCCGGCAACAATCATCAGGGTCCAGGGAAGCCTTCTTAAGATGATGGAGGACACCTGGTCCTTGTAATAGTAACTTACCCCCATATCTCCCTGAATCAACCCCGTAAGATACCGGGCATACTGTTCAGGCAGAGGCCTGTCCAATCCATAGTACTCAATGAAATACTGCCTCTGTTCTGCAGTAAACGCCCAGACCTCTTCACCCCCCTCCCCGGATAGGTGAAGAAAAGGGTCTCCGGGCATCATCCGGGGCAGCATAAAATTCAGGGTTATAATCACCATAAAGGTAATCGCATATTCCATTATCCTGAAAACCAATCCTGTATTTTTCACATCTATACCCCTTGCTGGCTGCTTCCATATAATTGGACGGCGCAAACTTCTACGCTGAATTGACAATGTAATAATGCCAAAACATTTATCCCCGGTTTCTGGCATAAACGAGAGGAGGCCCTGGGGCTCTATGATTGTGCCGGCAGCCTGATGACGGTAAGAAATCTTTAAACCATGAATATGCTGCCTTCCCTTGTTTGTATAAACCAGGAAAGGCAGCAGCCCTTCTTACAGCATACAGTAAAATTTAATAATTTTCAATAAACCATTCATAACTGCAATACCAACTTCCCGATGGAGGAACTTCTTTTCGGTTTAACACAGGTGATATTTACCTTTCTAAGAAGGAAAATTTGGCATGGGTCATCATCGCATGGTCAAACATGAAGGTCCAGCCATCATACTCCTCAGGCCTGAAAACAAAATAATAGTAATTGTTATACAAGGGAATCTCCGGAACATCCTCCGCCAGAACTTCCTGAAGCTTAAATATTACCTGCTTCCGTTTTGCCCGGTCTGTTTCCCGGAGCTGTTCCAGGCAGAGACGGTCAACTTCAGCATTCACATACCCCTGGTTATTGCCCAGTAGGCCTGTGGCGGAACCGCCGGAACCTTCTTCCAGCTGGCTGTAGTAACGCAACCTTAAATAGTCAGCATCTAATCCCCAGGCACCCATGGATAGTATGGCCATTTCATAGTTCCCTTCATTGGCCCGGGCATCCCTGGACTTACTGTCTACTGATGTTACCTTTAAATCAATATTCACTTTGGCCAGTTGTTCCTTAAGCAGTTCACCTACACGGACTTCAGGGCCCTCTGACACTAGAAGCTCAAAAGACAGGCTGCCATCTACTCCTGCTTCTTTAAGCAGTTCTAATGCTTTCTCAGGATTATGCTGATATTTGGGCTGGTTTGAATTATACCATTGATGGTCTATTGGAAGAATTCCTGGACTTCCAGGCTTTGCAGCCCCTCTCATCACTTTTTGTATTATTTCCTCTTTATCAATAGCGTGATTAAAAGCCTGCCGAAACTCCTTTTTCTTAAACAGTTCATTTTTATTCATATTAAAACTAATCATGGTTCCTGCCAATGCAGGGCTTTCTACCACCAGAAATTCATCATTATTTTCAAAGCGGGAAAGAAGATCCGGGGTAATCCTGGTAATGGTAATGTCTCCATTTTCAAAGGCTAAAATCTCATCGCTGACCGGCACCATTTCTATCACATCAACCCGTGGTTTGGGCCCCCAGTAGTCTTCAAAGGCCTCGTAACGGTAAGTGCCGTGTTCCTTGCTGTAGTCTGTTAAAATAAAGGGTCCGCAGCCAATTAATGCGCCCTCATCGGTAAATTCGTACGGGTCATCAATATCTTTCCATATATGTTCGGGAATAATCCTCATCATTCCTGCTTCACAGTAAAAAGTTGCATCGGGTCCAGAGGTAATGATTTTCACCTGGTAGTCGCTAACTGCCTCAATACTCTGAATATAACCGGCTTTAGTAATCACCTCACCGATAAATACCGGGGGGTGCTCCAAATAATATTCAAAGGAAAAAACTACGTCTTTTGCGGTCATTTCCTCTCCATCATGCCATTTTACCCCTTCTCTCAGGTAAATATCGTGGGTTTTCCCATCTTCACTGATATCCCACTTTTCTGCCAGCCAGAGAGTACACTGTTCCTCGTCCGGTTCCAAAAGGGAATCAAAAACATACTTCATAACGGTACCCCTCATGCGGGGATAATGGCCAAAGGGTGAAGGAAAACCGGCATCTCCCCCTTCTAGTTTAACAATTACAGGATCTCTGGGTGTTTCCACCTCACCGGGATCTGACACTGCTGCGTCCTCATCACCGGTACCCACATCTCCGTTTCCGTTACAACCTGCCGTAAAAGAAAACACCAGCAAAAGAATCCATAACCATAATACTGCCTTACTTAAAAAACACGACTTGACTGACAAAACATCCCCTCCTTCATTAATTTATTGGCTACAATAAAGTCAAAACGATTTGATTTATTAAAATGACTGCCCAAACCGTATGTATTACTAATTTTTACTTAGTAACACTATTAGCTATTGTTCTACAAATAAATAACAATATCCTTTCTATTTTTTAAACTTTTTAATGTTTTAATTTTTTGAATTTTGCAGCTTTGTTACACATGCTCTTACACCAGGTTAAAAACATTAAATATACTGCCCCTTAATACTTCCCTCACAAATAACGTTGAAGCATTAACTTTAGAAATACAACAAAATTTTTTCAAAAGTGTTGACAACAGGAAAATACCTGGTTTATCATAATATTTGAATATCAAACATTACTAAAAACTTACTATACTAATTTCAAAGGAGAATGCTCTGTGAAAGATTTAGAACAGCTTACCGACGAACTGCTCTGTTTTTTTAACGGATTTGCTTCCTGGGAAAGCTCTGTAATACGTTCCAGCGATTTAACGGTTTCCGAGGCCCATGCCATAGAAATACTGGGACAGTACGGCAAAATGAACATGAAACAGCTGTCTGAAAAATTAGGAGTTACAACCGGTACCACCACCGTTACCGTGGACCGCCTGGAAAACCGAGGATATGCCCGCCGGGAATCCATCAAGGAGGACCGGAGAGTAAATTTAATTAGCTTAACGGTAAAAGGAGAGAAAGCTTTTGAAGAGCATCACCGTTATCACTTATGTCTTACAGAGCAGATGGTCTCTACCCTTTCCGCCGAAGAAAGCTCCTTGCTGCTGAACATTTTAAAAAAAATAAATAAAGAGGTATTTTAAAACCGTGCGACAACCAGGGACGGTTCTCAAAGTATCGCATAATTTTACGACTATTTTTAACAGCAGAAACAGTTCTTACTCTGTCACCTAATTTAAACAAAAACCATTAGTTTTCATGGGGGAACCCAATATCCCGTTGAGAAAGGAAGTGTCAAACTAATGATTGGAAGATATGCCGGCGCAGTAAAATACAAAGAACTGCTGCAGAAAAAAGAGTTTTTTATGGTGTCCATGGGAATTCTATTGGTTACCCTTTCTTTCTTAACAGGAAACAAAAATGTTTCGTTCCCCCTGTCTGACCTGCTGGCCTTGGGTGCTGTTCTTCTTTTAGGCGGGCCTATCATTGTTGAAGCTGTGCGGGGACTCATCCAAAAGGAGGTAAATGTGGTTGAACTGGTCAGCCTGGCCATCATAGCTTCGGTGATAGCTGGAGAATACCAGGCCGCGGCTATCGTGGCTACGATTATGGTTCTTGGCTCCCTGGTGGAACAGTTCACCTCCCAAAAAGCCCGTTCGGCCATACTTTCCCTGATGGAACTAAAGCCGGAAAAAGCCAGCCTGCTCCGCCTCGGAACAAAACATTCAGAAAAAGCCCTTTCGGCAAAAGAAAATGGTTCCCTTCTGGGATTCATTCATATTCAGGAAGAAATTCGCCCCGGGGTTCATGAAGTAATTGGCTCGCTGGAGAAAACAGGGATTTCAGAAATACACCTGCTGTCCGGTGATCGCCAGCAGGCTGTCCAAAAGGTGGCGGAGAAAACCGGAATCCCCCATTGTTCCGGTGAAATGCTGCCGGAGGATAAACTACGTTTTCTAAAGAAGATTCAAAAGAAAAATAATAGCGTGGCCATGGTGGGAGATGGAGTAAATGACGCCCCTTCCCTGGTTACCGCCAATGTGGGAATTGCCATGGGAGTTATGGGCACCGACACGGCCATTGAATCTGCAGACATTGCCCTTATGGCCGATGACCTGGAAAGGCTGACTTTTTTATTCCGCCTGGGAAAACAAACGGTAAAAACGATTCACTCCAACATCTTTTTTGCCCTGTTCTTCAATCTGGCAGCCTTGATTGCTTCAGGGAGCGGTATGTTAACCCCGGTAACCGGCGCCATTACCCACAATATTGGTTCCATCTTTGTGGTGGTAAATTCAGCACTGCTTCTTAAGTTTTCGGGAGAAAAACCCGAATTAACCGGTCAAAAAATCCACGAACAAATTTCCGGGCAAATCTCCGCCGACAAATATTAATTGGCCTGTCCCTGTTCGAAGGCAAGCGCTAATCCCTTTCGTGGAGCCTTCCTCATTCCATTCAAAAATGTAAAACCGGAAGGTTAACCCTTCCGGTTCAATAACAATTTTTTCAAGCTCCTGAACTAATCCCTGGAAAGAAAGGACAGTTTGCTGTGACTCAAGGCATGATGATCAAATATTAGACTGGCGCCTACCATTTGGGGTGCACTTCAAGTTGTTTTTTTTCCACATATCCGCTAACGGGAACATTTGTCACACAGGCCTCGAATAAATACCTCCTGTTCCTCAACAGTGTACCCGGGCCTGATTTCCGAAAGCTGGGGAATCTTCATTTCCTTAATGCATTCTACTTTGCCGCATGAATTACACACAAAATGTGGGTGGTGTTCCTCACCATCTTTGGCATCCGTCAGGGCAAATCGCCAGATCCGATCCCCGGTTTCTACCCGGTGAACAATGCCTGCTTCCAAAAAAGCATGCAGAGATCGGTAAACACTGACAAAATTAAAATCAATATCCGATAATTGATTGGAAATTTCCTGTTGTGACAGCGGTTGTTTCGTCTTGAGAAGAAGCTCAATCAAAGCAATTCTTCCTGGGGTACATTTAAACCCATTTTTTTGTAATATGTCCCGGGCAGTCTCGCAGTTCATAACTTCACCTTTGCAGATAATATGTACAGCAGACTTATTATATCATCGGGAAGAACTTCTGCCAAGTCACATATTACTCTACAGGTAGAGCTGCTTCTTTATTTTTCACCCTGTAATGAAATACCAGAGCAATAATTACAAATCCCAGCAGTACTAAAATTACTGTCACTGCCCTGGACAGTTCATCACCATGGGAATCTCCGGTTTTCCATTCCGCCCTGTGTCCTAAACCGTCATCAGCGACAACTCGAACATCTCCCTGGTCTAAAGGATAATAGAAATGTCCCTTTTCATCCAGACCCCCCCGGGCAATTTCACTACCGGCTTCATCATATACCACCACTTCTGCTCTTCTAGCAATTCGTCCTCCATCATATATAACTTTTACTATACCTTCCTCCACCGGCTCCACAATCATTCGGTGAGCGGATACCGTTGAAGAGAGCAGAAATACTAGGGATAAGGTTATAATAACAGGAAACAAATACCGTTTAAAACTTCTGCCCATAAGCAGCTACCACCCCTTTAGTGCCAAAATAACTTTATATCCCCTTGATTGATGGATTGTTTGCAGCATTTACTGCAGGTATTTTCAGCATACCCGGCTTGGCATTATACAAAAACTTAACGGCATAACCAGTAATTAATCCCTCCACTGCAATTAAAGGTAGATGACCCGCGGCCAAAAGGTTAATCACAGAGAAAAATCCCTCCGCAAACCTCTGATCACTGAACAATAAAAATAAAATCAACAGTACCAGTGTACCTGTGATGGCCAGGCCTCCCGCCAGGGCTCCCCCCATAAAGACAGACCGTTTCTGAATCCCTAGAAATAATTTATGAACCAAAAGTGCTGGTAAAGCCAACATAAGCGTATTGGCACCCAGAGTAGAAAGGCCCCCGTGTTGAAACAATATGGCTTGAAGCAGCAGACCCACAAAGAACGCCAGCGGAGCCCGCCTTCCCAGGATAATGCCTAAAAGGCCTCCCAGTATAGGGTGTACAGTTGAAGGACCTACAGGGATACTGATTAGGGATATTGCAAAAAACCCCCCGGTCATCAGGCTTATCATAGGAATTTCTTCCTCCTGGACACCCTTTATTGAATAAGCTACCAGAGCTCCTGCCCCTACATATGCCGCTGCGGCCACAGGCAAGCTTAAAACACCGTCGGCTAAGTGCACTTCATTCCCTCCCTTGCGTACTATTAAAACAGTATAGGCAACCTTGCCCTGTGAAAAGCGGCACTATCCGAAGAATATCAATAAGACAGCAGAACCGTCCCCTTGTCTTATTCTCTTATAAGGCTCCTTGGGCCTAGTTTCGGTCTAGTGATAATGCCCGCAATCTTCGTACTCAACAGGGTTTTTAGCTTCTACCTCATTCCCACTGCTGTCTAACATTTTAAGGTCGAACTCATGGGGAAAATGCTCCAAAAATACAACGTATTCCCCTGCTTCCGTTATTTCAAAGGTAAATGTTGTTTCATCTGAATTTAATATAAGAGAGTAACCATAGTCCGGTACCACGGTAAAAATTCCTCCGGGTTGGATCTCTTCCATATCCTCTTCCATAATATGGTGGGCAAGGTGGGCAATATCATCCATGTGTCCTTCATTTAAAAGAAAAGCGATATCACAGGAGGGGTCACCACTTTCCCCAAACTCCAGGGTGTAAATGCCTGCCTCAAAGGAATATTCACCGCTCCATTCATAGGGAAGATCTCCATGGTCATGGTCATGGGAATGATGATCATGATCTGCGGGTTCATCATTCTGGGATCGATCTGGAGCTGCCGTATCCTGTCCCCCGCATCCGGCAATAATTAGTAAGCTTATCAGTATGATTGGTAAAATCCAGTATTTTTTCAATCCTGTCACTCTCCTTGTAATATTCAATTTGGTCCTGGTTTTATAATGTGACCTTTTTCCCCTTCTCAATCTTTCAAATACTCTTTTTATTAATAAAAGAATATTTTATTATAGTTATTCTTAATAATTTCTGCAAGCCTGTTATGTTTAAACTATAAACCACCTCCAGTAAATCTATTGGCTGTCAAAACAAAAACCTTTATATCCCATCAAGGGTATAAAGGTTCTGAAGACAAAATACTTGTGAAATCTTAACCCCATACACCGTGGGTAGTAAAATTAAGAAAACAAGCAGGTCTCCTGGCTTAGGTTCATCGCTCTTTTACGCCTTCCCGGCAGGAGTTTTCCATTAATGGAATCTCTATTTGCCAGTGGCTGCTCTGCTTGTAAAAGGCTCACCATCACAGTGACGGGATCGCGCTGGATTCTCACCAGCTTCCCTTTTATTCTTTTAAGAAAGAACTTGCTTTCTATTTATTTAGTTTTTAAAGGCTGAATCCGATTAATTTAATATTACATTACAAAATATACAATTGCAAGTAATTTGCATTAAAAAATGTTACAATTTATATGTTTTATATCTCCTGTTTCTATTTTATTACCTTTTTATTAAAACATTCCATTAAAGGATTAACATATTTCTTTAAGAGTTAAGACATTCCTTTTATCTTTACCTTTAAGGGAAAACCCGTCAGCACCCTTAACTAATTAATTTTTGTTTTTTCCAACCGGCATACAGGACCTGATTATTCCCGCCGCTTCTTCCGGGCTGCGGGGACTAAATCCGGTGCCTTCAAAAATATCCGCCAGCATGGGGACCTCTAAATATCCCTGAATCATCAATTCCCTGTCCGTCAGCAGCTCCACCTCTCCTGCAGCCAGTATTTCCCCTTCTTTCATAATAATTACCTGGTCGGCCCAGGTATAAGCCAGATTTACATCATGAGTACTGAGGATAAGGGTTGCTCCCTTTATACTTAAGTCATTCAGTATATCCACCATTTGACAGGTAGAGTAAGGATCCAGGCCCGAAAAAGGCTCGTCACAAACCAGCATTTCCGGCTCCATGGCCAGCAGTCCGGCAATAGCCACTTTCTTTTTTTGCCCCAGGCTTAAATTATACGGGGGTTTGTCCTTCAGCCCTTCAATGTTTACCATTTGTATGGCCTTGAAAGTTCTGGATAATACTTCTTCCTCTCCCAATTTTAAATTCCTGGGTCCAAAGGCAATATCGTTAAATACCGTAGTGGAAAACAGCTGGTTATCGGGATTATCAAAGAGAAGTCCTACTTGCTGCCTGATTTTTGATATATTTTTCTTTAGTAGTGGAAACCCCATTACCGTAACCTGCCCCTGCTGGGGCAGAAAAATCCCATTCAAGTGATAAATTAAAGTAGTTTTTCCGCTTCCATTGGAACCCAGTATAGCTGTTTTTTTGTTTCTTTCTATTTTCAAGTTGATATCATTTAAGGCTTCGGTACCATCGGCATAATTATATTTAAGACCCGTAATATCTACAGCATTCATTTACAGCACCACCTGTTCTATAACGATTAAAAAGATTACTGAAAATACTGTAACCACCATTTTAAAAATATCCATAGAGGTAATGGGAGAAGGGATGCTTACAGGCATTTTCCCCTGAAAACAACGGGAGGACATGGCTCTGTAAACATGTTCAGACCGATCCACCGATTTAATAAAAACTCCTCCTGAAAGTTCACCATACACCTTTAACGCATCCAGTTTTAGCCCACCAGAAAAAAGACGGGAAGCCAGGGCCCTCTGAATACTCTTAACCTCCTGCACAAACAAAAAAGTATAGCGATAAGCCAAAAACAAAACGGTAATAATAACATAAGGCACTTTAAGATGATACAGGCCCTCTAAAAATTCCTCCAGGGGCTGAGTAAGCAGCATGACTATCATGGCTGTCATGGAAGTTAACGCTTTCAGGGATATAAGAGCAGCAAAGGAATACCGGTCAGGTGAAGGGGGAAACCCTCCCCCCAGTATAATGGGTAAAGACATCAGAGTTAAAAAAGGAACCAACAGCAGCAGTTTTTTCAGCAGAAAAAAGAAAGTGAAACCCATAAGTCCAGCAGAAATCAAGGTAAAGGCTAGAGCCGTCAAAACCAGTACAGGAGTATTTAAACTGACCACACCAAAGACCAGCAGTACTGCAGCAATGGTCTTGGCCCGGGAATCCCAGTTACGACCCCAGGAACGTACCTGTATGGTTTGATTCTCTTTCAAATTGTATCGGCCCAATATTATTCGCTCCTTACAGAAAAAAACCTTCATCATTACAAGGATAAAGGTTTTTGAGTAACTGAAATTCCTTTAACCCATGTACCGTGGGCATTTGGAAATAGCTGACGGGCAGGTATCCTGGCTCAGGTTCATCAGCTCTTTACGCCTTCCCGACTTAATCACTAATGATTGTCAGTGGCATATGTAAAAAGCATCCCCTTTACAGTGACGGCATCGCGCTGGAATTTCACCAGCTTCCCCTTTTCTCCCCTGTGGGAGTAACCCGTTCAACAATTCTATTAAGTTATTTAGTCTTCTAAGACAAGCCTATGTTCATAATAATAATATATTTGCACACAAAAAACAAGCGTATTTAGCTTAACATCCTCAGTTTATATATGCTAGCTGAAAACTTCTTGACTCGCCGTGGGGCTTGCCCTTTGGATTAAAATTCAAAAAAATACGATTTCAATGAAATGAAATCGTAAAAAAGATACTACTGGGAGGTTAATTCTTTTATGGTTAGCTTAATGGCACATTTATAATCTGGCCCACAAAAATCAAGTTGGGATCCTCAATCTGTGGATTGGCGGCAATAATAGCTTGAACAGAAACCCCGATACGTTGGGCAATACTGGTCAATGTTTCTCCCACACTGACATAAAGCTGAATTGTACCCTTGGGGGGTTTTGGAGGCAGAGGCGGTGTCACCGTAAGATTTATCACCTGACCAGGGTGAATAAGATTGGGGTCCACGATTTGAGGATTCTCCTGTATTAACAGGTCTACCGTAAGACCAAACATCTGAGCAATGAGAAATAAACTATCACTCGGCCTCACCAGGTACTGAGCCCGGGCAAATTCCGGATCCGGACCTATCAAAGGACGGGCGGGAATTCTAACAATCTGCCCGGGAAATATCACATCGGGGTCAATAATACCAGGGTTCACCTGAAGTATTTCTTCTACACTAACCCCAAAGGTCTGAGCAAAGAAAAACAGAGTATCCCCGGAACGCACCACAATATTTAATAATTTTCTTTTATGTTTTTCTTTTTTATAATCATGCTCATATATGTCTTGTTCTGGTAAAATTTCTTCATTTTCATTCATCTCTTCATCTACATACTTTTTGGATACCATAACAGTTCCCTTCTTCCATAGAATTTCTTTCAAAAAAAAGTTAACAGTTTCCCTGTCAATGTATTTATTTATATATCTTATGAGCAAACAGGCAAAAGTGTTAAAACTCTAAGAAAAATATTAGGCTGCCCCCGGATTATATCTAAGGACAGCCTTGAAAACATTATATTCTTATTTAAAACCTCATTAGAAGTTACGCATCCAATATATCATCTACTTCCTTATTATCAAGATCCATAACATAGGTGATCCCACTTACCTGGGAAGCTTCCCTGGTCAATGCGCAGATATCATCTCTAGTCAAGTATTCCAGAGCAAATTTTCGGCTTCCGCACATCAGCTGCTGCATCCCCTGGGCCAGCCTTTGATAATAGGTATATACTCCCAGGGCAGCGGGAGGAAGCTTCTTAAAGGCATCGGCACCCAACTCCTCTTTTAGCTCCGCTGTGCATACAAATACTCTGTCTAAGGTATCACCGTATTTAGCCAAATTAGAGGGTAAACTCCCCTCTGCAATCTTTTGTCCCAGAGTTTTCCCTACCATAGCAGCAGTTAGGGGAGACCGGGCCATACCGATAATCTTAGTATAAGGGGCTCCCATAGCAAGACCTTTATACATCTGGTCTTCCAGGGCAAACCCACCAGCTGGAGCCAGATCAGGCACATGTTTTCCCTTGGCCTCCAGTCTCCTGCAGTATTCATAAGCCAGGGAGTGAAGCTCAACCATAGGTACTCCCCACTCATTCATCATCCTCCAGGGGCTCATCCCTGTTCCTCCGCCGGCCCCGTCAATGGTCAGCAAATCTATTTTAGCCTCGGAAGCATACTTAACCGCCCTGGCCAAATCTGCCGGACGATAGGCCCCGGTCTTAAGAAAGATGTATTTAGCTCCGGAAGCTCTTAGCTGCTCAACCCTTTTCATAAATGCATCAAAGTCCACCATTCCTACCCTGGAATGTCTTTCAAATTCATTAAACCCTCCGGTTTTGAAATCCTCTATAACTCTGGGGTTTTCCGGATCCGGAAGTACGATGTAACCCCTTTTCTTCAGCATTTGAGCCTTTTCCAGGGTCCTGATTTTTACCTCTCCGCCAATATCCTTGGCCCCCTGACCCCATTTAAGCTCAACTACTTCAACTCCACATTCATTGATAACATATTCCAGAACGCTCAGTCGGCTGTCTTCAACATTTTCCTGGACTACTATTTCTCCGTACCCATCCCTCTGCCACTTTTTGAAACAATCCACTCGCCATTTCAGGTTAACAGTGCTGACTACCCTATTGTCTTTAAAAACAGCTTCCGGATCCATTCCGGCTACGTTTTCACCCACTGTTATCATGGTTCCGGTTAAGGCAGCACCCGCAGCCAGGCCTTCCCAGTTATTATGAGCAATATCTGTGGAACCAATTCCAGGAATTACAATGGGGAGCTTTAATTTGATTCCATCCCCTGCTCCTACTTTCGTCTCTAAATTAACATTAGAAAAAATTGCCTTGTCGCTGTCAGCTTCTACGCCCAGCGCACCTACCGCGGTACCCATAATGTTGAAATGTGAGTAATCTACAGGATAGTCCTTTTCTGAGGCAGATGTCGTTGTCCCAAAGGGTTGGGGGTATAAATTTTCATGCCCCCGAAAAGATGACATTCCCACTTCACATAATCCCGGGCACCCTTCAATACAAGTAGTACACAAACCACTAAACGGACTTACTGAATCTTTAGTGCGGTTTTTGGTCAGCGTCGCCGCTGAAGCATTAGGTCTTGAATAAGTCACATATTTCCTCTCCCTTCCAATATGTAAAACTTGTTTTCGTATTATAATAATACACGGTGGCAAAATAATCGTCAATAATTTTATCGCTATTTAAAATAAATTTTTACTATATGAAATACCTTTGAAAATTACTATCTTGTTCGGTAAAAAAATAGCATAGTTAACCGATTGAATTAAATAAAATTTCGGCCACTATAATTTATGATGGCCGGTTTGATTGTTACCTTGTCTATACTGGAAAGTTGAAACTTTTCTTTTAACTGAAGCCTCCATGCATAGGAATAGGAGAGCGTATTGAATTTTTAACATAAAAAAAACAAGCTGAGAACTGTTCCCAGCTTGTTTATAATTCTTCAAGCACTTTACTCACTCTAACTTCTAATCTCCAGCAAGTGACAATCGTCCCCGACCGACTTGCCCTTTTATAAATAAACGTATATTTTTTATCTGCCCAATATTTTACTAACTTCCTCTTTATCTAATTCTGTTACGAAGGGTATGCCGCTGACGTCTTCCACTTGTCTGGTCAGGGAACAGATGTCATCCCTGGTGATATGCTCCAAACCAAACTTTCGGCTGCCGCACATGAGCTGCTGCAGACCCTGCTCCAGGCGGTGATAGTAGGTGTAAAGGGCTAAAGCAGCGGGAGGGACCTTGTTAAAGGTATCTGCTCCCAGTTCTTCTTTTAGTTCCGCCGCTGTAACAAAAATCTCTTCTGTCGTTGTACCAAAGCGCTCTACATATACGGGAAGTTTATTCTCATTCATTTTTCTGCCGATAGTTTTACCCACCATAACTGCTGCAATAGGTGAACGGGCCATACCAATAAGTTTTGTATATGGTGCTCCCAGGGCTAACCCCTTAAATATTTGGTCTTCAAAGGTAAACCCGCCGGCAAAGGCAATATCCGGCACATATAATCCTTGATCATCCAGTATCTTACAGTACTGATAGGTCAGGGAATGAAGCTCAACGGAAGGAATACCCCACTCGTTCATCATCCTCCAGGGGCTCATACCTGTGCCCCCCCCTGCACCATCTAAGGTCAGGTAATCTATCTTAGCTTCAGAAGCGAATTTGACAGCCCTGGCCAGGTCAGCCGGCCGGTAAGCCCCGGTCTTTAAAGTGATGAACTTAGCTCCTGCGGCCCTTAACTCTTCCACTCTCTTCATGAAGGACTCAAACTCTACCATTCCTACCCTGGAATGCCTCTCAAACTCTTTAAAAACACCCTTCTTAAAGGCTTCTATCACTGCAGAGTTCTCCGGGTCAGGAAGGACCACATAGCCTCTTTTCTTGAGCATTTGCGCCTTTTCCAGGCTCTTTATTTTTACTTCGCCGCCAATATCCTTGGCTCCCTGGCCCCATTTAAGCTCAACAACTTCCACCCCAAGTTCATTTATAGCATACTCTTGTGCTCCCAGCTTGGTATCTTCAACATTGGCCTGGACAACTATGGCGCCGTAGCCGTCCCTCTGCCAGTCCTGAAAATATTTAACTCTCTGTTTTAGATCAACAGTGTTCACGACTTTCCCATCTTGTATCTCACTTTGCTCATCCATACCGCAGACATTTTCACCGATAGTCAATATGGTTCCCGCGAGAGCTGACCCTATGGCCAGGCCCTCCCAGTTTTCTTTGGCCACATTTGTAGAACCAATACCGGGAATCACAAAGGGCATCTTTAACTTGATCCCGTCACCCCGGCCAACCTTCGTCTTTATACTAACATTAGAAAAAATTGCTTTATCGCTATCAGCTTCTATCCCTACAGCTCCAACTGCAGTCCCCATGATGGAAAAATGGGAATAGTCCACCGGATAGTCTTTTTCTGAAGCAGTAGTAATAATTCCAAAGGGCTGGGGATAAATGCATTCATGCCCTCGATATGCTGATTTTCCTATATCACACATTCCTACACAACCGTCTACACAGGTTACGCACATGCCGCTGAAGGGACTGACTGAACCTTCCGTCCGGTTCTTGGTTAAAGTTGCTGCAGAGGCGTTTAATCTGGTCAAGCTCATACTCATTCTCCTCTCTACATATAAAAATTATTAAAATTATTTATTAGGCTTTTTATCAGTGTTCAATTCACAGGCCACACAGGGATCCATGTAGCACATAACATCCTCAAATTTTTCCAGGCAGGGCGGCTCCAGATTCAGGCAGGCATTGCACAATATGTTCTCCTCCTGAGGGCCCTGGCATCTGGTCTGACAGGCAGGACAAATATATATACATGCTCCGCATAAACGGCAGTCCTCCGATTTCTTTGCAAAGGGAGTAGACACTAAACGCCTTCCGCCCCGGTTCACAAAACTGATGGCCTTGGCCTGCATCTGTTCATCGCACATCCTGACACAAAGGCCGCAGAGAATGCAGTCCTCGTGTTTCGGTGAAAAACGAACTTTTGTAACGTGATATTTTGAAGCCAGGCACTGTATCACTTTTGATGAAGGACAGAGAGCCACATACATTTCTATCAGAAGCTTTCTAGCTTTTATTACCCTCTCCGAATGAGTCCTTACATTTAAACCTTCCCGGGCCTGATACGTGCAGGAGGACACCAGCCGTGAACGTCCGGGGGTTCCAATTTCAACCAGGCATAACCTGCAGGCACCATAAGGGCTGAGGCCCTTATCATGGCAGAGGGTGGGAATTTCAATTCCGTAAAAATCTGCGGCTTCCAAAAGGGTAGTTCCTTTTTCCACGGAAACTTCTAACCCGTTTAAAGTAAAATTAACCATATTATCACACCTTCACCTCTTATTCTTTGATAACGGCATCATATTTACAGGTTTCCAAGCAGATACCGCACTTGGTACATAGATCCTGTAGAATATTATGTGATTCTTTTTTCTCTCCCTGAATTGCTTCCTCAGGACATTTTTTTAAGCAGGCCCTGCAGCCGTTACACAACTCCTGGTCAATTCTAAAGCTGATCAACTCCCGGCATACTCCCGCCGGACATTTTTTTTCCAGGATATGGGCCCGATATTCATCCTCAAAATATCGTATGGTTGACAAAACCGGATTCCCACAGGTCTGGCCCAGGCCGCACATGGAAGCATCTTTAACTACCTCGGCTAACTCCTGTAAAAGGTCCAGTTCCGCCAGGGAACTCTGCCCCCTGGTTATATGATCCGTTATTTCCAGCATCCTGGTGATTCCTTCCCGGCAGGAAAAACAGCTGCCGCAGGATTCATCCTGGGTAAAAGCAAGGAAATATTTGGCCACATCCACCATACAGGAACTCTCATCCAACACAATCATTCCGCCGGAACCCATCATAGAACCTGCCTCAGTTAGTTTTTCATAGTCAACAGGAAGGTCCAGCAGGTGTTCCGGAATACATCCACCCGAAGGCCCCCCTGTCTGTACCGCCTTAATCTTTTTCCCCTGAGGCACTCCTCCACCGATATCTATCACAAGATCTCTTAAACTGATGCCCATGGGAACTTCCACCAGGCCGGTGTTGTTCACTTTTCCAGTAAGGGAAAATATCATGGTCCCTTTACTGGTTTCAGTCCCTATCCGGGAAAACCATTCAGCGCCATTATTTAAGATAATTGGGATATTGGCCCAGGTTTTAACATTGTTCAGCACTGTGGGCTTATTCCAAAGCCCTCTCTCTGTGGCATGGGTATGCTTGTCCCGGGGTTCTCCCACATTTCCCTCAATGGAAGCAATCAAAGCGCTGGACTCTCCGCAGACAAAAGCTCCACCGCCCTTGTTTATTCGAATATCAAAACTAAGGCCGCTGCCCATGATGTTTTCCCCTAGAAGCCCATAGGCCCTGGCCTGTTCAACGGCAATCCCAAAATTTTTAATAGCCAGAGGATATTCGTTTCTCACATAAATATAACCCTGTTTTGACCCTACTGCATAAGCTCCAATAACCATTCCCTCTATCACAGAATGAGGATTTCCCTCCAGGAGGTATCCGTCCTGAAAACATCCCGGATCTCCCTCATCCGCATTACAGATTAAATACTTGGGCGAATCCGTCGCGTTATAACAGGATTCCCATTTTATTCCTGTGGGAAATCCTCCCCCGCCCCGACCCCGAAGGCCCGAAGCTTTTACTTCAGCTACCACCTGTGCTGGAGATATCCCCTCCAACACTTTTCTTAAGGCGCTGTAGCCTCCCAGTTCTATATAATCATCAATTTCAGTGGGAACCAGCTTGCCATTATATGCAAATATCAGGCGATACTGTTTTTTGTAAAATGGGATTTCATCTTCTCTTACAATCTTTTCCCCCGTAACCGGATTCACATATAACAGCCGCTCTATGATTTCGCCACGCATAATAGTTTTTTCAACAATTTCCTCTACATCATGCTGATTCACTTTACAATAAAAAATATTTCCCGGCTTGATTACCATCAGGGGTCCCTGTTCACAGAAACCATGACAACCGGTTATTCTAGTATCAAGATCAGCATCAATATTTTTTTCTTTTAAGATTTTTTCAAAAGATGATACTACCTCCAGAGCTCCTGAAGCTAAACAGCCTGTACCACAACAAACGGCCACACTGGGCTTGTCCGGATCTCTGCGGTCAATTATGATTTTTCTCAATTCCTCCAACTCAGCTGGTTTTGTTATCTTTTTCATGATTTCCTCCCAGCATCTTTTCAATCTTATTTAGTGTTAATTTCCCAACATACTTACCGTCAAAAACCACCAGCGGCCCCTGTGCACATGCTCCCACACAGTTTACTGTTTCAAGGGAAAACTTGCCATTCTCTGAAGTCTTTCCAGGCTTAACCTGAAGGTCCCGGGTTACTTTTTCCAGTATGCGGGAAGCTCCCCTCACATGGCAGGCTGTTCCCATACAAACCTGGATTTCATGCTCTCCTTTGGGAACGAGGCTGAAACATTTGTAGAAGGTAGCAAGACTGTACAGATGGCTCATAGACACTTCCATCTTTTGTGAAACCCGGTACAGGGCTTCTTCCGGCAGATAACGGTATTCATCATTTATATCCTGTAAAATGCTGATATAAGGTACATCTTCATCGTCTTTGTACTTGTCAATTATCTGGTTAATTATTTGGTCAATCTTTGTTAAGTCTACCTTCATGTAGCTGCGGTAACATGCCTTAGGATTTGTCCGTAAACCCAAAACACTTTACCTTTCCCTCCTTTTCTCCTTTGTAAAAGTTCTGCTGAAAGCCCCATTGCTTGAGCAAAAAACGTTACAGAGGCGGAAAAGCCTATAAAAAAGCAGAGGTTAAAGGCTTTTGCGTCTTTGCAGAAGTTATTACTCCTCGCTTACATTTTTAAAATTATGAAAATTTTTACATAATGCAAAAAGGTTTCAAACAATACTCCGCTTTATTATAAACTGCCTCAAAACAAACTGTCAAGAAAATTGCTTTCGCATTACGAAATGCCTGCAATTTTTCACGATACAACCAACCCTTTCGTGATGTAAAACATGAAGCCCTGCTTTTTGGACAAGAAACTTTCCAAATAACAAGGGGAAGAAAAGGGGACGGTTCTTCTGTCTTATTATAGAATTATTATGATGAGGAAAATGCAACGAAAAAAATAACTAAAAAAGAAGACAAGAGAACCGTCCCCTTATCTTCTTTCTCTTGTTTCCGTTTTCCGTTACTCCTCCTCCACCTTTTCCGAAACTCCCGCCTCGGAGAAAGTAGCCATTTCATTCAGAATCTTCAAAGAGGCATCTATGATATCCATGGCCAGGGCAGCACCTGTTCCTTCTCCCAGGCGCATATTCATGTGAAGCATTGGTTTTAACCCCAGGTAATCCAGCATCGCCCTGTGTCCCGGTTCCTCCGAAAGATGAGAAGCGATAAGGTAATCTTTAACCTCCGTTTTTAAGGCCACCGCAATTACCGCTGCCGCTCCGGAGATAAAACCGTCAATTACTACTGGAACCCTGTGGGTTCCACAGGCTATAATCCCCCCGGTCAGGCCGGCAATTTCATAACCGCCCACTTTGCTCAGGACATCAATAGGGTCAGCAATATCGGGTTTATTGATTTCTACGGCACGTTTAATGGCATTTATCTTTATGTTCAATCTTTCATCATCTACCCCGGTCCCCCGGCCCACCACTTCCTCTACTTTCTTTCCAGAATAGAGTGAGATAATAGCCGTGCTGGGGGTAGTGTTTCCGATTCCCATTTCTCCGATACCAATTAAACCGGCCCCTTTCAATATCACTTCTTCCGCCACTTCAATCCCGTTTTCAATAGCTTCTACCGCCTGTTCCCGGCTCATAGCCGGGCCACTGCACATATTATTCGTACCATAGGCTACTTTTTTCTTAATTAAAAGAGGCATATCCGGCAGATCACTGCCCACTCCCATATCCACAATCAAAAGTTCTGCCCCTACGTGCCGGGAAAGAACATTCATGGCCGCCCCGCCGGAAATAAAATTCATTACCATCTGGGGAGTCACTTCGCTGGGATAAGCGCTGACTCCTTCCGCCACAACCCCGTGGTCTCCGGCCATAAGTATACATGTTTTTTTGGGAAGGCCTGGCTTTACCACATTGGTAATCCCGGCAATTTTTTTAGCAATACATTCCATCACCCCCAGGCTGCCTAAAGGTTTGGTCAGGTCATCCAACCTTTCCTGGGTTTGCTCCATTACTTCTCCGTTAACAGGTAAGATCTTTTGTAGGGTCTCTTGAAACTTTTGCATGTTTATTTCCTCCTATCTTTTTTGTCGCCGAAGTTTAAAAAATAAAAAACCCCGACCAAAATAAATTTAGGCCGAGGATTTTACCATCATCCTTCAGCAGTTTTCCTCTCCACGGGGAAAACTAACTCATAAACAGGCAGGTCTCCTGGCTCCCTTTCATCATCCTCCGCCCCTTCCCATTCTTTAAGAACAGTGGGCTAACTACGAAGGACTCCTTGGTTACAGTGGCGGGACCGCCCGGGATTTTAACCCGATTCCCTATTCTCCACAAACGGCACCTGTTTAATCTTACTATTTATTTAATTGTCAATAAAATTATATAAATCAATTATGTAATTGTCAATAAGTGAAACCATTTTATTTTTTGGTTATACAAGAATCTTTTTAACATGAGAGCTTCAAAAATGTTTAATTTTTAAAAATATGTTAAAACTATAAATAGAAAGAATCCGTGGAGGTGAAAATATGCGGCTAAATGCCATTGTTCCTCAAGAAGTCCGAGTGGCTGCTCTTTATGACAAGTTAAGCGATGAAGGTTTTAAACAGAATGATATTAATATTTCTGAACTGGATGAACGGATTGATTTTCGTGATGTGGACCAAAATATCGATTACCAACAATTCCATGATGACAGTTTTATGATGGGCTTTGAGGTTCCGGATAATAAGGTAGATAGAATAAAAGACCTTTTTGAAAAAGAAGGAGTCCGGGAAATCTGGTTAAATTAAAAGGTAGGAAATGTTTCCACATAAAAGCTTCATCTGCCAGCGGCAGATGAAGCTTTTATAAAAATGTGTATCAAGTTATTTAAATAATGATGTTTTATTTTAAAATATTACTCAACCTTGATTGCATCCTCAGGGCACTCATCTTCACAGGTGCCGCAATCTGTGCACTCATCATTATCTACAACTGCTATATCATCCACCATAGTAATGCATTCTGCCGGACACTCATCAACACAGGTGCCACAACCGGTGCATTTTTCCTTTTCCACTATTACTCCCATTCTCATATCCCTCCTTCTATTTTTTAATTAAAAAACTTTTGTGCGTCATACGCTCTAAAAATTCCTATTCGACAACAAAATGAAAAATCCTTCTAGAATAAATAGTAAATTTCATCAAAAATGCTCTCCATCATAATTGCGTGCAGCTGTACTATTCTTTTCCCTCTACTTCAAGGTTTCATAGTAAAACTAAAAGGAAGAAGTTCCTTTACAGATTTAACCATAAGACCTTCCGCTCCACCCATGACCACTAAAATATCCGTCCCAAATTCCGCAAGGACCTGTCGGCACTCACCACAGGGAGCTGCCCTATGGAGGCCCGCATAAACAGCCACCGCCGTAAACTCCCTACAGCCCTGAGAAACCGCTTTGTAAATACAAACCCTCTCTGCACACATGGTGGAACTGTAAGCAGAGTTTTCAACATTACAGCCGGTAAAAATTTGATTATCTTTAGTTAGCAGAGCAGCTCCCACTTTAAATTTGGAGTAGGGAGCATAGGCAAATTCCCTGGCCTCTTCCGCTTTTTTGAGTAAATCACTGTAATCCAATTCTTCAACTCCTGCATTAACCCGAATAACCGGGTAAAGTAAGTTTGTCTACTTTCTCAATTTCAATACGGGGCCCACCCCATATCTCATAATATGTTGAAATTATATCCAGGCCGCTGGCCAGGACCTCCGGATTCCCCACGGCTTTTATAATCACAGGGTTAACGGGGATGCTCTTATCATTCACCCTTATAATAGAACCAACGCAGCGTATATGAGAAGTAGCGATAATACGCTGGTCTCCTACCGCTACACCCCTGGCCTCGGAGTTAAATAGTTCGTTTACCAGGTCCCTGATATCGGAATCATGGACAATAGCATCAGAAGTATGGGCATTATCTGCATCATACACCCGGATAATAACTCCCTCTCCAGTCATTTCCGCAAACCCTGCCGCCACCCTGGTTTCATAAAGCACAGACCTCAATGAGTTCAATTCATTGGTCAGTATATTAATATGATCCAGGGGATTATGGGTAGCTATAGGTTTCGCCTGTCCGCTTTCTAACTCCAGCTCAACAATCTGCCGGGGGGAAACATCGCTTTGAAAAGCAGTCTTACTGATTTCCTCCAGAGTATCTTCCTCCAATAACCCTTCAGGTTCAACAACAATTCCCGATTCAAAATCATAGGTAATGGTTACGATTAAGTCTGAATCGGTCTCCCTGATCTTTGGATCCTGGTTTACCAGCGTCAGGATAATATCCTGCTGGTGGCTTTCGTATTCCCTCAATATAGTTTCCTGCACTGTTCTACCGTTGGTTAAAATGACCTTATATAATTCTTCGCTTCCGGAAGCCAAGTTGATCTCATAATAAAAGCGGGACAAAACTTCTATAACCCTTGGCCTTTTATCTACCTCCAATTTTTGAGCCAATTGAGAGTTGTATTCTACTATCTCTTCAGCAAATATCTTTTTTTCGTCCAAATTATCTGAAAGTTGTCCCTCCAGAGGCCTTAAAAAATTAATCCCGATGGTCAGGAGAAGAGTATTTAACACCAAAAGAATAATAGAAAAAAGTAAAAGCTTATTCTCCTTAACATGAACATGTATGGTCTTCATTCAATCACTGAATCCCCTTTACTAAAAAGCTTTAAAAACCCAAGGAAAGATATTTGCAAAATATTACATCATAGTTAATTTCGACATTAGATATAAGAACCCTACAAAAAAAATAATTAAGAAATATAAAGCTTTCTTAAAGGTTGTTTTCAGGGCTAAAAACCCCACCGGAAATAATCAGTTTTAACCCCTCCTCCACAGACATCTTGAGAAATATGACCTCCTGACTGGGCACTAACACCAACATCCCTGAAGTGGGGTTGGGTGAAGTGGGCACAAAAACATTTAACGTATCCGAATGGGTATTTTCCTGCACCTCCCCCCGGCTTTCACCGGTTAAAAAACCCAAAACATAAAGCCCTTTCCTGGGATATTCAATCATAACCACCTTTTTAAAGGCGGTTTTATTCTGCTGCATAAAGGAATCCACAATTTGCTTAAAAGAGGAGTACACATTTCGCAGCAGGGGAACTCGGAAAAAAACATAATTCATAAATCCCAGTATTTTTCTTCCAAGAAAATTAGACGTCAAATAACCTACCAAAAAAATAAAAAAAATAGTGACGATAAATCCTAATCCCGGTAATGGACGGCCAAAAATTGGAGCAATTAGAAAAGATAAAAAACCATCTAAAAAATTAAAAAGCAGCCAGAACACATAAAGAGAACCGACCGAGGGAATTAACACGGCTAAACCAGCAAAAAAATAATTTCTTATTTTTTTAATCATCTACTACCTCCACAACATTACTATTCTAGGAATAAATATTACCACGCCGGTAATCACAGAAAAAAGTGCTGCGGTTAAAACTGCTCCCGCTGCTACGTTTTTTGCCACCTGGGCCAAGGGACATATCTCGCTGGTGCATAAATCTACGGTTTTTTCCACTGCTGTATTGAACAGTTCCGCAGCAAGCACCAGAAAGATCGCATTTAAAACAAACAAAAGCTCCACTGTAGATATCTGTAAATAAAAGCTCAATAAAAGGGCTAAAACGGCTGCTGTAATATGAAATCTGAAATTAACCTGGGTCCTTAAAGCATACATTATTCCGTGTAGTGCATAGGGAAAGCTCTTCATCATTTTTTTGAACATATCCTCACCCTAATCATTATTATACACATCATACCCTATTATTTCCATAATTTTCTTCATTTTATTCCACATCAACTTAAATTCTTCATCACTGTGGTGATGGTATGACAAAAGGTGAAGAAAACCATGAACAAAAAGCATCGCCACTTCCTGGTTGATAGAGTGTCCGGCTTCTTCTGCCTGTTCCCTGGCTTTTTCCAGTGAGACCACAATATCCCCTAAAAGTATTTCCGGTTCTGTGGAAATATCCTCCCATGGATCTTCCTCCAGGGGGAAAGAAAGAACATCGGCAGCCTGGTCTTTTCCCCTGTATTGTTTGTTTAAATCCTTAATATAATGATTATCTACAAAACACAAGCTGACTTCAATATCAGCAGAAAGATTTTCTTCCTTAAGCATTTCCTCCGTAATACGTTCCAGCTGGGACAGAAACGTATTTTCCAGGTGTACTTTATTTTGAAGGTCCCTTATGATTAATGCCATTCTGTCCCTTCCTTTCTATTTCTGCTTTCAGGTCCTTTTCCGGATATTCTATCCGGGAATGAAAGATTCCGGAAAGAATGCTGGTCATGGCATCAGCCATCTTATCTAAATCCTTTAAGGTTAAGTCACTTTCATCCAACTGCCCATCATTGAGCTTTTCTTTAATAATTTTACGAATTAGTCCTTCTACCCTTCCTGACGTAGGTTTGGACATAGCCCTTACCGCAGCCTCAACAGAATCGGCAATCATAATGATAGCTGCCTCCTTGGTCTGGGGTTTAGGCCCTTCGTAACGGAAATTCTCCTCTGCTACGTTTTCCTTCTTCTCCTTCTCCGTAGCCTGGTGATAGAAATACGTAACCAAATTTGTCCCGTGATGTTGAGAAATAAAGTCTGTTATTATTTCTGGAAGCCTGGCTTCCCTGGCCATTTCTATCCCATCTTTAACATGTGCAGTTATGATCAAAGTACTGAGGCTGGCAGAGATCTTATTGTGAGGGTTGTCATTCACCAGCTGGTTTTCAATAAAAAAGTAAGGCCGCTTAATTTTCCCTATATCATGATAGTAAGCTCCTACCCTGGACAGCAGGGGATCTGCCCCCACCACCTCTGCAGCTGCTTCAGCCAGGTTGGCTACGATAATGCTGTGGTGATAGGTCCCCGGCGCTTTAATCAGCAAGTTTTTCAACAGAGGCTGATTGGGATTGGCCAGCTCCAGTAAGCTTACCGCTGTAGTCAACCCAAACCCGCTTTCCAAATAAGGAAGCATTCCTATGGCCATTACCGCGGAAAACAGGCCGTTGACCACTCCAAAAACCATTCCTAGACTGAGTTCCTTGATAAACTCATATTCCAGCTTAAATCCGCTGAAAAAAAGGAAGGTGGAAACGACAATCAAGACATTAACCAGGGCTACATAAAAGCCCGCTTTAGTCAAATCGGAACGCTGATAAAGCCTGGCCACGCTGTAAGCTGCCACCAAACCGCCCATCAGCCCCATGACGATAAAACGAAATTCACCCCCAAAAAT
The DNA here is from genome assembly GCA_003560915.1 of Syntrophomonadaceae bacterium. GTDB lineage: Bacteria > Bacillota > Dethiobacteria > SKNC01 > SKNC01 > Contubernalis. Next base: position 38,095 of record PWJM01000181.1, read on the forward strand.
AATACCGATAAAAATGGCAAAAATTACGTTGAGCAGAATGGCCAACCGGGAATTAAACAGTACTGTAATCAAAATCATTCCCATGGCAATGGGGATCAAATAACCGGAAATAATTTTTGCAGCTACGATAAAAACCAGGGTAATGATAATTATTATGCTCAGCAGAAGCAGTAGAGAAGGACTGTAAAAAACCTCCGGCTCATGGATATACAGGTATATCCCTCCCACCAGGAATATGGCCAGCAACATCAGCGCCAGTCCCAGGATTATATTATAGTCTGCCAGTGTCCTCTGCAGCCCCAGCGCCTCCAATTGAGCCATATGAGCTTCCGTCACCGTCTCCCCTTCACTGATAATGCGGGTCCCTTTGAGAATCTTTACCGGCTCTACTTCCTGTCGGGCCGCTTCCCTGGCTCTTTGGGTAACTTCTTCGTTATACAACATGTTTGACCGAACTAGAGGTTTTACCACTTCGGCCATACTGTCCGTCAGCTCTGTCTGATACACCAGCAGGTTTACTTCCTGAACTACCTGCCGACGGGCATTTTCCAGCCCCTGCTCCTTTACTCCCTGCTCCATAATCCCTTGAAAAATACCTAAAATATCATATTCCAGGGCCTCCAGTTCACTGCGTTCCGTTTTAATAAATACTTCCGCCTGCTGTGAATCTAATTCTTGGGGAAATAATTGAATCAACTGTTCAATCTTTTCCTCCTCGGAGACCTCCATCTGCCGAATTTCATATATTCCCGCAGTAAAGTCCTGGAATTCCCTGGTTATTTCATCTAAAATGGCCGGCTCAACATCAAAAGCCTCTGGAACTGCCGCCGCTGCCTCTTCCTTTAAAAGTTCCGTAGTATAAGGGTCCACAGCCTCCCTGGGAGCGTAAATCGTTGTATGGCTGGGCCTGCCCACCTCCAGAGTCACCCGGTCGGGAAGCACGGACAAATATAGAATTAAGAATACCACAACGAACAGTGCCAGGGTTAATAGTAAACGCTGCCACAAGGATTTCTTTTTTAAGAAGTTAAAACCAGATAACAGCTGAAAACCGGAAAAACTTTTTTTAGGCTCCTTTTGGGGAGTATTAGGTATCATAATAAACCTTCCTTTTTGAATAATTCTCAGCAGTCATTGTTGTTTATTCCGTATTTGCCTCATATCTCTCATACGCTTTAATAATCTTCTGTACCAGGGGGTGCCTGACCACATCTTTTTCTGTGAAAAAAACAATTTCAATCCCGGGTATATCCGGTAAAATTTTAGGTATCTGCGCCAACCCCGAAAATTTTCCTTTGGGCAGATCGATCTGAGTAATATCTCCGGTAATCACCGCTTTTGCACCAAACCCCAACCGGGTTAAAAACATTTTCATCTGTTCTGCTGTAGAGTTCTGGGCTTCGTCCAAAATAATAAAAGAGTCATCCAGTGTCCTTCCCCTCATGTATGCCAGCGGAGCGACTTCGATAATACCCTTTTCCACGTATTTCTGGAAGGTATCTACTCCTAACAAATCATAAAGAGCATCATATAACGGCCTCAGGTAGGGATCAATTTTTTCCTGAAAATCACCCGGCAAAAACCCCAAATGTTCCCCTGCTTCCACCGCCGGACGGGTCAATACCAGCCTGTGTACCTCTTTATTCTTCAGACTGGCAATAGCCATAGCCATGGCCAGATAAGTCTTGCCGGTTCCAGCAGGGCCAATGCCAAAAACAATATCGTTATTTCTTATTGCGGTTACATACTTCTTCTGTCCCATAGTTTTAGGCTTAATTTTTTTCCCCCGGGTTGTAACATAAACTAGATCAGAAAACACTTCCTCCATTTTATCCCCCTGGTTCTGCTTCACCATATTGATAGCATAACTGATTTCTGAGGGGGTAAGGGCATTTCCCTTTCTCAGTAATTCTTGAAGCTGTTCAATTAAAAATGATACTCTTTTAATTTCCTGAGGTTGTCCCTGTAGAAGCAAAAACTCTCCCCTGGGAATTAGAGTAATTTTGAAAGCGCTCTCAATAAGATTTAGATTTTCATCCAGCCTGCCCAGTAAATTTAATGCTTCTTCCTGGTCTTTAAACAGAATCTTGTGCTCCTTCTGGTTATGATGATCCAGGGTCAATAAACTGATCCCTCCTAAAATATATTTAATTAATTATCCAGGACCATTGGCTTTTCTTTACCTATTTCTTCAATGGTTTCAATAACATACCTTACCTCAATAAGCTGTTCATCCTCAGTATCCAAGATTTCTTTATATTCTTCAAGAATCTCCACTGGAGAAGAAAGCTGTCTTCTGGCCTCCTCCTCCGCCTGAAGCGCTGCTTTCTCCAACGCTTCCTCCGGGGTTAACTCTTTCTGCAGCAAAGACAATTCATTGTACTGAAGATGTACTACTTCCACAGGAAGCTTGAAATTCCTCCATCTTAAGGTTCGTTTGGATTGATTTAACCTGGCATAATCAAAGGGATTCTGACCGTCTCCCTCTGTAAATATTTCCTTATCTCCAATTTTAATATAAGAGCTGGTGTAGTAATTTCCCGTAGGTTCATACTTCTTTACCTGCAGAGTAGAAACACCTAAACCTTCATACCAAACTCTGGCTTTCACGGTACCTCGGGCCCTGACATAATCCTTCCGAACACTGCCTTCATCAGGGGCCATTTCTTCTTCTGCTTCAAACTCTGGGGGATCGGGACGAAGAATACCACTGATTAAGACCTGTCCGGCAGTAACTGTATCCCCTGCCGCGGCTTCGGCCATACCTGAGATTACCATAATATCTGTAATTAACCCTTCTTTCGAAGCGATAATATGAGAATAGCCTTTTTCCCCAGGGCCTTCCCCTTTCACTTTCTCCACAATTTCTACTTTAGCCCGGGTCCCGGTAATTTCTATCCCTGCCCAGGAAATATCGGAAATCCGGAGGACAATTTCATTGCTGATTTTTTCCAGGTTCAAAGTATTTTTAAAAGCACCGGGCTTTAACCCCAGTTCCCTGGATATTTCTGAAACCTGCCGGGGTTCAATGTCTTCTGTGCCAACAATTTCCACAAACCACACAAAGGAAGAAAGAAGATACAACAAAAAAATAAATAAAACTGCTCCTGCTACAAACCCCCTACGGACAGTCAATCTGTAAATAAAAAAAGGAATCCCTGCTTTTTTTTCAATTTTAACCCTACATCTTGTCCTGCGGGCAAGGGGCCTTAATTTTTTAAATCCTTCAATATCCACCTTCATATAGGCGATGTTATCAAAACGGCGAATATCCCGCAGAATGATTCCCTGGTTTATGGCCAGGTTAATCAGCCTTTCACTGCGGCTCCCCCGTATAGAAATTATAATATATCCATTCATATAATACCATAAATTAATTATGGACACCAGTAATACCTCCTTTCACGGTTTCCCTCTTCCAAATATTCTGTCACACCGCATATTCCAGGTGATTTATCAAGCCATTAATAAAGATTTCTTCAGAATAAATGTTTTTTATGGTCAAATCTTCACCCTTGATAATGAGTTCACCACCACTGATACTCACACGAATAACATTGTCCGAATATTCCACCACACCCTTGTGGTTTTGCACATACATCTGTACATTTCCCACCAGAGTAACCCGGGGTAGATCCAACAAAATTTCTTTCGGCAGTTCAAATGCATCCGCAAGGGAACTCCTAAAATTTTTTTTGAAATTCAAGCGGATAACCTCCCCTAATCTCTCTTATAGGTTTATGCGCTTAAAATTAAAAGTATGAAACTAATTGACAGCAGGATAAGATCCAGCCGTATACTTTCAAACAAAAAAAGAAGAGTATGAAAAAATATTGACACTCTCTACAAAGTTTTTCGATATCACGGTTAAATTTTAAATTAACGGATAGAATTCTGTATTTTATTGGACTGCCTAAAGGAAAAAGGCTTTCGGGATTTGGGGGGACCAAGTATTTCAGAAAATAAAATCCCCGCAGCCGCGTTATCCGCCGTAACTCTAAATCCCGATGGGGATACATCTTCCGGTACTATCTCTAAGTTCACCGGGGATGCAGACTTTTCTAAAGCCATTATTTTTTTCTTTCGATCCCGCTCTTCACGGGGCATTTCTTCTTTCTTTTTTTCTAATTTTATTATCTTATTTTTTTCTACAACAGGTTCTTCCCTTGTTTTACTTCTGATTACACTCCCGTCCTGGGAAACAGTATAAGATTCCTCCTCTGTCCTTTGGCCCGAGCCTGAAAACCTTTCGAAGAGCTGCTCCAGTTCATCAAAGGGGCTTCTTCCCTTTTCAGCTTCCCTTACCTTGACAGGGCGGCCTTCCTGTCCCCTTTCTGGGGGTAAACGCCTCCCAGGCTTTCCCGGTACCGGAGGTTCTCCTTTCTTCTGGAGCAGCCTCCTGACCACGGAGAAAATAATGAAGACTATTATAAGCCCGAGATTTTCCATGAATCTTCACCACCGTTCTTGAAAAAACCTTTGTATTTATTTATCTTCTTTTTCTTTTCCCTGGTCTTCTACCTTACCTATAGAATCCCTCATTCGGGTATCAGCTATGATATTTTGAAGGTTTTGATAGTCCAGAACACCTAAGTTGCCTTCCCTCAAAGCCTGGGCCATAGCCTTGGGCACCTCTGCTTCTGCCTCCACCACCTTGGCCCTCATCTCCTGCACTGAAGCTCTCATTTCCTGCTCTTTCGCCACAGCCATGGCCCTTCTTTCTTCCGCCTTGGCCTGGGCAATCCGCTTGTCAGCCTCCGCCTGGTCTGTCTGCAGCATGGCACCAATATTCTTGCCCACGTCTACATCAGCAATGTCAATGGAAAGAATTTCAAAAGCTGTCCCTGCATCCAGGCCCTTGTTTAACACATTTCGAGAAATGGAGTCGGGATTTTCCAGAACATCTTTGTGACTTTCGGCGGAACCGATAGAAGTAACTGTTCCTTCCCCTACCCGGGCAATAATAGTTTCCTCACCGGCACCTCCAACCAGCCGGTCGATATTTGCCCGAACGGTAACTTTAGCCTTGGCCTTTACCTCAATACCATCCTTGGCCACTGCGGCAACGATGGGTGTTTCAATTACCTTAGGGTTAACACTCATCTGTACGGCAGTTAAAACATCCCTACCGGCCAGGTCGATAGCTGCAGCTCTTTCAAATCCCAGGGGAATATTCGCCCTCTGGGCTGCGATCAGGGCATCAACAACCCGATCCACATTACCCCCGGCCAGGTAGTGGCCTTCCAGTTTATCCACGCTTAGGTCCAATCCCGCCTTATTAGCTTTAATCAGGGGATTTACAATTTTGGCCGGTGGAACCCGCCGCAGTCGCATTCCAACCAGGGTAATAATACTGATTTTCACGCCAGCAGCCAGGGCCGATATCCACAATCCCAGGGGTATAATACTGAGAATAAAGGAAAAGACCACAAACACCAGCGCAATGATGATTAAAAGAAAAACAAAATCAGGCATTTACTTTACCTCCTCATCTTTATTTTTTAATTCCTGTACAATAACTCGGGGTCCATCAATCTTGATGACTTTTACCGGGGAATTCACCGCAACAAATCCCCCTTCACTAACTACATCATATCTGCTCCCATCAAATTCAGCGGTACCTGAGGGCCTTAAAGGAGTCAGGGTAGTCCCCTCCTTATCCAGCAGTTGAAAAGCGTGCTGGGGTCCTACATAACCCAGGTCTTTATCCTCCTTATAGTTGAGGATAATATTGCTGAGCCATTTGCTTCTTACCATGTACTTCAACGAAACTCCGATAATAACCCCGGAAAGAACCAGGGCAATCACCATATTTGTGAGCATTTCACCGGTTTCAGCTGCAGAAAGCAAAATAGAGGCTGCCAGAGCAGCGATTCCCGCCAGCCCCAGTATACCGAATCCAGCAATAAAAGCTTCCGCCAGCAGTAATATGATTCCCGTAATAAACAAAATTACCACTTCATCCCCTGCCAGTCCTGCCAGAATATGGCCGCCGAAGAAAAGTGTAAAAGCTAGAATGCTTACACTTCCACCCACTCCAAAACCTGCTGTCATGATTTCCAAAACCAGTGCCACAAAAGCTATGGTTAGGAGAAGAGTAGCTGTAACCGGATGGGTAACGAAACGGGCCAGCCGCTCCGCCGATGACATCTCCTTGGTAATAATCTGGGCATCCCCCAGATCCAAATGATTCAACAGTTCCCCCCTGCTGTTAAATATCCCGTCGATAAAGCCTAAAGAATCTGCCCTCCGGGCGGTCATCGTCAAGAGCTGGCCGGATGCCACCACATCAGGAATGCTGATCTCCCTCCTGACCATGGCAGCGGCAATATCAGGATCCCTGTCTCTCAGTTCTGCGACATTTCTCATTTCGGCCTCCCAAACCGACAGGAGCTTTTCATCGGTAATCTCCTCGGAGGTAAGGCCTTGTCTCAGTTCCGCAGCCCCGATGGTGCCCCCCGGTGCCATGTAAAGCCTGTCGCAGGCCATGGCCAGATAAGCCCCCGCAGATATGGCCTGCTGTCGGACATAAGCGTATACCGGGACTTCCGCGTTTAAAATAAGCCCTTTAATTTCCTGGGCTGCATCAACTCTACCCCCCGGAGTATTAAACTCCAGAATCACAGCGGAGGCATTGTTCCGTTCCGCTTCATCGAAAGACCTTTCCAGGTAAATCTTCAGGCTGTGTTCCACGGCACCCTCCAGGGGAACCACGTAAACAATATCCCCCAGGATCGAAGCCTGAAGCAGGGAAGCAGCAGACAAGCATATTAGAATTACTATAAAAATCAATATTTTTAGCCTTACCAAAAGAACTCCTCCCCAATTTCAAATAAAGGACTTGGTGCATTACACACCAAGCCCATGTGGTTACTCTAGAAAAGACTGTACTATTTGGTTTACCAACCGGCCGTCGGCTCTGCCTTTAAGTTTGGGCATAATTACACCCATCACTTTGCCCATGTCTTTCTTACTCTGGGCTCCTGTGTTTTCCACAGCGTCTCTCACGATTTCCGTGATTTCTTCTTCTGTAAGCTGTTCCGGCAGGTAAGCAAGGATAATCTGTACTTCTTTTTCCAGGTCAAGGGCCGTATCCTCCCGGTTGAATTTTCGATATTCCTCCGCAGCGTCTTTCCGCTTCTTTAATTCACGGCTTAGAACCTGAACAATCTCATCATCATTCAAATTCTCTCTTTTGGATATTTCCTCGTTCTTAATTTCAGAACGCAGCATTCGCAAAACAGAAAGGGTAAATTTTTCTTTCGCTTTCATGGCAGCTTTCATATCTTCATTTATTCGATCATTTAGGGTCATCCAGCTTCCCCCTAGTAAAAACGTTTCTTTTTTCGAGCTGCTTCTGACTTCTTCTTCCGCTTAACACTGGGTTTTTCATAATGCTCCCGCTTACGCACCTCTGCCAGAACACCCGCTTTGGCGCATTGTTTCTTAAACCTTCTTAAAGCACTGTCCAGAGTTTCATTTTTGCCTACTTTAATCTCCGCCACAATTTCCCTCCCCTCGCTACAAACCGCATTAACAAAAAGCCTTGTACAGTATGACATGCTCAACTGCGATTATTACCATAAGTAAAATATTTGATACAATAAATTATACACTGTGCATAATATGCTGTCAACTAGCCCGGGGGCCAGGTTAATGGACGGCCTCCCAAGAGATGAAAATGTATGTGAGGAACAATCTGGTCACCATGTTTGCCGTAATTGCATACCAGCCTTAAACCGCTTTCTGAAACCCCCAGTATTTCGGCAATTTCTTTCACCTTCATATGTAGATGCCCGATTAATTGGGAGTTTTCCTCCGTCACATCTATAATCGTGGGTATATGTTCCTTGGGGAGCACCAGGACATGTGCCGGAGCCTGAGGCTGGATATCCTTAAAGGCAATAATTATATCATCCTGATAAACAATATCACTGGGGATTTCCCCGGCAATAATTTTACAAAAGAGGCAGTCACTCATAATGTACACCCCCTTTAGAATCCTTATAAATCCCTGCATATTAATGCTTATTATATCATTTATAAACCTGGATATCAAGAATAGGAACCGTTAA
>PWJM01000077.1 GCA_003560915.1 Syntrophomonadaceae bacterium
TATCTCGCGCACCTCCTCTCGAGTCCTCGGGGCAATCTGGTCATGCTGTGTCGCCGTCTCCGTCACACGCACATCAAACGCCCGGCCGGTCATCACCTGGAACGGATCCCCTACGGCAACATGGGAGATGCGATCCTGTCCGAGAAGCTGCATTCCTCCGGATTCTGCAGTTGCAGCACGTCCTGATGCCGCACTACTTCTTCTGCCGGTTTCCTGTCCGGATTCGGTATCCTTATCGCTTTCCCTGTACACCCTGACGGCACCTGCAGGCAGCGGCTGTCCCAACCCCTTCTCCTCCTCGTTTTCAAAGCGATACAAAATGGTCACGCGCTGCGGATCCCTGCTGCTGCCGGAAAACGGACGGATCGCGTGGTGGTAGATTTTGGTTACATCCACATCTGATGCCTCTACGAGTGGAAACTGATACAACTCCCGTTCCGGGAGGTTCAGCCTCCGGGGCAGCTCGTACACATAATGATCCGCGTACTGCTCAGCCTGCGGGACCGATTCCGCCCGCGCCATCATGACATCACCCATGGCCGCATCGCTGTAATAAGGCGCCTGACGCGCACTGACGCGCACATCACCGGCGACCAGTCTCACCCTGGCATCCTCATAAACCGTACCCGTGTTGTTCCGGATCAGCGCGGTCCCGGTCACTTCCGCACGGTCTTCATCCTCATTGAGCCTGACCGAGTAATCGAGGCTCCACGCCAGGTTGTTCACGACATAGTAAATCTGAACCGGGTAGGTTCCGGTACGGGCAACATTCAGCACGGCATCGAGCTGTGCGCCCGGCTGCTCCCGATCCGGCTCATGGTCGAATTCCAGCCGGTAGCTGTGCGGATTGGGGATCAGGGTGAAGCGACCATCCGTCTTGCGCAGATGAAGCCGTCCCTGTGAATAATCGATCACTTCGCCTTCGATAAGCTGTCCTGTCTCACTGACAAGGCGGATTTCCCGGCCTCTCAACTGTTGGAAGATACGGTCCCACCCCTGGTGTTCAATGCGGGTCCGCACGGATTGCACCTCGCCATCGAGTCCAAGCTGCAACGATCCCGGATCCAGCTGGCGCGCAATTCCGAAGAAAGAAACTTCATTAAGTCCATCCTGCAAATCGACTGTGCGCGAATCAAGTACCCAGCCCGATTGCGGGAAAATTGTCAGATCCAGATCATTGCGCACCGGTGACTGTGCTGCCAGGAAAGCCGGCATCAGCAGAATCATGAAAAAAGTGGCAGAAAACATCAGGTGTAGTAACAAGCCGTCTGCAGCTCCCATTTGCTTGCTGTGTCTCTTCATGCGAATCTCCGTAATTGTGTGGTGGTCAGTGAGTCTCAATTTGTTTATTATTGACGATGTAAAAACCTGCGTGATACCCGTTTATTGGGTATCTAACGCATGGTATCACAAAAAAGTCATAAAAAAAGCATTTTGTTAGCAAAACGCATTATCCCCTGTCTTGATATTAAGAATGGCCGGACGGTCAAGGGTATCAATTTTGTTGGTCTGGTGGATGCCGGTGATCCTGTGGAACTGGCCGGTCGCTATTCGGAAGAAGGAGCGGATGAGCTGGTCTTTCTGGACATTACCGCCACCAATGAAAAACGGAGGACGCTGGTGCAGATGGTGCGCGATATCGCCAGGCACATCCGGATTCCCTTCACCGTCGGCGGCGGCATCCGAAGCGTGGAGGAGATCGCAGAGCTCCTGCTGGCCGGGGCGGACAAGGTGTCACTGAACAGCAGCATCGTCCGGGATCCGGAACTCATCACCCGGGCAGCTGATCGATTCGGCTCGCAGTGTATCGTGGCGGCAGTCGACGCCAAGCGGACCGGCGACTCGTGGAATGTGTACATCAATGCCGGACAGAAAGATACCGGGATGGATGCCATTGAATGGTGCCGGGAAGCAGCCGGGCGGGGCGCCGGTGAGATCCTGCTGACCAGTATGGACAGGGACGGTACAAAGTCGGGCTTTGACAACGACCTGCTTTCCCTTATTTCGGACACGGTGCGTGTTCCCCTTATTGCAAGCGGCGGCGCAGGCACCAACGAGCACTGCATCGATGCGGTCACCAGGGGCAGGGCGGATGCGGTTCTTGCTGCCAGCATCTTCCACTTCCGGGAGATTGAGATCACGGATCTGAAACAGGCCATGCGCGATGCCGGAATTCCGGTAAGACTTTGAGCCGAAAAGATTTACTATCTATTTTTTTTCAACATAAACTCATTTCCATTTTATGCTTTCCATTGACGACATCGTTTTCAATCCGGCTGACGGCCTTGTGCCTGCAGTGATTCAAAACACGGCCACCCGGCAGGTACTCATGCTTGGCTATATGAACCGGGAGGCTGTGCAGGCGACACTCGAATCCGGCAAGGTCACCTTTTTCAGCCGTTCAAAACAGCGTCTCTGGATGAAAGGGGAATCGTCGGGAAACGTGCTGAAGGTGGTGCGCATCCAGAAGGATTGTGACAATGACGCGCTTCTGGTTGAGGCAAAGCCGTCCGGACCTACATGCCATACCGGCGAGATTTCCTGCTTTCACGAATACCCGTATGACGCCGGACTTACCTTTCTGAATGAGCTTCAGGATTTGCTGTACGAACGCAAGGAGAAGCTTCCGGAGGGATCCTATACCAGCAAGATGTTCCGTGCCGGACGCGACAAACTGGCCCAGAAAGTCGGTGAGGAAGCTGTGGAAACGGTGATTGCCGCAAAAAATTCACACGAGGAGCTGACATATGAAGCTTCCGATCTGCTTTTTCACCTGATGATGCTGCTTGCCGGCGAAGGAATGAAGCTGGAGGATCTGGTCGCCGAGCTGAAAAAACGGCATAAACCGGGCTGACATCAACGATGGCGTAATTTGACATAATTTGACATAATCTGATATCAATCATGATATCACGCTTGATTCGGATACTCATATTACCTGGCATGCTTTTTATTGGGACGCCGGCCCTGGTCGAAAGCGGCAAACAGACAACCGTCCCCTTCCATGTCGTCATCAACGAGATTCAGGCATCCAATAATACCACCATCGCCGACGAGGACGGGCAATACGAGGATTGGATTGAGCTTTACAACACCAGTGCCACCGATACCGCATGGCTGGATTATGCAGGCCTCTCGGATGACTACGAACGTCCCTTCCGCTGGGTGATCCCGCCCGGCACCTTCATCGCTCCGGGCGGACATCTGCTTATCTGGGCATCCGGCAAGGACCGGCGCGATCCGGACCAGCCGCTTCACACCAATTTCAGTATCGCCTCAGAGGGGGAGGAGATTCTGCTGTCGCATCCGGCCCTTCCGGCCGAAGAGCAGCGGATAGACGAGGTACCGCCCGTCTCCCTGCCCTCAGACATTTCATGGGGACGGATCACCGACGGCGCGGATGAATGGGTGTACTTCGATCACCCGACACCCGGCATGCCCAATGCGTCATCGCCCGGCTACGGCACCATCCTGCACATGCCGGAGGCCTCGCACGCGGGAGGATTTCATCCCGCACCATTTGAACTTGAACTGGACAGCCCTGACGGGCAGGTTGATATCCGCTATACGCTGGACGGGTCCGAGCCGGGGCCGGATTCGGAGCGCTACACCGGTCCCATCCCGGTCAGTGACCGGTCGAACGAGTCCAATGACCTCTCCGAAATCATGGAAATCACACATCGCTATGCGCCGGCCGCATCCCCATTTGAAACGGTTTTCAAGGGGACGGTGATCCGCGCGCGGGCATTCCGGGAGGGCGATCTGCCGGGACCCGTGATGACCGGGACGTACTTCATACACCCGGACGGACACGCCCGTTACACCTTCCCGGTCGTGACCATCAACACGGACCGCGACCACTTTTTCGACCATGATGACGGCATCTACGTACTGGGCCGGGTACATGAAGAGTGGCTGGATGCCGGCGGTGTCAATTTCAACGGCGGCGCTCCTGCCAACTACAACCAGCGCGGCCGGGATTGGGAGCGGCCGGCGCATATCACGCTGTTCGAGAAGGACGGCACGAAGTCGGTCAGCCAGGATATCGGAGTGCGCATCCATGGCGGATGGTCGCGCGCCTTTCCGCAGAAAAGCCTTCGGCTCTATTCCCGCAGCGATTACGGCGAAAGCAGGTTCCGCTACCGCTTCTTCCCGGACCTGGAGCTGGACGATTTCAACCGGCTCATCCTCCGGCAATCGGGTCAGGATGTAACCGCCACCATGTTCCGGGATGTCTACACACAGGAAAGCGTACGCCACA
>PWJM01000096.1 GCA_003560915.1 Syntrophomonadaceae bacterium
AATATGGACACACGTCCGTTTTTTATGGAGAAAATTAAATAAATCTAAAATAAACATGGGAATGCCTCTTCCATTCAACCATAGACTGAAACCCTCATTAACCCCTAATCAGTCCAAATAACTAGTTACTTCCTCAGGCTTCAATCGGGAGGAAGGCTTCACCTCTTCGTCAGAATAACCTATGGGGAGCATTGCTAAAGGCCTAACAGAATGAGATAAGTCTAAAATTTTTGCAACCCTGGGCTCGCTGAATGCCCCAACCCAACATCCTGCTAAACCTAAGGAAACAGCAGTCAGTAAAATATTTTGAGAAGCTGACGCAGTATCCTGCAGCGCATAAAGGGTCCTTCCCCTTTCACCATAAAAACGTTCCGCACGGGCCAGGTCTGCACAAATAACTATAATTACGGGAGCCTTAGACATCCACATCTGATTCAATGCTGAGATAGCCAGGTCTCTTTTGATTTTTTTATTTCTTACCACCACAAATCTCCAGGCCTGCATATTACCGGCAGTCGGTGCCAGACAGGCAGCTTCCAGCATTTTGGGAACCGCTTCCTCTGATATTCCCTCTTCTTTAAAACTTCTCACACTGTGTCTTTTCTTTATGGCTTCCATGAGATTCACTATGATCACCTCCATAATCATTGATAAACAGAAATTCTAAAAAATTGCTAAAGATGCATCTGTACAATCCTCACCAGTTCTGCAATTGAATCCCCAATCAAAGGTAAATTCAAAACCACCAATCTCTGCAGCAAATAAAGAACCAGCGCCCCCAGGATTGTTGCTCCCAAGGCGATCCCCAGCCCCCTGAAAAGGCCGCCCACAAAATTGATCCACATATACCTGCGGGGATTATTTAACAGCTCCAGATACTCTGCCAGATTAAACTTCTCCATGTCCTGACTGAGCTTTTCTAATTTTTCATTAAGCTCCTTCATGAGAATATTTTTCCTGTACTGTTCCATAAGCACCCCTCGTTATAATTTACCCAAAAATATGCTTAATTACCGTCCATTATGCAAAAGTTTTCATAATTTTAATAATATAAAGGAACAGGAAGCCCTATCAATATCTTCCTGTTCCTTTATAAGATTTCGATTAATTTGAAAAGTTACTGTGATGCCTTGCATGAATTTATTCGGCAGAAAGAGAGACATCCAACTCCTTGACCACATTGTAACAGCGCTGGCACAGTTCCAAATTTTCCTGGTGAGACCCTACGGTTTCGCTGATATTCCAGCATCTTTCACATTTTCCCCCTCGGGCCTGCCCTATGCCAATTTTTAAGTCTCTGATAGAGGTACTTACATAGGCCCCTTCCATTACGGAATCTTCCGGCGAATGTAGAGTAACCTGAGACACGATAAATATCATAGGAAGCTGATCCTTATATGCCTTTAGCAGCTCATACACCTCTTGGGTAGGATAAATATCTACTGCAGCTCCCAGAGAGCCGGATATAATTTTCCTCCTTCTGCCCTCCTCCAGGGCTCTGGAAACTTCATCCCTCACCTCCAGAATACCATTCCATTTTTCTTTGAGCTGGCCATCCAAATAGTTTGGATTTACCTCCGGCCAGGAAGCCAGATGCACGGTTTTCTCCGCTCCCTGTGCCTTTTCCGGCAAAAGATTCCAGATTTCTTCCGACGTAAAGGTCAATATAGGGGCAATCATAATGACCAGGGATGTCAATATCTCATACATTACAGATTGAGCCGCTCTACGCCCCTGAGAAGCCTGAGGAAACACATAAAGCCTGTCTTTCAATACATCCAGATAAAAATTGCTCATGTCAATTACACAGAAATTGTGAATCGCATGAAATACCTGGTGAAATTCATATTTCTCATAGGCCCGGGTAACCGTCTCTATCAGTTCCTGCAGCCTGTGCAGGGCCCAGCGGTCAATTTCCCACATTTTGTCATAATCTGCCTGATCGCTATTAGGGTTAAAGTCCTGGCAGTTACCCAGCATATACCGTGCGGTATTACGAATTTTCCGGTATACCTCCGACAGCTGCTGAAGTATATTGGGAGAAACCCTGACATCTCCCCTAAAATCTGAAGAAGAAACCCACAGCCTTAAAATATCGGCGCCATAATTTTTTATAATTTCCTTGGGAGCGATGACATTCCCCACAGATTTGGACATCTTCTTTCCTTCCCCGTCAACCACCCAACCATGGGTAAGGACAGAACGGTAAGGGGCTCTCCCCCGGGTTGCCACCGAAGTTAACAGAGAAGACTGAAACCATCCTCGGTACTGGTCGCTTCCCTCCAGATACAGGTCTACCGGCCATCCCAGGTCTTCCCGGGCATCACAGACGGCAGCGTGGGTGGAACCGGAATCAAACCATACATCCATGATATCTGTTTCCTTACGGAAACCGGCCCCGCTGCAGTGGCTGCATTGAATTCCCGGAGGCAGAATTTCCTCTGCCGTTTTCTTGAACCAGGCATCAGACCCTTCCTCGGCAAAAAGATCCCTTACAGCCTTTATAGTATCATCATTAATCAATTCTTTATCACATTTCGAACAGTAGAATATAGGGATAGGGACTCCCCACACCCGCTGTCGGGAAATACACCAGTCATGACGTTCTCCCACCATCTTGCTGATTCTTTCCTCTCCCCAGGAGGGAATCCAATGCACCTCTTTAATGGCCTCCAGGGCAGCTTCTCTAAAACCTTCAATGGAAGCGAACCACTGCTCCGTGGCCCGGAAAATTACCGGCTTTTTACAGCGCCAGCAGTGGGGATAGGGATGGGAGAAAAAGTCCAGATGAAACAGCAGGTTTTTTTCTTTCAGCTCCGTGGTAACCGCCTTGTTTCCCTCGGCATAAGACAGCCCCTGGAACTGTTCTGCTTCACTGGTGAAAACCCCCTTGTTATCCAGGGGTGCGATGATAGGAAGATCGTACTCCAGGCTTAACTGATAATCCTCCATACCGTGGCCGGGAGCAATGTGTACACACCCTGAACCCTGTTCCAGGGTGACCATATCCCCGGTAACCACAACTCCTTCTTTTTCCAAAAGAGCATGGTGGTACTTTACCCCGGAAAGGTCAGATCCCTTGTAACGGTCCACCACTTCCCAATCGGTACGGTCTAAAACCATCATCACCCGGGCAGCAAGACCTTCGGCCATGATATAGTATTCATCATCCAGTTTAATCCGAACATAATCAAACTCCGGATGCAGCGCTACCGCTACGTTTGCCGGTAAAGTCCAGGGAGTAGTAGTCCAAATCATTACATAATTTTTAGTTCCTTCGTCAAACAATCCCTTATCCTCAGTGATGGGGAATTTAACAAAAATAGAAGGAGACTTACGGTCATCATATTCCACTTCTGCCTCAGCTAAAGCTGTTTCACAGCTGGTACACCAGTAAACCGGCTTAAGCCCTTTGTAGATATAGCCCCTTTTGGCCATTTCACCAAAAACCTCAATCTGCCGGGCTTCAAAAGAGGGCGCCAGGGTAAGGTAGGGGTTAAACCAATCTCCCCGGACTCCCAGCCGCATAAACTGCTCTCTTTGAATATCCACAAATTTAAGGGCGTAATTTTTACACTGCTGTCTGAATTCCAGGTCTCCTGCTTCATGCCTGTTAATTTTTTTTGTCTTAATAATCTGATGCTCAATGGGAAGGCCATGGGTATCCCACCCGGGGACATAAGGAGCATCATACCCTCTCATGGTTTTATACTTCACCACAATGTCTTTGAGAACCTTATTCATGGCGGTGCCCATGTGAATATCCCCATTGGCATAGGGAGGCCCATCGTGAAGTATAAACTTTTCCTTCCCTTTTCTCGCCTTTTGGACCAGTTCATAAAGATTAATTTCATCCCAGTATTCCAGGATATCCGGTTCCCTCTTCGGTAGATTTGCCCTCATAGGAAATTCCGTTTTAGGCAGGTTCAATGTTTCTTTGTAATCCATGACGTTTTATCCCTCCGCTTATTATATCTATATAAAATCAAAAATCCCGCCCTTAAGGGACGGGAATCATTCCCGCTATACCACCCTGGATAGTAAGAAATAAAATACTGTAATGGGATAACACGCGGTAACGGCGCCACCGGCTGTGTCTACTCTTCTCAAGAATTTCGCACAGCGCTCCCGGGAGATATTCGGCAGGTATTGAAGGCCAGTTTTCAGCTTCCCCAGCTCTCTAAACAGCAATATCCTGCTTACTGGACCCGTTCATCGGGTTGTTCTAAATAACCAATTATTATTAATATAACACTATTTTTTTAAATGTCAATAATTATGCCGTTAAAACAAAGTAAACGGAAAAAAAGGGAAAATTAAGCCGTCTGATCCTCCTGATTATCCTCTTCCCCCTGCAGCTTTTCATCCTCTTGATAATTTAACCAGGTTTCCTGCTCCAGGGCTGCTAGTTGAGCTTCCACCAGGGACCGCAGACGCAGTTTAAAAACCTGGGCCTGCTTGTTCAGGTCTTCATGCTCAGCTATTATTTTGCTGGCTTTATACCTGGCTTCTTCGATGATTCTGGCAGCATCTTTTTCAGCCTCCCTGCGGATCAGTTCAGCCTCCTTACTGGCATTCCTTTTTACCTCTTCAGCAGTATCCTGGGCAATTACAATGGCTTTTTGAAGAGTTTCCTCGATTCTTTTGTAGTGCTCCAGTTTTCCATCCAGAGATTCTACCTGTTCCTTCATCTGCACATTTTCCTTAATTATTTCCTCATAATCTTTAGTAAGCCTGTCCAGGAAATCATTTACTTCTTCCCGGTTAAAACCGCGCAGGGTTACAGAAAACTCCTTGTTTTGGATATCCAGTGGAGTTAATGGCATGGTTAAATACCTCCTCATTTCAGCTGTAGTTATGAGCAATTGCTTCCTTTTCTTTTCGCCAAATTTTAACAAAGTCCTTCCCTTTTAGCGCACCTTTTTTACAACTATTCGCAGTCTTCCTTTTTTGCTCTCCCCTAATATATCTTCTAATACAATCCTACCGCGGCCTTTGAGCGAAATTACATCTCCTGTTTTTAGCTGGGAGGAGGGGTCCTTTACTCTCTGCCAGTTCAGCTTAACCTGATCCGCCTTAATAACCCTGGCAATCTTTGACCGTGAATAACCAAAGCCCAACCCGGCTACAGCATCCAGCCTTAAGGAAGCCACCGTGCCACTTATTATTTTGCTGTTTTCTTCCGGCGTCACCAGCTTCTCCGGTGAAATTTCCTCCAGGGCAACTGAGATGGTATTTACCTGGCTTAAGTTTTGCAAAAGAAATGAAGTTACACCTTCATCTATGATGATAACGGCACTCTGTTCCCCTACGATAATATCTCCTAACTTTTCCCTCTTTAAGCCCAGGTTTAACGCTGCTCCCAAATAATCCCTATGGGTCAATTCCTTGAATTTAGGACTGCCCTTGACCTCCACTAAGGAAATCCCCAGATTTACAGATTCTGCAATCCAGTTGTTGGACATTACTGCAATCTTAGCCCTCTCCGCACCCGGATAACCTCCATATGTCATAAATTTGACTTCTTTACAGGTCTTCAAATAGGACTCCACCACCTGCTGCTGGTGAGGATCTAAAAAATCAGTTACCTGGGGAAGGTTAGAGTTTTGTACCATCTCAACCTTGTCTCTAATTCTCTCCAACATCGCCTTTTCCAGAGGAGGAAAGTGATTTTCTCCTTGCATAATTTCTCCTTTTTACTATAAATGTAATCTATGGAAGAACCTGCCTTTAGCCCAGGCCCTGCCTTACCAGGTTAATTAAAATGCCCTGAATGAAACCCAATACGATAATAGCAACCAGGGGAGAAAGATCAATGTATCCTCCACCCAGGTTAACTAATGGGATAATACTTCGAAAGGGAAGTAATATGGGTTCCGTTACCCGGTAAATTACTCTCTTCAATTGGACCAGCCAGGGCTTACCATAAGGATTAATAGAAAAATAACTTAAAATAATCCTGGCTATTAAAAATAACTTAAGGATATTAAAAAAAACATCAATCATCCGAGGAAAGTCTAAAATAGGGTATCACCTCACCATTTTTTTTAAACACTCCTGAGGGAAAAATCACTCATCCAGTTCTGAGTCTCCTATGGAACCGGAGGTAAAAGCATCCACCTCATCCCGGGTTATGGTGGAGTTAATATCTATATTATTCGGGGTAAAAATAAAAATATGATTGCTAATTTTTTGATAATTGGCATTCAGGGCAAAAGCTGCACCACTGATAAAATCAATCAACCGTTTGGAGATCTCTAGTTCTGTGCCCTCCAGGTTAATAACCACGGGAAGATTGTTTTTCAGGTTCTCGGCAATAGCCTGGGCCTCTTCAAAATCACTGGGCTCAGCCACAATTACCCTCAGGTTTTTGCTGGTATGAAGACTTACTACTTTCCCTTTTCTGGCAGAAGGATTGGGAGAATTACTGCTGGATACCATTTCCCTTTGTTCCTCCTCTTCCTCGGCTAAACCTAAGAAAACCAAAATCTTTTCAAAAAATTTTAATCCCATTATTTTTCCTCCTTTACCCTCTCATAATGAACACTTGTTGAAAATTATATACTTAACTGCAGTTGGAAACCTCTTTTTAAATAAATAACGGTCATCTAAAAAGAGCAGAACCAATTCTGACCATAGTGGCCCCTTCCTCTACAGCAACTTCAAAATCATTGCTCATACCCATAGAAAGTTCCTTAAGCTCAGCCCCCGGCACCTTGATTTGCCGGGCTAAATCCTTCAGCTCCCGAAATACCGGCCTGGCCTCCTGGGGATCTTCCTCATAAGGAGCAATGGTCATCAGTCCCTTGATTTTAATATTAGGGAAATTTTCTACAACCTTTTCTATAAATCCTTCTAATTCTGTCACAGCAAGCCCAAATTTCGACTTTTCTTTTGCCACATTTACCTGAACCAGGGCCTCGGTTATCCTTTTTGCTTTTTTTGAACGTTTATTTATTTCTTTTGCCAGAGAGAGTCTGTCCAGGGAATGGACTAAGGAAAAGCGGGGAAGCACATCTTTTACCTTGTTACTCTGTAGATGCCCTATAAAATGCCAGGTAAGTTGGTCTGGAAGAACCTCCATTTTCGGAAGCACCTCCTGAACCCTGTTCTCTCCGAAATGATTGATCCCCAGAGAAGCAGCCTCCTTAATTCTTTCCGGACTGATACCCTTGGTTACGGCGATCACTGTAATTTCTTCCTTACCCCTTCCGGAATTCTCCTTGGCGTTATTTATACGCTCTATTATTCTTAAATAATTTTCTTGCAGTAACTCCATTCTACCCCTCTCCGTTCCTTAACAACTAATTTTATCTTTCCTGGCTCTCTTTTAGGGAAGAAATGTACTGTCCTTCCCTAAAAAATCTAGGGTTGTATATAACAACTCTTCCTGCGGGAAGGCCTTCCACTACCAGTTCCTCCTCCAGCTCTCTTTTTACCTTAACGGGACGAAAACGTACCATAGCTCTTTCAATGGTATACACACCAGTTTCCTCCTCTTTGGTTATCAGAGCCTCCTTTGGTACAGTGACTCCTTTCAGATGATCGTAAATTACTTCTGCCTTAACCTGCCGATAAATATAAAAATTATTTAACTGTTCATTTATCTTAAAAGTAACCAGGGTTTTATCTTCCTCCTCTTCTATATGATAAACTTCAACCCGGGTATCATGAGGAGAAACAAAATCAAACCGAAGGGATACCCTTCTTTTCTCCTTCAATATTTCCCCCTGGGATGGAGTCACAGAGGCCGTAAAGTACCAGATATAGTTATCTACTATTTTAAAGATGGGAAGCCCTCTCCCTATCCTCTCACCGAAATCTATTTTTTGGGCCTCAGCCTCAAAAAAACCTAACTGTTGACTGCTTAAAAATTGAATCAGAGCCGGCTGAAAAAAATCTTCCAATCCGTCGGTATAGTAAGAGACGATACCAGAAAAAGGAGAAATTATTTTGCTGCTGGTGGAGTGAAGGCTGCTGTGTACAATTAACTGTTCCTGGGAAAGATCTTTAAGCCGGGCATAATAATCGCCGGCTTTCTCCATATCCCCTTCAGATAAAGCTCTTCTGAGCCGGTTTACCAAAACTGATGTCCGGTATTCAATTTCTTTTGGGTCAAAAATTTCTTCTTCATTTTTCTCCTCTATAGCTAAGGGGCCCTGGTTGCTCTCCTCCACCGGATACTTGTCACCGTTCCTTCCGTTACTTGAATCGCTTTCTTTTTTATCCTGTAAATCCTGTTCTTCGTTATCCACAAAAGGAACTTCGCTTTCCCGAGATTCTCCAATATCCCCCGGAGGGCGGGAAACAATCTCTGCCACCACATGTCCTACTCCCACCCGGGCACCCTCCTCTAAAGCCCAGACCAGATAACCCTCCTGGGGAGAGGTAACCACCTTCTCATCTCTGATAATCACCCCTTCAACAGTAACTTTTTCCTCCAGAAGTTTTTCTTCGGTGACCACGGTCTTTACCAGGGAAGAGCCAGCCATTCCGTATCCCCATAAAAAAACTGCCCGGGCCAGGAAAAAGACAATAAAAATGATAAGCAGGCTAACTGCCGTTTTTTTCATAAATTTTTTAAAAGGGGTGCCTTCTTTTTTCTCCCCCCGAATTAATTCTAAATGCTTTTTGCGCATATTCTACCCCGTAAAATCCATTTTTTATTATGTAACCATATAATACTATTGTAATATACCTTACCGGGAAAAGTCGAGGATTAATAAGTTTTTCTTAAAAATTAGTCATTCTGGCAGACATATCACGGACATCATCCGGCCGGCAAATCCTCCGTCTCTTCTATAGGAAAAAAATAAATCTCCATTACAAAAGGTACAGAAACTGCTGACCGTAACATTTTCTTCTCTGATTCCTGCATTATTCAGCAGACGGACATTAAGGAGTTTCAAGTCCAACATCCATTTTCCACCGGCCGTAGGTTTTGTATAATAATAAGGATCTTTCACCTTTTCGGAAAGCTTTTCTTTCACTTCTTCTCCCACCTCATAACAGCATGCCCCAACAGCCGGGCTGATTCCCGCCAATATATCCTCAGACCTGCAGCCATAGGAAACAGCCATGGCCTTAACAAGCTCTTTCCCTATTCCTTCCAGTGTCCCTCTCCAACCGGCGTGGCCCAGGGCAGCCACCCGCTTTACCGGGTCAAAAAGAAAGATGATCACACAGTCTGCAGAATACATGGTAAGAATTACACCCTTATGACCAGTAACCAGGCCGTCCCCCTCCAGAGGATCATCCCCCTTTGAAAATGCTATTTCTTCCACAGAATAAATCCGACTGCCATGAACCTGTTTTAAAGACCAGAATTCTCCCTTTAAATTCAAGGCACCTAAAAATTTCCCCCGGTTCTTAATGGCCCTAAACTCTTTCTCCTGATTACCAGAACCGGTATCAAGAACACAAGAGGAAGCTTCCCTTCCCTCCACCTTACGGGTAGAAAACCCGTGAATTACCCCTGATTTTGTAAAGGAGGGAATCGTTAAATATTTGAGCCCGGCATTTTTCTGTATAATAAAATCTTTCAAAAATTTTTCTCCTTCCTTTGACTAAGTCTTTTTTTAATACTTTTTTCTTAATATTATACTATATAATTTTTCTTAACATTTGTTTTTGCGATGTTTTCTGAGAGGATATCAAATAATTATCGTAGAAATACACAGGTAATATAGAGTAATATCAGCCGCTATAGACGATTCAAAAAAATCTCCCTGGTAGTAAACGTTCTGTAATAAGCTTCTAATAATCTCACTGGTAAAAAATATTAAAAGGAGGCAAACCATGAAATTAACAGGAAACTGCCAGACCACCGCCATGGGAATTTTACCCCATACCGACATGGAAAGAGCCCTGGAACTTTCCATGTCCCTGGATATTCCATTCTGGCCTCAGCTGCCCAGGTACAGTTTCTTTGAAGATATGTACGTTCAAATTTCTGAACATTTCCCTGGCATCATAGTAGATTTTGAAAAACAAAGGATTAGCTTTTCTTTGGAAAATTTCTATGGAGAACTGGGCGACCTAATCAGCAGCTGGGATGATGATAATTTTTTCCGCCTTTCACCGGAATATTCGATACTGTTTCATCGATTTCTGGAAATGGACCTTTCCCCCTATCCATATGTTCGGGGGCA
The DNA here is from genome assembly GCA_003560915.1 of Syntrophomonadaceae bacterium. Lineage (GTDB taxonomy): Bacteria > Bacillota > Dethiobacteria > SKNC01 > SKNC01 > Contubernalis. Next base: position 10,152 of record PWJM01000096.1, read on the forward strand.
AAACATTGGGCCTGTAAGCCTGGGGTTAAAAATATTGGACGAAAATAAAAAATCTATGATCTATCATGAAGAAGTAAAAGGCATCATTTTTGACTTTGTGGCCCGAAAGACGGAGGTCCAACTAAAAGATATGCTGGAAAAACACCCCGGCTCTTTTGTCTGGGTAGATGAACCTGGATTAGAAATGATTTTTAAAGCATTTACCGGGTATACCAGCGACCGTGCTCAAAGGGACTATCGTTCATTCCTGGAAAAATTCCCCGGTCCCAAGGGGGTACACCTTTGTGGAAACCCGGACTGGTCCTTCCTTCTGCAGCTGGATCTGGACATCCTCTCCGCAGATGTCTTCACCTGGGGACACATCTTTAGCCGGTATAAAGAAGATGTGAAAGACTTTTTAGACCGGGGAGGAATTATTTCCTGGGGCATCACTCCCACCCTTACCGAGGAATATGAAAAGGAAAGTATAAAATCCATGATAAAAAAGCTGGAGGAAATGTGGGCCTACCTGGAAAAATCAGGGGTTCCCCGCCAGCAGATTCTTTCCCAGGCCTGGCTGGCCCCCTCCCGCTGCTGTTTGGTCAACCCGGATGGTGAGGTAACTGTGGAAAACTCCTACCGCCTTCTGAAATCTGTTTCCGAACATTTCAAAGCACAGCTCTAAGTTTAAATAATGTATGGGGGCAAAACCATGTACGGAGGACAAGCTGTAGATACAGTAAAAAAAATAATCCAACAGGTTTTTAAGGGCCTGTTGGATTATTTTTAAACATTAAATCGAAAGCTGATGATATCCCCATCTTTTACGGTGTAGTCCCGCCCCTCCAAACGGAAGAGCCCCTTTTCCCTGACTTTGCTCGGGCTTCCCTGTTCATGGAGGCTGTCGTAGTGAAAAACTTCAGCCCGGATAAAACCCCGTTCAATATCCGAATGGATTTTTCCTGCCGCCTGTTGAGCAGGAGTACCGTTATTGACCGTCCAGGCTCTGACCTCGTCTTCCCCCACCGTAAAAAAGGACATAAGCCCCAGGTACCCGTAAGCAGCCCTGGCCAACCGGGTAATCCCCGACTCTTGAAGGTTGAGGTCATTCATAAATTCTATCCGTTCTTCTAAAGGGAGCTGGCTGATCTCCATCTCCATGAGTCCGCATATTTCTATGACCGGAATTCCCCTTTGCTCTGCAAAAGAAAAAACCCTGGCCCGGCCAGGATAATCTCCCGATACCAACTGTCCTTCATCAATATTGACCGCCAGGATTAAAGGTTTTTCCGTTAAAAAATGATGCCCGGACAAATACTCCTTCTCCTGTTCCGTCATTTCTATATTATCCACAGGAATTTCCATTTCCAGAGCAGAGCGAAGCCGCTCAAAAAAAGCAATCTGGCCTACCACATCTTTCGGAAGTTTTCGCCCCTCTTTCAGCTTCTTTAAACGGTTTTCCACCGCTGCCAGGTCTGCCAGCAAAAGTTCATCGCTAAAATCACAAATCTCTTTAAAGGGATTGGGTTCCCCCACAGACTGCGAGACAAAATCCTGATGAAATGCCCTTACCACCTGGACCAGGACGTCTGCTCCCCTTACCTTATCCAATAGAAATGCTCCCTGGGCGGCAGTTCCATTTTGAGAGCACATACCTGGCAGATCCATAAACTGAATTCGGGCAGGACTGGTTTTTTGTGGATGATAAAGATCTGAAAGAAACTCAATTCGCTCATCAGGTACAGCAGCCGAAGCCACATGAATTTCGCTTTTTGCCCCCGGGCCGGTATCTAAATGCTGCTCTGTAATGAGGTTAAAAATCGTGGTCTTCCCCGAAAGGGGCATCCCAATTAATCCAATTTGCAACTATTTCATCTCCCCATATGAAAAATATCTCTTTTAATAATGTTCCGTTCAGCTAGTTTTAAATTTAGTTAACCTTTAAAATCATAGCAGATTATATCTTTTTTTACAAATATTATTTTCACTAGTGATATACCTCCGGTTCAATAGGCCATTCAACCTGGTTGTAAACAAATCATAGCAGACCATTCCTTCTAATGTTAGCCCTGAGACGCCCCATGGCTAAAGCCAGGGGCTTTACAAGGGAATTAAAGAAGGGAATTAAAGGGACAGCATACCGAATTATTAAAAAATTAAGTATACTGTCCCCTTAATTAACCCCTTAATTAACCTTAATTATTAATTATCTTAATTATATGGTTCATTATTAACGTACCCTACGAACGGATCATCACCAGCAGCATTTTAAACCGGGACAAGGCTTTCAGGGCATGGGGCTTGTTGGCGGGCATAATGATCATTTCCCCGTTTTTAACTATGTTAGGTTCTCCGGCAATGGATATCTCCACTTCCCCCTCCAACACCTGAACCAGAGCGTCAAAAGGTGCCGTATGTTCACTGAGTCCTTCCCCCTGGTCAAAGGCAAAAATAGTCACCGTGCCTGTCTTCTGGGCAATAACCTGTCTGCTAACCACAGAATTTTCCTGGTAGTCTACCAGATTCTTCAAAGGAATTACCTGACCAATAATGTTTTTTTCTTCCATAGTATCCTTCTCCTTTTTTATAATACGAGGTATCAGTATATTTTTTCACACTGTTCTTACTATCAATCTTTGCCCTATCTTTTGTTTTTTACAAACTACTGTTACTTTACTCTTCGTTCACTATAAAACCCCTGGATAAATCAACTGCCTGACCCTTTTCACCTAGTTAATTAACAACTCCAGGGACTGATCCGCATACTCATGAGCTTGGAATTAAAGGGACAGCATACCGAATTAGGATCAAAAATTAAGTATACTGTCCCCTTAATTATCCTGTCCCCTTAATTACAAAAATTAAGTATACTGTCCCCTTAATTATCCCCTTAATTATCCGGGATATCCTTCTCTCCATATACGTAAATTAACTATTAAACAAACAAGCGATATGGCTTTTTATTTAAATATTGTTCTCTCCCCCAGCTTAGGCCGAGGGAGAGAACAGGAGGAGCTCCTGGGGGAGCAGGTTATCTATTGGGCAAGTATTTCTGCCAGGTCTTCATCCGCCGTTTTAATGGGCTGGATATTGAAATTTTTCACCAGGACATCCAGCACGTTTGGGGTAACAAATGCGGGAAGGCTGGGACCCAGGCGGATATTCTTGACATTCAGGTGCAGCAGGGTCAACAGGATGGCACAGGCCTTCTGCTCATACCAGGACAGAACCATGGACAGGGGTAAGTCGTTAACTCCACAGTCGAAAGCTTCGGCCAGGGCCACCGCCACCTTAATGGCAGAATAGGCATCGTTGCACTGACCCATATCCAACAGCCTGGGAATGCCTCCGATATCTCCCAGTTTTTTGTCAAAGAATCGGAATTTCCCACAGGCCAGGGTTAATATGATGGTGTTATCCGGGGCCTTTTCCACAAATTCCGTATAGTAACTTCTCCCGGGCTTGGCTCCATCACAGCCCCCCACCAGGAAGAAATGCTTGATATCCCCGTTTTTTACGGCTTCAATCACTTTATCAACCACGTCCAGCACGGCGTTGTGCCCAAAGCCCACCAGAACACTGCCCTTATCCTCATCCTCAGGAAATCCGGTCATTTCCAGGGCCTTTTCAATAGCCGGAGCAAAGTTTTCACCCTCTATATGTTTAACTCCGGGCCAGCCCACCGTACCCACGGTAAAGATACTTTCCCCATAAGAATCCTGAGGTTTCTGTATACAGTTAGTTGTCATAACAATGGATCCGGGAAACTGTGCAAATTCTTTCTTTTGGTTCTGCCAGGCTGTACCGTAATGCCCATAAAAGTGCTGGTATTTCTTTAACTCCGGGTATCCATGAGTGGGAAGCATCTCCCCGTGGGTGTATACATATATACCCTTCCCTTCAGTCTGCTTCAAGAGAGCCTCCAGGTCTTTCAGGTCATGTCCGGAAACCAGCATGCATTTTCCCTGCTTATGTCCCAGGGGCACCTCAGTGGGAACCGGGTGGCCGTACTTTTCAGTGTTGGCTTTATCCAGAAGTTCCATGGCAACCAAGTTAATTTCCCCACACTTCAAAGTTAACCCTACCCAGTCTTCTAATCCCAGAGCCCTATCCCCCATGGAAGAAAGAGCCTCGTGAATATAAGCATAGACCCGGTCGTCCTCCTGTCCCAACAGATAAGCATGATGGGCATAAGCAGAAACTCCCTTGATTCCAAACAGCGTAGTCAGCTGCAGGGATTTAATATCTTCACCAGCTCCACCGTCTACGGGAAGGCCCAGTTCCTCGCCCTGTTTAATTAACCCCTCCAGGTCAGCCGCTAGAACCAGGTTTGCCTCAGGGTTAGAAAACTCAACATTTCCCCCGGCAGCAGCTACCTTAATTTTCATTTGGCTGGTTAATTCACTACAAATATTGATATATTCCTGAAACCTTTCCGGGTCAAAATTTACATTGGTAAGGGTAGTAAACAAAGCTTCGGTAGTAAATCGGTTAACATCCTGATCCGCCACATCTTTTTTCCGCCCTTCAACAGCATAGATAGAAAGCCCTTTAAAAGCGGTTATTAGCAGATCCTGCAGGGCCGCTACCTCCGGTTTTTTACCACAAACTCCGGCTACGGTGCATCCTGTCCCCTTGGCTGTCTGTTCGCATTGATTACAAAACATAAATTTTCCTCTCCCTTTTCATAAATTTTTAGATAAACACTTATGGCACATAATTTGACTGCCTTAGTTTCTTTTATTAAATTATAGAGTAATCCGGCAGCAGCTTATGATAGCACTTAACTCAAAATCTAGTTATTTACCACCTCCTACTATTAAGGTATATTAGACCCCTTTAGTCCCAAATTAGTGTAAAAATATAGGCTACAATTGAACATGGCCCTCTTTTAAATCAAAAACTTTTCCCGTTACAATTTCCAAAAGGCTCTCCTGGCTCAATTCCCTTACTAATGCTTCCTGTGCTCTCTGTAGAATGCACTTAACAGGGCAGGTAGACTTATTGGGACACACACCCTTTTCCCCCAGGCAAACATTAAGGGCTACTTCTCCTTCCACCGCAGTTAAAACATCCGCCAGGGTAATTTTATCCGGGGGAACAATCAAACGAACTCCCCCCTGGCTGCCTCTCTGGGTCTTCACCAAACCAGCCCTGGCTAAAAGTTGAATAGTTTTTTTTAAGAAACCCTCGGGGATATTTTGGTGTTCGGAAATAATACGGGTACTCAACAGCTGCCCATAAGGAATACTGGCCAGTTCCAGCAGAGTACGTACCGCATATTCCGTTTGACGGGTAATTTGCATATTGCTATCTCCCCTTTTATTGTGGACTAATTCTATCTTCTTTATCTTTATTCTTCGGTCTTTTGAAAATTCCTTCTTTTTTTACGAAAACTTTTATATTTTTCACAAATTCCAACGACGTAAGATGACCCTATTGAAGGATTTATATACTTCTAAATAATTTACATAAAAAAGTAAGACAGACAAATTGTCTGTCCTATTTGCAAAATATATCTAAAGGGGGTTAAAAATATGTCAAACCCTCAAAACATTGTAAAGGGTAAAATAATCATAATCCAGGGATTATTTAGAGGTTATGGTCAACCCATTGTTTATATAATCAAGTTTCTGCCGCTCCAGGCTTTCATAAGCTCCACGATCTAAAATAATAGTAA
>PWJM01000105.1 GCA_003560915.1 Syntrophomonadaceae bacterium
ATACTGCGACGGTGTTTTGCCCGTGATCTTTTTGAACACCTGGTTGAACGATGATTTGGAGTTGAATCCGGAATCAAGCGCAATGGCAAGGATGCTGTAATTGCTGTTGACTGGATCGGCTACCCTCTGCTTGAACTCCTCCACCCGGTAGGTGTTGACAAAATCAAAAAAGTTTTTGTCCTCGTACTGGTTGATGATCTGCGAAAGGTGGTTGGCGGTGATTCCCAGTTCATCGGCAAGGTTGCCGAGGGAGAGTTTCGGCTCGAGGTAGGGCTTCTTCGTGTTCATCAACGCAATAAGTTTTCCGTGGTACTGCCGGGCGAGCTCCGCCTTCAGTCCCGACCTGACGTACTCCCCGGAAGGTTTCGGTTCCACAATCTGCTGGACCCGGCTGGTTCCATCCGCGAAAACATTCCTGTGCCTGATGCCGGAGTATCCCAGAAACAGGATGAAGCCGACGAGCGGCACATACAGGACCAGGTCGGTGTTGAATCCGAAATCCACCCCCATGCCCCACTCCAGCAGGATCACGATCGCGGTAATAAGGAAAATCATCCCGATGCCACAAATGAAATATTTCAGCCAGCGCAGGTCGATCGATTCGTTGTAGGCGAAATTCTGGCTTGTCAGGTTTTCGTATCTGCCGAGCAGCCGGTAGGATGCAATGGCATAGCCGATGCCGGAGATGATGAACGCGAACAGCGAAAAGATGATGAAGACGGCATAGTCATCCACCTCCCCGCGGTTCACCATCAGCTTCCTTTCCGTGGAGTAGAAAAACAGGAACGGGATCATGTAAACATAGAAAAGCGCCGCAGGTCCGAAATGCAGATAGTTCATCCAGTGGAAGCGCTGGTCGCTTTTCATGGAGAAAAGCACATAGAGGTACAGGAACGGACCGTGCAAAAGAGGGAAGGGGTGGTGGATGCCGGACATGTGCGGATATTTTTCCCAGTATCCCAGATAGTAGAGGTAGTAGCTGAACAAATGCAGGCCGATCACGAACATCCACACGGCCAGGATCCGGTCGGATGTGGACGCCTGCTTTTTGGACAGCAGCAGGAACTGAAGGAAGAAGCAGAGGAAGATCCCGATGGTGAAGACGGTGTTCATCAAGTTGGTCTCAGGCAAGTTTCAATGGATTACCCAGGAGTTGAATTACGCAGAAATACTGACGGCGTCAATACCGGAAGTCGGGCAACAGCATGTTTATAGTCGCCCGTATTTCTGGTGAGAAAATAATCGCAGTGGTGGTGCAGGGCGATGTAATACTGCAAAGCATCCTCTTTGTTCGTGAATTCCGATTCCATGGCCTGCATAAATATGGCTTTCCCTCCGCTGAACACGTCACAGGCGTCGACGAAATGAATCAAACGTTCTTTTGCTTTACTGAGCTTGTATATATCGTAACTCAGGTAGATCAGATGGGCCAGACACGCTTCCGATATCTGAAGCTTAAGTTGGCGCTGACCAGCCATTTGAAGCAGCGGAAGTGCTTCGGTGAAAAAGGGCTCCCGCTTTGAAATAAGGTCAAAGGCCACATCCGTATCCAAAAAAACATCAACCATATTTGCGCTCAAGGTGACGTTTTAGCAGCTCTTTGTCATTGAGGGGTTGCACCGTGTCAACCTCCTCTAAAAGAGACAGAAGTCGGTTGGCGGCTTTTTGAGACTCTGTTTGGATGGGGCTTACATCGTACGTTTGAATGGCATCCTCAAACATTTGCGATACTGAAATGCCCTTCTTTCGCGCCATCTTTTTGGCGCGCCGCACCACATCGGTTTCAACAGTAAGGGTCAGTTTTTGTTTCATATTACACGTGTTTTTTCAAAAATACGTGTATCGAGTCGCTATTCCAAGTAAATTGTTGCCAAATACTTGCCCTTGCCATTGCACTCACCCGAGCGCATTCCTGCAAATCCGCTCACCAAATGGTGCGCACGTGCCTGTAGTTCCTGATGCGATCGTCAGCTGTAACAAGAGTGGCCCCGAGCGAAATGGAGGTAGTGGTGATCAGGCGGTCGGCCGGATCGCCGTGAAAGGTTCCCGGCAGGCGCGTCGACAGTATCGCCAGTTCGGGACCAATGTCGATCCACCTGATTTTCGGCAGACGCCCGGCAAGGTCGATCCACGCGGACACATCATAACTCAGCGACAGGCGGCCTTTGGATATCAGCATGCCAATTTCCCATGCCGAAATAGCACTCACAGCCAGTTCTTCTGCGGATGCGATGGCGTCCCGGGCGACCTGAGAGAGTTTTTCCGACTCCGATGCATGCCAGAGCAGTGCATGGGTATCAAGTACCAGCGTCTTCATTCTTCCTGCCAGGTTTCTTCTATCGGAGAGATGAGATCGCCTTCATGGACCACGGATCCTTTCAGCCGATTCTCCTGCTCGTGCGCCTTTTTGACCGGCTGCAGGGTCGCCACAATTTCATTGCGTTTTGTAATGGTATAGGAAACCTCCTCATCGTGCACCCGGCGCACAATATCCAGGCATTTTGCCTTGAACTGGGTTACGGATATGGTGTGATTTTTCATAGAATGACTACTTATTTCTTAGAATGGTCATTAAATATAGTCATATAGTTTCAGGGTTGCAAAAGAAAGCGATTTATGTCGTTTTATGAGCAGGAATCACATCCGGAAATCGTTTCATACAGCGTTTTTTGGATGCGAACCTCATCCGGCAATCGCATCATACACCGCCTCGCGGATGCGGACTTCCTTTTTCATGTTCATCATCTCCTCGCTCATGTTGTTCATGGTATAGGCATAGGTGAGTTTTTCCGCCGACCCTCGTGGTAGACGCACAGCGACGCTCCAATTTCATTATTTTGTTCGAAATTTTCCAGAAACGCGGATGAAATCAGCGAGTATTCCGGATCGTCCTGCCGACCAGTTTTTCCGGATGAAGTTTTCCCGCCCGGATCATGGCCAGCATTTCCGGATATTTGTGGGCCTGCATGCCATGGCTGCCAATGATCTCAAGTTCGTTGGCGATGACCTGGTCCATGGGGACGTCAGCGTGCCGGTGATCCGCCATCATCAACCCGACCTGGATGTGCCTGCCGCGCTTGAGGCCGGAAACATTGAGGCGATCATCACGCGGAACCTGCGTGATTACCGGCACTCGCTGATCCGCGTGTGCACTGCCGGAGATTATTTTCACTCTTCAGTGTAACGCCTGGAGCGAATAGCCATTTCCAATTTCAACATGTATGTGGATGGGTTTCCTGTGATATTTCAGCCAGGTAAAAAGGGTACAAGGTACAGGTACGGGACCGCCCGGCACGGGTCAGGATTTTATCGTATTAATTTTATTGATTTTCTTGATAAATCTTCACTATATACTATATGAAACATCTTCCCGGATTCCTGTTGCTGTTGGTTGTCCTGGCCGGTTGCGATCAGGGCTTGAAACCGGTTGCCCCGGATCCGGTTGTTTATGATGGAGAAATTCATGCCCACATCACCTACGTGGGTGAATGGCCCGCCGAAGACCAAATCCACGATCTTCGTTTTGTCGCCATGCGCTTTATTCCGGAATCCGAATCCGATTTATTTCGGGCGGACGAAATGGAAATAAGTGATCGGCTGAAAACCCGGGTGGACCGGGAAACGGTTAGACTGAAAGAGGTGCACGACGGCACGTTCTACTATAGCGGGGTTGCATGGCGATTTACAAGCAGTTTTTTCGATTGGCGGATTGCAGGCTTGTATGTAGACAATGGTGGCGAATTTACCGTGAACGGGGATATCGTGGAAATCGATATCGTTGTTGACTTTGCCAATCTGCCGGATTTTCCACCCTGATCAAACATGATTACCGCACTATTACATATGCATTTTGCGATCCTGATGGTGTTTCTGCCCGTCCAGGAATCGGTGCTGACCGGCACGGTGGTTGATGAAACCGGTAATCCGCTCCCCGGGGCTCATATCATCGTCACCGAACTCGAGCGTGGTACGGTATCCGGCAGGGAGGGAAATTTCGAAATGGAAAACCTTCCACCGGGGACATACGTCATTCAAGTGAGCATGGTTGGCTACGGTCGTCTGTCGCTGGAAATCACGCTGGAAGAGGGTGGGGTCAGACAGGTTACCCTTGAACTCCAACCCATCACATTGACTTCCGGGGAAATCCGGATTACAGCCGCAAGAAGGCCGCAAGTGGCAGGCAG
>PWJM01000136.1 GCA_003560915.1 Syntrophomonadaceae bacterium
TTTCTACATCCCACCATATAAATAATAACGGAACTGATCATAGGAACCAGCACAATCCATGCCAGTTTATTGGATACAATAACCTGACTTACCTGATTCAACTCCTCAGCGGCAAAAAACACCCTTTAAATTCCTCCTCCAAGTAACATATCTGCAACCATTTTGGATAAATTGAAGGGCAGATTAATAGGAGATACTCCAAAAACTAAACACAGCAAAGCCAATATTGTAATAGGCATTAGCATTTTAAAGGGAACTTCATCGAACGTAAATTTCTTCTCCTGTGCCTCTGTGCCAAAAAAGGCGCTGATAATAATGGGCAGGTAATAGAGTCCATTTAATAAGCTGCTGATTAACAACACTATTACAAAAACTGGCGCCCCTGCCTCTAATGAGCCTAATGCTAAATTCCACTTGCTCAAGAAACCATTTAACGGTGGAATTCCAATCATAGCCAGGGCTGCTGTAGTAAAAGCAATCATCGTTACAGGCATCTTGAGTCCAATGCCGCTGAGTTCACGGATATCCCTTTGACCGGTTTTTACAATGATGGCACCAGCACATAAAAAGAGGCAGCCCTTCATAAAGGCATGGGAAAAAATATGGAAGACAGCTCCCACCAGAGCGGTATGGGTAAATAAAGACAAGCCTAAAAGAATATATCCCATCTGTCCGATACTGGAATAAGCCAGCCGCCTTTTTAAATCATATTGAGTTAAAGCTACCGCTGACCCTAAAAGAATGGTAATTACGGCAAGAACGGTTACAATCGTGATCCAACCGGTTTCCTGAAGAAATTCCGGTGTAAATACATTATAGAATACCCGAATCAATCCGTAGGCTCCGGTTTTCAGCATCACCCCGGAAAGCAGTGCGCTGGCCGGAGCAGGAGCCACGGGATGGGCATCCGGCAGCCAGACATGTAAGGGAAACATCCCGGCTTTCATCCCAAAGCCTATCAAGAAAGCAATAAAAGTTGCCAGGGCCAAACCGGAGGGTTCAGTAATCAACCCAATTTGATCCAGGCTAACTGAACCGGAAATCTCATACGTGTTGATTACCCCTAACAGTAAGCTCAAGCCACCGATAATGGTCATAACGATGTACTTATAGCCGGCCTTCAAAGCTTCCACTGATTCTTCATGAACCACCAGCACATAAGATATTACCGACATTAATTCAAAAAATATAAAAAAGCTAAACAAGTCACCAACCACAAATATTCCGATACATGCACCCAGGGTAAAAATCAGAGTGGGATAATAACGGTTTTGAGCATGCTCATGGCTCATATAGTCTACAGAAAAAATGGTAGCTAACATCCAAACAAAAGAAGCAACCAGGGCCAGACAAAAGCTTAAGACATCTACTCTGAATGTCCCTACTACACCCATGTCCGGCAGCACTTCAAAAAGCTCAAATACGATAATCTTTCCTTCGGCAATAATTGGGTACATAGCCGCCACAGAAATAAATGTTATTATGGAAGTGAGCACTGAAAGGTTATTTCTAAGTTTAGGGGATTCTTTCTGTACGTAATATATAGCGAAAGTCATAACCATGGGGAAAAGTGCCGCAAATACCGGTAGAATTGATGTTGTTCTTTCCACCTTTATCACTCCTTTTTCATCTCCGCCTTCTAAACCAATGCAGTTTTACCTGGTTCTATTAAAATATAGCAACGGCCCTTTCAACCAAAATTAACATATGCCTGGGGAATATTCCAAAGAACAGGATGCCAGCAGCTAGAATCACCAGAGGAATAGACATCTCCAGAGGCAGTTTCTTAACTGGTATATCATTCTCTGGCTCTTCTCCGGGCTCCCCAAAGAAGGCGTTAATTACGATGGGAAAATAATAAATCACATTTAAAAAGCTGCTTACCAAAATTACTCCAAGATAAAAAGGTTTACCTGCATCCAACGTTCCCAACGCTAAATATAACTTGCTTATAAATCCATTAGTGGTAGGTATTCCCACCATGGACATGGCTCCAACTGCAAATACACCCATAACCAGGGGCATCTTAGCACCTATTCCCTTTAATTGATCAATATTTCTGATTCCTGTGCAGTATATAATTGCTCCGGCAGATAAAAAGAGCATAGCTTTCATTAAAGCATGGTTAAAGATGTGGAGGATCCCCCCTGTTAGTCCAGCCTGATTAGCTAATCCTATCCCTAAAAATACATATCCGATTTGCGCAATGCTTGAAAATGCTAACATTCTCTTAATATCTTCCTGTACAATAGCAAATAAGGAACCAAAGAATATGGATAGCGAAGCAAGGATTAATATCATATCATAAATAGGAACCATGCTAAATATATCTCCTGGAAATACTTTCAAAAGAAGCTTCAGGTAAGCATACGCATATATCTTAATAACCAGGCCCGACAAAATTGCACTGGAAGGCGACGGGGCTGAAGAGTGGGCGTCGGGAAGCCATACATGAAGAGGAAAAAGAGCCGCTTTTACGATAAAACCTGCCGAAAATAAAGCTAATGCCACCAGAATATTATTAGGATAAAGCTCCAGTGCCGGTACCAGTGCCTCTGCGGCAAAGGTAAAGTTTAGATGTCCCGTTACCATGTAGAGCATAGCCACCGAAAGTAAAACACAACCGGTCCCGACAGCGCTTAAAATCAGATACTTGAAACTGGCTTCAACACACTCTTTATCCTCTTTAATAGCAATGATTCCGCAGGCGGAAATGGCTGCGATCTCCATAAAAACAAACATGTTAAAAAAGTCATTGGTTATTGCCAGGCCGATCATCGCCCCCACCAGCAGCAGGTAAAGGGTATAATACCAGCTGCTCACCTGGGCCTTAAGCTCATGACCCAAATCCTTAGTAGCAAAAATTAAAATTAACAAGCTGACAACTGTAATGGTTGTTAGCATAAATATTGCAAGATAGTCGATGACAAACTCAATTCCCCAAGGGGGCGGCCAGTTACCCATATGGTAGGTCACTGTCCCCGTGGTAAATACTTGCCAGGCCAATATACCTGTAAAGAAAAGGGCCAATACGTGGGCTGCAATAGCTAAAGTCGCGCACCAATTCTTTTTCCAACTATCCAGCACCGGCATAAGATAGGAAAACAGTAAAAAAGTAACTACAATTAAAGCAGGTGAATGTCCTTGAATTATATTCATCGCGGTCGTCATTATTCAGTACTCCTTATCCGCATTATTTCTTCAGCATCAATGGTGCCATAATGGTGATATAACTTTACAATTAGAGCAAGAGCAAAGGCAGTAACGCTCACCGCAACCACAATCCCCGTCAGAATAAGAGCTGTTGGAAGGGGATTAATATAGGTCTGTTCTACTCCGGGCTCTATAATTGGCGCAACCCCCCCAGCTACATATCCAGTAGAAACAAAGAAAAGAAATACGGCTGTGTCCATAACATTCATTCCGATCACTTTTTTTATCAGGTTGGAGTGAGTAAGCATGGTATGAAACCCAATAATAAAAAGCACCATAGATACCAGGTAGTACATATTGTCAAACAGCTTCAGAGCAATATCAGTCATGAGAATCACCTTCAATAAGATTATAGAACAGCGTGATAACCGTACTTGCAACCTTTAATCCCAGTCCCAGGGTAATGAGCGCAATCATTCCTCCACTGACTAGCTCACCGGGAACCCCCATTGGAAACCCCCCTGTCTTGTTAGCTAAAAAACCAGTGCCTGCATAAATACCTACAAGTCCCAGCAGAACAAACCAGGAGGCCCCACCGGTTTCTATTAAAGTTGAAGTTTTATGGGATAATTTTTTGTGGCCCTCCTCTAAATCAAAGGCCAGGGCAAAAAGAATCATACTGGAACCTAAAACCGCACCCCCTGAAAAACTTCCTCCAGGGGTCAAATGACCGTGCAGGATAATGTAGAATCCAAACACCATAATAAAAGGAACCGAGATTCTGCTGATCATACGTATAATTATATCTTCCAACTGTCTATCACCTCACCATTATCTTAGGAATGAGCTTTCAGGCACGATAGAGCGGCCGCAATAGCTACAAACAGCACTGTGGCCTCACCTAAGGTATCAAAAGCACGGTAGTCCATAATTATACTGGAAATTACATTTAAGGCGCCTGTGTCCTCTACGGCATCTTCAATATACTTTTGAGGTACTTCATTGTTGGTAGGATTATCAGGATTACCGAAGGTAGGCATCTCTATTACCGTTACTACCATAACTACACTTATTAGGGTCAAGAAAATCAAGGTAAGAATAAGCCTCATTATTCTTCCCTCCTTGTTTTGCTGATTGTAGCAATCAAGAGCAGAGTGGTAACTCCCGCCCCAATAGCTGCCTCAGTAATAGCAATGTCCGGTGCTTCCAGCTGCTGCCACACAACCGCCATAATCAGGCTGTATGCAGCAAATATAATGATAGCGCTGAGCAGGTCCCTGGTTTTGGCTACACTGATGGCACAAACAATAAGAAATAATAACAGCAGCATATTTAATATAGTTGTCATTATTACCATGAGCTGCTCTCCTCCTTGGCCTGGTCTGCAAAGACTGTCCCCTTAATCATGGGAATATCTACAGAATATGCAGCTTTGGCAATGGCATGTGCTGCCGTAGGATTAGAAAGCCAAATAAAAATAATCATCAATCCTATCTTGATACTGGGACCTGAAAAACCCTGATACAACATAATGGAAAAGAGTATTAACCATACTCCCAGAGTATCACATTTGGTCGTGGCGTGAAGGCGGGTATAAACATCCGGAAAACGAAGCAGCCCAACCACCCCCACCATGAAAAAGAATATTCCAAAGATCAGGATTATTAAACTGATAATCTCTAGTATCACCGTAAAACCTCCTTATTCCAGGACACCTTTTTGCAGATATTTTGCTACCCCTATGGTTGCCAGGAAAGATATCAATGCATAAACAAGAGCAATGTCCAGGAAGTACTCCTTATGAAAAATAATTGAAACTAAAGTCATGATTGCTACAGCTTTGGTACTGATTACATTGATCGATATGACCCGGTCAGCTACTGTAGGCCCAACATAAGCTCTATACAAACATAAAAATATCATGAGCACTAAGAAAATACAGGAAGCTGTAAAAGCAACAATCAGCATTATTTTCCCTCCTCAATATCCAGGAGTTTGATAGCCATGTGCCAGTCCACAACATCAACAGCGTTCGCCCTGGTCAGGCCATGTACTAAATAGACATCTCCTTCTAAATCTACCGTAAGTGTCCCTGGTGTTAAGGTGATGGAATTGGCTAAAATTACCCGGCTTAAATCATCCTTAAGATTGGTTTTAAATTCTATTAATGTAGGGGATATAGGCATTTTACGGCTTAACACGATCTTGGCTACTTGAATATTGGCTTGAATAATTTCTACAAATAGATTAGCAAAGTACACTGCAAACTTAACAAATGTTATTGGTCTTATTTTAAAACGTTCGTTTGGATAAATTAAAATATCTTTACAAAATATAACCACAAGAACTGAACAGAGCAAACCAGCAATCAACTGATGGTAATGCAGGCTCCAGGTGATTAAAAGCCAGAAAATAAATAATATAAACGTTGTCCCTACATAGGTACTTAAATTTCCAGCCTTCATTAGATTACTCCTTTACCCATCTAATCTTTTTGTTCTTTTCGGCGATAACATCCACTTTTTCCGCCTGTCTTTTCAATCAAAAATATATCTTTAATCTCCATATCCTTATCCACGGATTTACACATATCATATACGGTTAAAGCTGCAGCAGAAACCGCCGTAAGGGCTTCCATTTCCACCCCGGTTTTTCCCGTGGTCTTGACTCTGCTTACAATCTCTACAATTCCTTCATCCCTTAATGAGAATCTAATATCTACCCCGGTTAAAAATAAGGGATGGCACATGGGAATCAGCCACCCGGTTTTCTTAGCAGCCATTATTCCAGCCGTCTGGGCTACTCCCAATACATCTCCTTTTTTAAAACCATGTTCTCTAATTAACAGTAATGTTTCGGGCTTCATGATTACTTTTCCGTGTGCTACGGCCTCCCTGACGGTATCTTCTTTCTCGGTTACATCCACCATCCGGGCACGGCCTTCTTGATTGAAGTGTGTAAACTCCCCTGAGGACAACAATACCCCTCCAGTATTTATACCTTGTATTTTATTCACCAAATAATTTCCTGCTGATGGTGCAGCGCTTTTGCTGCATGTAAGTTTGAATACAAACAAAATGCGTTTACTTTAATAAATTAGTTAAGCTTTACGGTGCGGGATTGCTCCCCGCACCGTAAAGCTTATATTATATTTGAGAAGGAACCACAATACAATTTCGAGGGCACTTCTCAGCGCACTTTCCGCAGGCAGTGCATTTTTCCGGGAATATTTTTGTCAGTTTACCCTTTTCAAAAGTCATGGCATCGTACTCACAGACTTTGACGCACCTTCCGTCTCCGATACAGCCCACCTGGCATACCGCCTTCGTCTGTTTTCCTTTGTCCTGGGAGTTACAGAGCACCGCATAGGCCTCGGGGTTATAATGTACCATGCTGATGACACCCCGGGGGCAGTCATCTACACACTTTTTACAGGCTTTGCAGAGTTCAGGGTCAATGATGGGTTTCCCATCCTTCATGGTAATGGCATCAAAAGGGCATATCACCGCACAGGTTCCCAGTCCCAAACAGCCGTACTTACACTCTTTAAAGCCGTCAAAAAAGGCATTAGCAGCAGTACAGTCCAATATTCCATCATAAACAAAACTATCTGAAGCAATATCCCCAAAGCCGATACAGTTCACCTGGGCAATCACCTTAACCCCTTCTTCGGGCTTGGGCATACCTAAAATATCCGCAACCTTGGCGGCAACATCTGCGCCACCGGGAGTACAGTCCGCCAGTCCGGCTTCTCCCGCCGCTACCGCGTCGGAAAAGTTTGCACACCCGGCAAAGCCGCAGGCCCCACAGTTGGCCCCGGGCAGAGCATCCCGGATGGCCTCAATTTGGGGGTCTACATACACCGCAAACTTCTTGGAGGCAAAGGCCAGGACGCCGCCGAAAAGCAGTCCCAATCCTCCTAAGCTTACAATCGCTGGAATCATTTATCATTTCACCTCCTGATATAATTCTGTTACATCATTCCTGCAAATCCCTGGAATGCCACAGACAATATTCCCGCTGCAATTAACGCTACGGAAGCGCCTTTATAATACTTGGAGAGAGTGGCCAGTTCCAGCCGCTCCCGAATTCCCGCCAGTATCACCATTGCAATGGCAAAACCGATGGCGGCTCCGATGGCATGAACAATGGATTGTAATATGTTATACTGTTCCTGGATGTTTAGGATTGCCATACCTAACACCGCACAGTTAGTGGTGATAAGAGGCAGGAACACCCCCAACCCCTCATAAAGAGACGGGCTGACCTTCTGGATCACCATCTCCACAAACTGCACCAGCGAAGCAATCACCAGGATAAAGGCTATGGTCCGCAGATATTGAAGTCCATACGGCTCAAGAATGTAACTTTGAATGAGCCAGGTGATAATAGAGGCCATAACCATTACAAATACTACTGCGGCGGACATTCCCACGGAGGTTTCCACTCTTTTGGAAACTCCCAGGAAGGGGCAGATGCCTAGAAACCTTGTCAATACAAAGTTGTATATAAAGATGGCGCCAAACAAGATGGCAAGATATTCTCCCATTTCTAACCCTCCTTATTTCATAAGTATCAATCAGTCAAGCTTTAACTTTTTGGAAAGCAAGTTCATCCCCGCCAGCAGGAAGCCTAACCCGATAAAGGCTCCAGCAGGAGATGCGAATACAGCAAAGGGTTCAAAGGCTTCCGGAGTAAAGGTGTAATCGAAAATGGCTCCGGCACCCAGGATCTCCCGCATGCCCCCTAACAGCACCAGGGCAACAGTAAAGCCTACACCCATTCCTATGCCGTCGGATATGGAATAAGTCAGGGTGTTCTTGGAAGCGAAAGCTTCAGCCCTGCCTAAAATCATACAGTTCACCACAATCAAGGGTATGAAAAGACCCAGGTTGGCATGCAGGTCTGGAAGAAACGCATTCATAGACATATCCACGATGGTCACAAAAGTGGCGATAACTACGATAAAACAGGGAATTCTGACCTTCTTGGGAATCACACTTCTTAACAGTGAGATAACTATGTTGGAACAGAGCAGCACAAAGGTAGATGCCACCCCCATTCCTAACCCGTTCATGGCTGTGGTGGTAACCCCTAAAACCGGACAGAGCCCCAAAAGCAGCCGCAAAACCGGATTTTCTTTTATAATGCCTTTAGAAAATTCTTTGGCAATGCTCATAAATATTCACCTCCCAATTCTATGGTTATCTTGCTATTGCATCAAAGACCGCATTCATAATACCGTTACTGCTCATGGTAGCACCGCTAATGGCATCCACGTCATAGTCCTGGGCATCAATAATAGCCTCGGGAATAGCAGTTTCGGCATTTTCCCAGAAACCAGGGCTTTCGCTGTGTTCAACAACGGTAATATCGGTTATCTTGTTTCCGGAAACCGTAACTTCAACCACTATATCTCCACCATAACCGGTTCCGGTTCCTGTATACGTTCCGTCTTCCACCGCATCCAGATCCCATTCCGCCATGGCTATACCTAAGAACGCAGCTGCAATTTGTTCTACCGCATTACTTACAGCAGTAGCTACGGCCCTGCAGGAAACAGTGGCTCCGGAAATATTATCAATATCTGTTCCTATGGCTATAGGATCGTTTATGCCTTTCCCCTCAAACTGGGCCAGCCAGCCGGGATCTTCAATTACATCTCCAAGACCCGGGGTTTCAGTATGACCTGCTACGTCTGCTGCAATCACATTCCCGTCAGTATCCACAGCCACGTTTACCCTGACGTCACCGCCGTAACCAGGGCCTCTGGAATCAGGCATAATGTAAGCAATTACCTCTCCACCCTTCAAGGCCTTAAAGAATTCTTTGCCCTCTACTACTTCAGGCTCAAAATTGTCAGCATCAGGTACATACTGTCCTAACCTCTCTGCCAGCACTTCCGCTTCCCTCTGTTGGATAACCGGAGTGGTTACACCCTCTATGAAAGCCAGAGAACCGGCAGCTACCATACAGATTAAAGCCAGCACTACAGACAATTTAATAATGTCACCCATTATTTTTTCACCTCCCCATAGAAACGAGGCCGAGTTGCATTATCAATCAGCGGAGTAACAGCATTCATAATAAGAATGGCAAAGGTTACCCCCTCGGGATAATTCCCATAAATTCTAATCAGCATGGTCAATACACCGCATCCTATACCAAAAATCAGCTGCCCATTGGGGGTAACCGGTGAGGTTACCATGTCGGTGGCCATGAACAGGGCCCCCAGCAGTAAGCCGCCGGCCAGTACATGCCATAATCCCATGGTGATATCAAAACCAAACCCTGCGGCAGACATCACCGTCCCCATAATCAGGGCGGAACCGATATACCCGCCGGGAATTCTCCAATTGATATGGCCTCTGTAAAGCAGGTAGGCTGCTCCAATCAGCAGGGCGACGGCCGAGGTTTCCCCCAGGCACCCGGCAACGTTACCGGTGAAAAGGTCCACCAGGGCGGCCTGGCCGGGTTCTGCCAGGGGAGTGGCGGTACTCTTTAAATCCACCGGGCTCAACCAGGCTGTCATCCTTCCTCCCCAGGAGGCTAAAAGAACTGCACGGCCTACCAGGGCGGGGTTGAAGATATTGTTTCCAAGACCTCCAAAAACATATTTACCTAAAATAATTGCCGATACTGCCCCGATCACACACAACCACCAGTCTGACCCGGGGGGCAGGGTTAACGCTAAAAGAACGCCGGTAACGGCTGCACTTCCATCATTAAAAATTCCTTTACGTATTAGAAGAAATTCGGTAGCCATGGCTGCCACAAGACAGATCACGATAGGTATAATTGCTTTCTCGCGGAAAAATACGGCTGCAACGACTACGGCAGGCACTAAGGCAATCAATACGTCGATCATTATCTTCTGTACGGTTTCAGGAGTTTTTACGTGGGGTGAGGAAGATACAACAAATCTTTTTTCAACGGCTAAATTTTCCATCTCTCTATCCCTCCATTCGCCAGTTATTTACTGCTCATGGCCCATATTGCAGATTTGCACAACCGAATCCACTGTACAATAGGCCTTTTGGCCGGGCATACAAAGGCACATGAACCGCATTCTATACATTCTTCCACATGTAATTTTTTGGCTTCTACGTGATTGTTTTGTTCCCCGGCATTGGAAATGAAGTTTGGCATAATGAAAGCCGGGCAAACATCAACACAACGGCCGCACTTGATACAGGGTAATATTTCATGCATTACCACTTCATCTTTGGTGAAAATCAAAACACCAGAGGTAGCTTTACAGATGGGGAAATCTAAGGTAGGAACCGCACCGCCCATCATGGGGCCACCCATAATAATCTTGGCAGCATTCTCCTTTATTCCGCCGCACTGCTCCACAATCTCTGTAAAAATAGTTCCCACCCTTACCAGGATGTTGGCGGATTCGTTAACACCGGAACCGGCTACGGTCATCACGGTATCAATTAAGGGCCGCCCTGTCTTAATAGCATCAGCGATAACAATGGCTGTCCCGGTGTTGGACACCTGAACCCCCACATCGGTAGACCTCTTGCCCGAAGGCACTTCCAAACCGTTCATAACGGCAGTAACCAGCTGTTTTCCAGACCCTTGAGGATACTTCACCTCCAGTTCAACAACTTCAATGGTTGAATCTCCGCCGATGGCATCCCTGGTCGCAGCAATAGCATCGGGTTTGTTTACTTCAATCCCAATGTAGCACTTCCGGGCCTGTAGAGCTTTCATCATGGCCTTTGCACCGTAAATCATATCTTCGGCCCGCTCCACCATCAGCCTGTGGTCACAGGTAAGATACGGTTCGCACTCTGCGCCGTTTAAAATCAGCGCCTCCAGTCCACCCTCCGGTGGAATAAGTTTGACGTGAGTGGGAAAAGCCGCCCCTCCAAGACCTACAATACCAGCTTCCTTAGTAATGTTGATGATTTCTTCCCCGGTGAGTTCTTCCAGTGGTTTTTTTGGCTTTACATCATCAGCCCAGGTATCCTTACCATCGGATTCAATCACCACACACATGGGTGAGCTTCCGCCCGGGTTGAAATGGGGAGCTATTTCCACAACTTTGCCTGATACACTGGAATGAACGGGTGCAGAAATAAAAGCCTTGACATCGCCAATTTTTTGGCCCATCTTGACCTCATCCCCTACCTCGACCAATGGTTCACAAGGCGCGCCAGAATGCTGGCTCAAGGGGATAACTACCCGAGAAGGTACCTTCGCTGTTACGATAGGCTTGTTTGCTGCGGGTTTGTCATGGGGAGGATGCGTGCCACCCTTAAAGGTTTTAATGGTCAAACTGTTTCACCCCTTTTATAAGAAATTGAATTACACACAACTAAATAATTATTCGTGAACATAAAATAAAATCCTGCTTTTTCGTTCGGTATTTTTCCAAAAACTTCACCACTTCGACAAAAAACCGTTTACATGACATCAGGGATGATTCGTTAATCATCCCTGATAATAAATTTATGAAATTTTCTTTTATTCTACCTTGGACATGGCATCATCCACTGCGGCAAATATAGCGTCGGAAGTAACTGTAGCGCCGGACTTAACGTCTACACCATCTGTGCCGTTGTTTGCAATAATTTCATCCAGCAGCGGGGCCATGGTATCAGCGTCACCAATACCTGTTGTTTCGCTTTCCTCAACAATCTCTATGTCGGTGATGTTGCCGTCATCGTCCACAAAAACGTCAACTTTAATGGGACCTGCATAGCCTTCTGCTTCTCCCGAATATTTTTCTCCTGCGGGAGCTGCGCCGTTACACCCCAGGGCCAAGATTGCTGTCAAGGCCAGTACTAAGAAGTAAATGCTAATTTTCTGGAGTTTCATTTTTTCACCTCCTTTCGAAAAAAAACCGTAAGAGATAACTTCGACGTGAACAATTAAATTCCTTTGTCTCTATAAATATTTTTATTAACACTTTCACCCCTATAATCTTATTAATAAATAGAGAAAAATATGTTAATCATGAAAAAGTAACCAGAGCATCTAAAGTACAGGGGTTTTGTAATCACCCATCTGCATAACGGCCTTACGGGCCTCGGAAATGGTATAAAGGGAGCCGGATATTAAAAGCAGGTCTTCCGGTTCTGCCAGAGATAATGCTATGTTTACAGCCCGGGGGATAAAGTCCTCCAGGATGATGGGATAACGAGTATATTTCTCAGCTGTTTCAGCAACAGTTTCCGGTTCTGCTGCCCTGGGGCTGTCAGGTTTGGTAATAATAATTTTATCTGCCATAGGAATAATCTCTTTTAGCATATCATCCAGGGCTTTGTCTCCTAGAATCCCGATGACCAGCACCAATTTATTATATTTCACCTGCTCCTGCAGGGCTTTTTTTAAACTTTTCACACCGTCGGGGTTATGGGCAGCATCCAGAATCAGCAGGGGGTTTTTGCCCATAACTTCCAATCTCCCAGCCCAACGGGCGGCTTTCAGCCCCTGCCGGACTGCATTTTCGGAAATATGATACCCTTTCCCCTGCAAAACTTCGATGACTGCAACAGCTGTGGAGGAATTTACAATCTGATGTTCGCCCAAGAGACTGATAAACAAATCTTTTAACTGTAACCCTTGGAAGTTTGAATAATGAAAAGTCTGTCCTTCTAAAGAGGATGACTTTTTCTCTATATTCACTTTTTCCCTCAAGTTAAACAGGGCCGCATTCTGTTCCAGACATTTTTGTTGGATTACCTGCAGGGCTTCCAACCTGGGCACCGCTGTAACTACTTGAACTCCCTCTTTAATAATACCGGCCTTTTCCCATGCGATTTTTTCAATAGTATCCCCCAGCACCTCGGTGTGTTCCAGTCCGATATTGGTCACTACTGCCACCAGGGGATTTTCTATCACATTAGTAGCATCCAGCCTCCCCCCCAGGCCCACCTCCAGAACCACAAAATCAGGGGCTTCCAGGGCGAAATAATACAAAGCGATAGAAGTAACCACCTCAAACTCTGTCATTTGGCCCAGTTCAGGGTCAGCGGATATATCCTCTACCAGGGGTTTGATCATATTAACAATTTCCACCAGTTTTTCTTCAGGAATGTCTTCCCCGTTAATGGCCATGCGGTTGGTAAAAGCTTCCAGATAGGGAGAAGTGTATAATCCTACCCTGTACCCCGCCTCTTCTAATATTTTAGATAGAAAAGCCGCGGTAGACCCTTTGCCATTGGTTCCGGCAATATGAATCACCCTGATTTTTTTATGGGGATTCCCTAAAAGTCCCATCATTCTGGCCATTCTCCCCAGGCCGGGTTTGATACCAAACCGGCCGGTACTGTGGATCCATTCCAAAGCTTCCTGATAGTTCATTTTTATCCCTCTTTCAGACTCTTAAATTGAGTTGTTTAGTTAATAATACCTTTAACCAATTCTACTCTATTTATTTCAATCCTTTTTTAGTGTAACTGGTTTCTTACAAAACTGAAAATAAAATAACTCCCTCAGGAGTTATTAAAGTTTAAAATTATTAATTTTTTAATTATGATTATCTTTTTCCCACGGCATTTTGCAGAATTCTTTCCCCGGGGGAGGAGATTTAAAGAGCGCCCCCAGTGGTTCTATAGTTAAATTATGGCCGCACCACGGACATTTTAGCTTTTTTTCGTCTATGTCTTCAGAGCACAGAACAAGTTTGTGTAATAAAATCAACATCTTGTTGTGTGTCTCCGGAGGGTAATATTTTTCCTCGTTAATAAAACAGTCATCATTATAACATACTCCCTGCACATAATTGCTTTTAAAAATTGGCAGTCTCGCTGATGCTTTATGTTCTTTGAAAACCAGCATCCGAATGACAACTATAGCTACAGCCAATACTACAACCATCGCATAAATCATACCATAATCCTCCCTAACCTTAAATCTTCCCAGGCATATAATTTATACTATGCTCGCCCTTCTTCCCCATTCATCTCTCTTACGCTGGATTGATGACCTTTAAAAATCATCACTCTTGATGCCAATACGATTACCGCAAAAACTACTATAAACCCTAAACTCATTCCTCATATCCCCTTTTTATTATAATGTGTAAAACAAAACTTTTAAGCAGTTATTGGTGTCCTTCTTTTTTTTTCCCTTTCCTAACATTTGATTGGTGCCCTTTAAAAATTACCAACCTAGATGCTAATATTATAAAAGCAAAAACAACAATAATAGCCCCCGCATACATATCCCCATACCCTCCTTCTAAGCACTGTGAATAAATTAAATAATATAAATAAAAACATTCCTCATTCTCTATATATATTCTTTATCTACCTGTTTTAAGCATTCGTAAAATTTTTCCATATCCACATTTTTATCTCATATAATTTATTATAATACACTCTAAAGTATAAATAGTCAACATCAATTTTTGAGGGTGTATTCATATTTTCAAAGTCTAATTAATAATATTAAAATGAATTAAAATATTCGCTTTTTCAATTAAAAAATAAAAAATTTAAAGGAATTTAAGGTTTATTATTGTATAATATATATAATTTCAAGTCATTTTTTATTATTACTATTAAAGGGAGGTTAAGATATTGTATAGAGACTTAAAAATTATTATATCCATGATTATTTACTTCATTTATTCTCTCAGCATTATGGGCGCTGTGTTCTTCTATTCCCTGATGGGCACCGTGGCCATGGACAGATTATGCATTATCATCACTGAAGCTACCGGTTTTCAACGACAGGAGAGAATGTTAACAACGTTCCTTTATCCCGCAATGATACAAAATTTATTTTGGTTATCTATAGCAGGAATTGGTTTTTGTCTTATTTTCCTTTTCTTGCTGAATCAGAATTTTCATTCTTTCTGGTCTCCTGCATCCCTTACAGTCCTTCTATTCCTGGTCTTGATGAGTATCAGAAGTTTATTTTTCAATCTTTTACCGGAAGATATAGATACATTGCTTTCTGAACCTTATATTGTCAATGTTTTACACCGATTTCTCATGAGTAACATCGCCGTGCTAATTTTTGGTTTAATTCTCTGCTGTGTTGCTTTTTTCGGAGATAGATTTTACAATTCAATAAAAGATACTTCTCAGGTGGGTTAATGTAAACTCATATTGTCTTACTGGATCATTTAACGAATATATTAAAGAAAGGAAAA
>PWJM01000083.1 GCA_003560915.1 Syntrophomonadaceae bacterium
ACCCATTAAAGAAACCTCCTAGTAAATAAGCTATAAAATAATTCTTTCTATATTGTTAAAATTCCTCTATAATGATACTAGAATCGGTGATTTGTCATAACTCTCTTTGAAAATGGCAAGGAAAATTAGAAAACCAGAGGAGGATATAAATGAAACCTAAACTTATTATTATTTTGACGGCGATCCTGTTATTCTTAATCGTCTTGGCACAAAACACATATGTCATTAAACTGCGCCTGTTTTTTTGGCAGATCAGCATGTCCCAGGTTCTGCTGATCTTATTTACCATTATTTTGGGTTTTGCTGCTGGCTATATTACCGCAGTTTTGGTTATGAAAACGAAAAAAGGCCCATCAGGTTTTAGATAAATTTTCCCATATCATATTCGTTGAAAATAGGAGGAAGTCCATGATTCAAAGTGCTTTCAGAAAATTTTACTGGGGTTTTCTATTTATCATGATAGACTTTAGAATACAAGGCTTTGATATACTTCCGGATTTTATAGGTTTTATTTTATTTGCCGGTGCCTTTAGCATTCTTGCCTCCAACAGTGAATACTTTAGCAGTGCCAGAAACTATAATTTTCCTATGATAATACTGGCTTTGTTCACATTTTACGAAACCCCTGCACAGGGAAATGGAATTCAACTTGGCTATCTAGGCCCTTTTGGGATAATAATTGCAATCGCTTCCATTGTGTTGGGCTTAATGGTTGTTTATAATTTGTTTATGGGAATTAAGGACATGGCTGAAACGCACGAATTGATGGATATTTACACGGAAGCTGAACAGAGATGGAGTCAATATTTGATGCTGCAGATTGCGCTACTGCTGGCATTTGTGCTGATTATCTTTCCCCCTTTAGCTATTCTCTATATTGTCGGCCTTTTTATCGCAGCCATAGTTTTGACGGTAAGGATATTAGGATTTATGAAAGTTTGTGAGGAAAGCTTCTCTGACAACATAAATCAAAACTTCACGTAGAAAGAATGCCTGTTGCATTTTTACAAAATTTACGTAAAGTACCGGGTATTAGTCATGGGAACGGTTATAAAAGTAATAGCTCAAAAAAGCAGAGTTCATGGTAATAAGCCATGAACTCTGCTTTTAAAGTAATTGAAAGTTACTGAAATTTATTCTGATGCTGCTGCATAGATTGCTGTGTTTGCTGCAGCTGCTGTTGAACCTGTTGAAGCTGCTGCTGTGCCTGCTGTAATTGCTGTTTTTCTTGAGCAGTAGCTTGATTCCCTAATTGCTGTTGAACCTGCTGCAGCTGCTGCTGTGCTTGCTGTAATTGCTGCTGTGCCTGTTGTAATTGCTGTGGATTAGAATTCGTTTCTGCCTGTTGAATCTTTTGCTGAGCCTGTTGAGTGGCCTGCGCGGCCTGCTGCAATGATTGTTGGTTTAGCAAAAATACGTCCCCCTTTTAAATTATTTCCAATTCTATGATTATATTGTTTGAACTTCAAGAGGTAAATATACAAAAAAAATAGAAGTTTATATTTGATAGCCGGGGCAAAACTTTTTTTAGGAGGGCACAATGGACCAATTTGAGAAGAAGTTAAGAGATTACATAAGCTATAATAATGTTGACGGAGAACATTTGATATTCCAGGAGTCCTGTCATTCAGTAGAGGAGGCGGCCAAAACCTCCAACAGCTCCCCAGAAGATTTTGTAAAAAACATCTGTATGGTGGACCAGCAGGGCAGCCTGATTGTAGCTATTGTGAAGGGAGAGGACAAGGTTAGTTCGAAAAGGGTAGGTAAAGCCTTAAATATTAAACCTCCCAGAATTGCTTCCCCGGAGGAAATCCTGGAGAAAACGGGATTCATCTGTGGTGGGGTACCTTCCTTTGGGTACGAAGCAGCCTTTCTAATTGATCCCAGGGTCCTGGAAAAGGAGATTGTATACAGCGGGGGTGGTTCTCAGAGGGCGCTGCTAAAAATTTCCACCGAAGAACTTCAAAGGGCAAACAGGGGCCAGGTAGTCCGAATTCGAAAGTAAGATAATAAGACAAGTAAGACAAGAAGACAAGGGGACGGTTCTATTGTCTTATTTTTCGATAGAATCAGATTATAAGAGCGTATTTTGTAGTTTATGGCGAAAGGGGACAGGCTCTATGGAAGCTGAGGTTAAGAAGGCTGTAAAAATTTCTGAAGTGAAATGCGGAATTAAAGCAGCAATACCTATTGCTGTCGGATACATTCCTATTGCCATAGCCTTTGGCCTGATTGCCAAATCTTCTGGAATTCCCAATTATATAAGTCTCCTGATGTCCGTAATTGTTTTTGCGGGGGCCAGTCAGTTCGTTGCGGTTAATTTGCTGATGCTGGGGGCTTCCCCGGTGGAACTGGTGATGACTACCTTTATCCTTAATTTGCGGCATTTTTTAATGTCCTCCTCCGTTTCCCAACGGATTGAGCCGGGAACTTCTAAAAAAATGCTGACCCTGCTGTCTTTTGGGGTTACGGACGAGTCCTTTGCTCTGGCCTCAACCCGCAAGGAGCAGTATTTAAAAAGGCATTTTATGCTGGGACTTCATTTCACAGCGTATTTCGCCTGGGTTTTGGGTACATATATTGGGTTGTTCCTGGCGGCAGGCCTTCCCGAAATCATTCAAAACAGTATGGGAATTGCCCTTTATGCCATGTTTATAGGGATTTTAGTACCGGCTGTAAAAGATTGTCCCCCGGTTTTGCGGGTGGCGTTACTGGCGATTTTAATAAATACACTGCTTCATTTTGTGCCGGTATTAAATATCCTGTCCTCCGGGTGGAATATTATTATTGCCACTGTTCTGGCGTCGGCAGCCGGTTCGGTTCTATACCCCCAGGAGGTGGAATCCCATGGATAACACCACTCTTTTATTTGTAGTGGTAATGATGGCAGCAGTAACCTACCTTCCCCGGATGATTCCCCTGGTGCTTTTGGGGGAGGTTAAGCCGCCTCCTTTTTTTAAGTCTTTCCTTCGAAATATCCCCTTTGCCGTTCTGGGGGCCCTCATATTTCCAGGAATTATTACCTCTACGGGGAAGCCCTTGTCCGCTATGGTGGGAGGGCTTGCTGCCGTGATTCTGGCTTTTTTCCGATTAAACCTGATTATTGTGGTTTTCGGAGGCATTGGAGCAGTATTTTTGTGTGAGATCTTGTTTTAGTTTTGCCCTTGAACCTGTGGGAATGGTATTCAGCAAATACAGATGTTCAGGGGTTTAAAAAAACTGACAAAAGTTTTTCCAGGCGGGCTTCAAAAATCTGGTCATTTATATCTGCCCTTTTTTTAGGCCCCTTGGTTCTGCCGCCACCCCGGCGGTGCTTGGCCTTCAACTCTCGTTCTTCCAAAAGAAAATCAATATTTTCCCCAAGGAATTCCCTGCCGGAGGGGCTGAGGCACCGAACGCTTTTCCCCAGAAGCATGGCAGCCAGGCCCCAGTCCTGGGTTACAGCAATATCCCCCGGCTGGGATAAATTCATTAGTTTAACGTCGGTTTCCTGGGGGGCGTTGCCCACTAAAATATGATTTTCTGAATTAATGTTATGGTTAAAACTGGCGACAGTCCAAACCGGCACAGAATATTTTTTCCCCAGCCTAATACAGACTTCCAAAACCTTTTTCGGGCAGGCATCGGCATCTACCAAAATTTTCATAGCGATCCTCCGGAAATTATTTATTTTTTAGTTATTTTTGTGTCTATTTACTATTATATTTAAATTAGCGTTAGTTTTAATTATATTATATAAAATTCTTAAGGCTTCGCAAAGTTATTCTGACTTTAACGTGTTTTGATTATAAAGCTTGAGCAGATATTGATATATTATAGATATTTTTTCTTTAAAGGGTTAAAATTATAGTAAAGGCGGGGATTATTTGAGGGGGAAAATACTTTTGAATGCTGTGGCTATTTGGATATTTCTTGGGGCAGCAGCTCTTATGGTTTTAGGAGCGGTACAGGCAGGGCTTCTCATTGGAGTTACGCCTGATACCGAAACTCTGCGCTATTTTAACCCTGAATTTTTACAGAGAGCATTCGAAT
>PWJM01000090.1 GCA_003560915.1 Syntrophomonadaceae bacterium
ACGCGGTGTTTATTTTGTTCTGGGCATTCGCTAGAAGCAAACCCGTAAGCCGAGCGGACTTTTAAGGAAGGTAGGGGGTCTCTTCCCAATGTTAGATTTTTAATTATCATACCCTTTTTTACTGCGAATTTTCCATAGGAAATATTATAAAGTTATGGTAAGATATTTTAGAAGAAGTATGAGTATTTTAAGTTAAGTTGTGTAACATTTTGCAGAGCACCAGAGAACTTATTCATTATCATTTAAGGAGGCAACAAAAACATTAATTGGAAAATTTTATTATATCTGCTGATGACGGTAATGGTGACTGCATTATTAGCTACAATGCAAGAAAAGATTAATCTTGACTTTGAAATAATCGTTTTACCTCAGTTAGCTCCTGCGATTGGATTTCTTATAATCATATTATTGTTTAGGGATTTAAGAGTACCGATTGGATTTGACTTTAATAAAGGGATTGTAGTTAAATCAATCTTTGCTTTGGGATTACCATTTTTATTAGTTTCCATTGCATTTGTTATTGGACAAGTTATTGGATTAGAAATCAAGATGACCAAGGATTTGTCGCCCTTACTTACCGTAATGCTAATTGGAATAATACTTGGTTCTATAGGAGAAGAAATTGGATGGAGAAGTTTTTTGCAACCTACATTTGAAAAAAACAATTCAGCATTAGTGGCTTCAATAATTGTTGGATTGATTTGGGGATTATGGCACATAGGTCATTATAAAAATGGCATATTATTTATGGTAGGATTTTTGATTTTTACAATATCCGCTTCAATTATTCTAGCATGGATTTTAAGAGATACAAGATATAGCATAATAATATCTGTTCTTTTCCATACCTCGATTAATATTGGATTTTTTGTTTTATTTAAAAATTCACTTACAGACTCAAAATTGATAATAATTAATGGTATGGTATGGATGATTCCAGCAATTGGAATAGTATTGATGACAGGCTATGATTTAATAAAGAAAAAAAACGGCACGCATTCATACTAGCAGATTTTCAGCAAGAACTCAAAGTTGGTAAGCATGCCCGTAAGCCGAGCGGGCCTTTACGTAAGAAATCAGTTTTTCCTGTTTTCACTTCCGCTTAGATTCTCCACAGCTTTTTCGGCAGCTTCTTTTAACATTTTTGCAGTTAAGTGATTACCATTTTCGTTAAGTTCTAGTTCTTTTATACGTTTATCATACTGCTCCCAAATTTCCTCCTTTGAGGAGGGCTGTTGAGTAAAGCCTAGAATCTCAAGGAATCTGCAGCTTTTCAAGCTTTTGGGAGGAAGTTTTACTCCAGCCAGCCAGGTGTCCAGGTCATAAACTCCCCGGTTGATAGCCCTATTCAAATCTTCTAATGCCATAACAATTTGGGCGAAAGCCTCTGAACCGTACTGGATTATGATTCCCTGCAGCCTGGCCTTATCAATACTGTGTTCCAGACGGTACAGATTGTCTTTATAATGGAATTCAATCCAACTGCCGTATCTGTCCCAGTTGTAATGGTAATCTGAAACCTTTAAATTTTTCATTATACTGTCTAATTTTTTTTCATATTTGGATTTACGCAAAAAAAAACTCCCTCCATCTACTGTTTCGTTATGGCTGGCTGCTGAACACAAATATTATAAGGATTGGTAATTCTTATATTTACAATTAATATAACCATAAAAATAAATATTAATTTATTAAAATGTTCCCTGAGTCTTCCCATGGTTCAAGAAAAGTTATTAAATATTCATTAAAAACTTTTTGCCGGGCAGGAAATGAACCCAAATGTATTAAAATATATTAAATAAAATAAATTATTAACTAAAGGCGGTGCTTATGGTGACGGATTCTTGTCAGGAAACGATACAAACTATTGAATCTTCACAGCTGCATCAAATGTTGGAGGGGGAAAAAGAAAAAATTCCGCTTTTGATTGATGTTCGCCAACCTCAGGAATACAGGGAAGGTCATATTCCCGGAGCTCTTCTGGTACCATTAGGTCAGCTGGAGTACGGTCATCCATCCTTTAGTAAAGAACAAACCATGGTTACCTACTGCCGCTCTGGTAAAAGAAGTATGACTGCTGCTTTCATTCTTTGTAAGATGGGCTATTCTCAAGTAATGAGCCTGGAAGGAGGCATTCTTCAGTGGCCTTATGAACAGGTGAGCGGAGGATCCCGCAGGGCTCTGGCAGCGGAGGAAGTCAAATCCATAGGGGAACTGTTTTTATTCGCCCTGATTAAGGAAATTGAAACCTGGTATTTTTACCACGAATTTCAGTCCAGGCTTAAAAATCCTGAGCTCAAAAGGCTGTTTAAATTCCTGGAAGATATGGAAAGAAGCCATATGGAGGCAATGTATTCCCGATATTGTGAAGAATCCCGGGGGGTGGAAGAGAACATTCCTTCCCTGGAAGCGCTTCAACGGAAATTTCAGAAGGCCTCCAGTCAAATCAAAGGGGACTGGAATGAGGTTGATGATGTAACTGCCGTCCTTGAAAATGCAGTGCTGAGGGAATATCAGAAATATGATTTTTATAAACTTTCTGCAGATAATATGAAAGAGCAATCTCTCCGGGTTCTTTTGTACCAACTGGCTGTGGAAGAAAGAGCCCATGCCTCACTGCTTTTAAATATGATCGGGCAGGTAAAGCAAGGGGACGGGAATGTTTTTTAAAAAGAATTACCTCTGATGTCTTTACACTATTCCTATCTTTTGGCTCAGGGAAAGAGGCTGAAGCTATTTCGCAAGCTTGAGGCAATGTGTTATACTGAATATATTAAAAGGAAATACTGGAAGAATAAAAGATAATTTATAGGGAAGGTGTATATAATGAGTGCGGAAAAAGTTAGGCTCACTCAGCTCAGCTGCAGTGCCGGGTGAGCAGCGAAAATTGGTCCCGGGACCCTGGCTCAGGTGCTGAGCCTGTTACCTGTTCAAAAAGATGAGAGGCTTCTGGTAGGGAGTGAAACCTTTGATGATGCCGGTGTATACAAGTTAGATGAAAGTACGGCTCTAATTCAAACTGTTGATTTTTTTACACCTATAGTAGATGATCCTTATCTGTTTGGACAAATTGCGGCAGCGAATTCTTTGAGCGATATATATGCCATGGGTGGGAAGCCCTTAACGGCAATGAATATCGTTGCTTTTCCTGCAAAAACTCTGGATATTAAAATACTGGGAGAAATACTAAAAGGCGGGTTTGACAAAATCCAGGAGGCCGGTGCCCTTATGCTGGGTGGCCACAGTGTAGAGGATAATGAGCCCAAGTACGGGTTGTCTGTTACCGGGATTGTACATCCTGATAAAGTAAAAACCAATGCAGGGAGCAGAGTGGGGGATAAACTTATACTGACCAAGCCACTGGGTACAGGAATCATTAGTACAGCCCTGAAAGGGGAATTGATCGGTGATGAGGAGGCCCGGGAGGCGGTTGCCCTGATGGCTGAATTAAATGCGGGAGCGGCACAGGCAGCCCAGGATTTTAACGTAAGCGCCTGCACAGATATTACGGGATTTGGCCTGTTGGGGCACATGTATGAGATGGCCTGTGCCGGCAAAATTGGGTTTCACCTGGATTACTCACAAATACCATTTCTAAAACGGGTAAAAGAACTGGCGGAAGAAGGAATGGTACCCGGAGGGGCTTATCGCAACAGGGATTATCTAAAAACATGTGTAGAAATAAAGGACTCCATAAGCGAATTGGAAGCCCTGCTTCTTTATGACCCCCAAACTTCCGGAGGGCTTCTGCTGTCCGTTTCCACTGAAGAAGCGGAAAACCTCCTGCGGGCCTTGAGAGAAAAGGGGGTTCGGGCGGATATCATTGGGGAAGCAGTAAACAACCCTGGCAAAGTTATAGTATCTTGAAGTTAAATAAGCTTTCATCCCCGCAGTAAACTGACGGGGTTTTCAGCCAGCATATTTCTTAACCCTTTTTGGTAGAAAAATAAATACCGGAGAGGGTTTTTAATTTTAAATTATGTAAAAAATGTTTATAAAA
>PWJM01000145.1 GCA_003560915.1 Syntrophomonadaceae bacterium
AAAGATTCGAGTTTGTTTCCTTCAGTTCACCGTATATTAGTTCTCTCCAGAGAGAAAATAATAGGGTATAAGAATTGAGGTGATAAACTTGAAGACGAAGGTTTCGTTATTTGAAATTGAAAAGGAAGAAAAGGACTATTTTCGTAAAAGCCTGCGGAAGGATTTTACCATAGACCTTAAGGAGGATACTCTGACCGAGGATAATGTGGAAAAATTTAAGGAATCTTTAAAAGACACGGAAATACTCAGTGTCTTTGTGTATTCCAAGATTACTGAAAAAGTGTTAAAGGCTTTACCGGCATTAAAATATATCACTACCCGTTCCACCGGATATGATCACATCGATTTGGATGCCTGCAGCAAAAAAAATATCCTGGTATCAAATGTTCCGGTTTACGGGGAAAATACGGTGGCGGAACATACCTTTGCTTTAATTCTTTCCCTTTCCAGGAACATACATAAGGCTTATTTTCGAACTGCCCGGGATAAATTTGACCTGGTGGGCCTTCAGGGGTTTGATTTGAAGGATAAAACCATGGGGGTGATCGGGGCCGGGCATATTGGCCTTCACGTTATTCGTATGGCCCGGGGATTCGGTATGGAAGTGCTGGCTTATGACGTAAATAAGCAGCCTTTCTTAGCTGAAATCCTGGGGTTCAGATACGTTCCCCTGGAACAGCTTTTGAAAAATTCGGATGTAATTTCTCTCCATGCTCCACTGATTCCGGAAACTTACCACATGATTAACAAGGACAATATTCAGATGATAAAAAAGGGTGCCCTGCTGATTAATACAGCCCGGGGAGAACTGGTAGATACGGAAGCCCTTTTAATGGCCCTGGAGGATGGGATTATTTCCGGAGCGGGGCTGGATGTTCTGGAGGGGGAAGCATTAGTTCTAGAAGAACACAGGCTCTTTTCCCCGGAACTGCCTCAGGATACCCTGCAGAAGTTGGTGCGAAACCATATCCTGCTACACCGGGAGGATGTAGTGATTACGCCCCACATCGGCTTTTACAGCAAAGAAGCCATTCACCGCATCCGCCGTACCACGGTGAAAAATATCAGGGCTTATAGCCGGGGAAACCCCCGTTACCTGGTAGGTGGGAAAAAAACAGACAGGGATCTTCAACCTGTTTGATTCACAAAAAGTGTGGATAATTATTTCCCGGGGAAACCCTACTAAATATGTTTTTGTATGGGCAGTATATTTATTCGTTTAACAATGGTGCGGGTGAGGCTGACGGCCAGGGCAGCTTTTAGCAGGTCAAATAAAATAAAGGGGAGAAAACCTATCATTAACAATTCTGTAAAACCTGCTTCTCTCCCTAGATAGAGGTTAAGAATCAGGTAGAGGTAGGTTAATCCTACGATGTACAGCCCCCCCAGCCCGGCCAGCATTGCGGCAGAGTAACGGTATAGGGTGGGCTTTTTTTTGTTTTCCAGTATTTTGCCTGAGGCAAAAGCGCAGGCAATAAAACCCAGCACAAAGCCGAAAGTAGGCTGAAAAATGTAAGAAAGACCGCCAAAGGGGGGAGCAGAAAAAACGGGCAGGCCTACCAGCCCAATAAGAGTATACAGTGTCATACTTAAGGCCCCCAGCCTGCTGCCCAAAAGCCCCCCGGCCAGCATGGCTATCAGAGGTAGAAGGCTGAAGGGGACTAAAGCGGGGGGGATAATTTTTAAAGCAAAGCCTACCATGCAGGCGGCTGCGGTAAAAACGGCGGTAAAGGTAATATCTCTGGTGGTTAAATTCATGGATTGCTTCCTCCTTTTTCTTATCATAAGGAAAAGAGCATTCATTGTCAACCAAAAATAATGAAGGGGTTAACAATATATAAGATATAGGCCAATAGAGGGGAAAAAACATACTCTATTTTCTTGTACATACAAGGAACAAGAAGCCTATAAGAAGAATTTATGGGAAAACATATGATTTTTATTTTAAAGCAGGAGGATTCTATTATGAACAAAGAACGGTTAAGCAGTATTATTGATACAGCCAGAGGGGAGCAGCCTGCAGGCCTTCTGCTGCTCAATGCCCGGGTGGCGAATGTCTTTACGGGAGAAGTGAATAAAACCAATGTGGCTGTAACGGATAACACTATAGCCGGATTGGGGAAAGTATATACGGAAGCTGTAGAGACCATTGATTTGGAAGGGGCTTACCTCATCCCGGGATTAATTGATGCCCATATCCATATCGAGAGCAGTCTGCTGAGCCCCAGGTATTTTGCGGAAGCTGCCGTGAGATGGGGCACCACGGCGGTAATTGCTGACCCTCACGAAATTGCTAATGTCCTGGGTGTTTCGGGAGTGGAATTCATGCTGAACTCCAGTGAAGGACTGCCGGTTGATTTTTTCTTTGCCGTTCCCTCCTGTGTGCCTGCTACGGACAAGGAAAACTCCGGAGCACAGCTTAGTGTAGAGGATATTAAGAAGCTTTTAGAACATCCCAGGGTTGTAGGACTGGGGGAGATGATGAATTATCCGGGAGTTCTCTTTAAGGATCCCCAGGTGCTGGAGAAACTTATCACCGCTGCAGAAAGAAATAAAGTTACTGACGGTCATTCCCCGGGGCTCACCGGTGCTGACCTCCAGGCATACCTGGCTGCCGGGATCCATACGGACCACGAGTGTACTTCCCAGGAGGAGGCATTAGAAAAAAGTGCTTTGGGTATGAAGGTGATTGTCCGGGAGGGTACCGCAGCCCGCAACCTGAAGGACCTTCTTCCCGCCGTAAATAAAAGCAATTACAGGCAGTTTCTCTTTGGATCCGATGATCTGGAAGCCCATGACCTTTTGAACCGGGGTCACATTAATCATGTCCTTAAGGAGGCGGTCAGCCAGGGCCTTGACCCGATTATCGTCATCAAAATGGCGACCATCAATACTGCTTCCACATACCGGTTGTTAAACCGGGGTGCGGTGGCTCCGGGTTACCGGGCGGACCTGGTGGTTATGCCGGACCTGAGATCTTTTCAACCTGCTCTGGTCATTAAAAATGGCCGGATAGCCTGCCGGGAAGGCCGGGTAATCTGGCCGTTTAAAGATGATTTACCTCAACGGGATGATGTTTTAAATACTGTTCACCTGAAGGAAAATATTAATCCTCAGTTGTTTTCCCTACAGATCCAGGGGGAAAAAGCCAATGTAATTGAATTGATTCCTGACCAAATTATTACTAAAAAGACTGTCCTTTCTCCCAAACAGGACAACGGTTTTATTCTTTCTGACCCTGATCGGGATCTCTTAAAAATTGCAGTGGTGGAACGACACCGGGAAACAGGCAATGTGGGAAAGGGATTGGTTCGGGGCATGGGCCTTACCTCCGGGGCAATTGCCTCCAGTGTTGCCCACGACTCCCACAATATTGTGATTATAGGTACCAGCGATGAGGATATGTCCCGGGCTCTTGCTGGAATCATTAAAATGCAGGGGGGGTTTGTGGTGGTTCGGGAAGGAAAAGTAGAAGCTTCATTACCCTTGGAGGTTGCGGGGATTATGTCTCAAAAAAGTGCACCGGAGGTGGCTTCCGGGATGGAAAAGGTGGTCCGGGCTGCTCATGCTCTGGGAGCTAAACCAAAAAATCCTTTCCTCACCATGTCTTTTCTGGCTCTGCCGGTCATTCCTTCTCTAAAATTAACGGATCGGGGTTTAGTGGATGTAGACCGGTTTGAGATTATCCAGCTGCAAGAAGGATAAGAATTTGTTTCTTACTGAGTTAATCAAAATCTTTTCTTGACACATCTGGCCATAGTTAAGGACGGTTTTTTTTCAGCTTCTTTGATGCGAGGTATATAATAAGCCCTGCAAACCAGCCGGTGGGGAACCCGATTATGGCTATAAGAAAATAAGGTTTCAGGTCATTATGGGAACCGTACATTATATCAGCCGCCAGGAGCATAACAAGTAGTATGAAAGCTACGGCAAAGGGAAAAAGAACCAGTGATTTCCACGGGGGAGCTATTTTTACTACATTAATTATCTTTGCTAT
>PWJM01000154.1 GCA_003560915.1 Syntrophomonadaceae bacterium
CTGCAGTTCTTTTACCTGCTGAATCATCTGCATCTCTAATGTCCTGACCATCATTTCCCTGAGTTCCTCTTTGTAAAAAGACGGCTGTTGTCTTTCATCGGTTAATTTTATCCCAACAGTTACCGGTCCGCTAATCTGCCCCTTAAGAAATTTTGCTTTTCCAGGCCCCTGCTGCTTTATCTTTTTGATAAAGGCATAATAGCCGGAAGCATACTGAGGATGAAAGGTGAACTGTTTTTCAGCTTCAGGGTCCTTCCCTTGAGCGGCAAAATAAAGATTATAAAACTCAACATTGTTTTCCGTAAAGGAAGGATTTCCGGTGTCAAAGAACGGATTTCCCTTTTGGTTATACTTAATCACACCGGTTTTCACCAGCGGAAAAAGAAACTGTTCTATAAAACCTTCAGATTTTCCCAGGTTGGGTAACTGGGGCCAGTGAGGCACCGTGGGTAGGTTTTTAAAAATTATGGCCAGGGCCCGTTCTTCATCAGTGTAAGGAAGGCTGCCAATTCCTGTCGCCGTCCGATATGGTTTGTTCATATGTCCTATAGCCCCCATCAATTATTCGACAATTTTCCATGTGCCCTCGATTTTTTTTAGATTAATATAGTAGGTATTTGTTATGCCAAACATTTCCATTACTGCTCTAATGCGAGCCGTTGAAGGATTTTTTTCCACAACCTCAACTACCTCCGCATATTCAACTACTTTCATACTTTCACCGGGGAGCAGATATCCTTCGGCATCCATATAATGATGAGCCATCATCTCAGCCACTTCACTGCTGTAACCCTTCTCGAAATATTTCTTTAACTGCACCCTGTTTTGAATGGTCTTGTGTCTTATCTGGTAATCTGAATCCGTTACTGTATCTTTTTCATCAAATAACTTTGTTTCAAGTTTTTCTATTTCTATAACCCGTTGAATTAATTCTACATCTGAAATAACTGGACCTTCATCCCGGGTATCATTAGAATCTTCATCTTTTTCATCTTCATCTTTTTCATCTTCATCTTTATCTCCAGAGGGACTCTCCTGATCTACAATCTCCTCTTCCTGGGGATCTGTTAAATCATCCGTTTGCTCTATATCCTGGGGCTCCTCCGCATTCTGTTCCGTTCCGTTTTCATCACTATCCCTTGAACAGGACAACACTGTGGTAAAGCATAATAAAATAACCAGGAACATACATAAAAAAACATTTCTTTTCATTATGGCCCCCCTTTAAAATTTAATATTAACTGCTTCTCTTTCCCCTTCGCCTGCTTCAAAGTAAGGTATAGAATTAAAGCCCATAAATCCCGCAATAATATTTTGTGGAAACACCTCGATTGCCGTGTTAAATTTCATGACAGTATCATTATAAAACTGACGGGAATATGCAATCTTTCCCTCCGTTGCGGAGAGTTCATCTTGAAGTTTAAGAAAGTTTTGATTAGCTTTCAATTCCGGGTAATTTTCAGCCACGGCAAACAAAGACTTTAGTGCTCCGGAGAGCATGTTTTCAGCCTGTCCTTGAGCCTCAACACCCTGTGCGTTTATAGCTTTCGACCTGGCCTCGGTGACCCTTTCAAAGACCTCCTTTTCATGGGCTGCATATCCCTTAACGGTCTCTACCAGATTGGGAATTAAATCATACCGCCTTTTTAACTGAACATCAATCTGTGCCCAGGAATTATTTACTCTCTGCCTTAAGACTACCAGTGTGTTATAGGTCTTAATCAAAAAAACAATAAATAATAGAACAAAAATAAATACAAAAATAAATACCAAATTCCACAACATAAAACGTTTCCCTCCTTTCCGCTTTCTTTTTCCATGAATTTACTCTGATTACTCATAATTCTTATTTATTTCTTTTTCCTGTAATTAAAATCCTTCTGCCTACCCCTCTGTATTATTTTTAAATTTACAAAATAATATAAGTAAAAGAAGGATATTTAATAACTCTGTGGTAATTTAATTTAAATTAAACGAATAGGGAGTGTCTTCCTTGTCAATACCTGGCTTGATTATTGCCGTAATACTTTTTGTCCTGGGTTTCCTGGGGACAATTCTGCCGGCCCTTCCCGGCCCTATTTTGATATGGGCAGGAATGCTGGGGTATGGATATTTTGTTAATTTTGAAAATTTATCGGTATCGTTTTATCTATCCCAGGCTCTGGCTGTAGGACTGATCTATGTGGTCGACTACTTATCAGTAGTTTTAGGTGCAAAAAAATACGGTGGTTCCAGGTATGCGGGCTGGGGAGCAGCAGCCGGAACCCTGGTTGGGCTGATCACCCTTGGCCCGTTGGGCGTTATCGTAGGGCCCTTCGCTGGAGCGGTACTGGTGGAATTACTGATGGGCCGCACAGCCCAAAAGGCTGTAAAAGTAGGAATAGGCACTATAATTGGTTTTCTTGGGGGCACTTTTGTTAAACTGTTGATGGAAATTGTCATGATAATCTGGTTTTTCATTACGATTCTTTAACTTTTATTTTCACTCATTATTTCCCTTAAAGACCGGGTTTGTTCTTTTTCCACCTCAAAGGTAAGGGGATTAATCACCACTCCGTAAATCTCAAGGGCCCTTTCTAAAGAAACCAGCTCCGCCCGGACATCCCCGGCTGTTTTTTGTGGTTCCCTTTCCAGGGGAGAGCCATATCCTCCCCCTCCGGGAGTATGATAATAAATAATGGTACCCTGCTCCACCTCTGTGGTTATCTTGGTGGGCTTAACTTTTTCATTTCCCTTTTCGTCTACAAATATGTTGCGGGAATTTTGTCCCGGCATCCCCCCCTGCATCCCCCAGGGTTGAATATTCCCTCTCTCTGAGCTCAGAGTCACCCGGGCTGAATGTCCAATTACTTTTACCGCCCTGCATAAACCCATTCCCCCCCTGAATTTTCCCGGACCCTCAGTATCTGGCCTTAAGCTGTAGCTCATCACTTGAAGAGGATAGGATATCTCAATCACCTCTGAGGGGGGATTGAGCGTATTGGTCATATTGGTATGAACTCCATCCATTCCGTCTCCCCGTATATTTGCCCCCTGTCCTCCTCCGTAGGTCTCCACGTATGAATAGAACTCATTGGTACGGGGATCAATTCCCCCTATGGTAAATAGGCCCATAGTCCCTGCACTGGCGGCAGGCACCTTATCAGGTAGAAATTGCGCGAAACATCCCAATATTACATCAGCAATTCGCTGGGCGGTATTGATATTTGCATTGGAGACCGGCGAAGGGAAAACAGGATTTACCAGGGTCCCCGGGGGCGTAATTACCTCCAGGGGAAGTGAAACTCCCTCGTTTGAAGGTATTTCCGGGTTTAAAACTGCCTTTACAGCAAAATAAACACAGGCCAGTGTGACAGCTCGGGTAGAGTTAACTGGCCCCCGGGCCTGCTGATCCGTACCGGTAAAGTCCACTTTGATACTATCATTCCCTACAGTGACTGCAGCCTTTATGGATATGATGTCCTGTGAAATTCCGTCCCCCTCCAGATAATCGGTAAATTCCCAGGTGCCTTTTTCTAAAGTTTTTATTGACTCTCTTAAAGAACGTTCGGAGTACTTTATAATCTCCTCCATGTAGTCCAACACTTTTTTCCGACCGTATTTGCCCATCAATTCTACCAGCCGCTTTGCTCCCACAGAGTTTGCAGCGATTTGTGCCCTTATATCTCCGTTAAACTCAAATTCCGTCCTTACGTTATGAGACAAAAGCTTCATGATTTCAAGGTCAAGGACTCCCTGCTTCATAATCTTTACTGGTGGAATCCGTAACCCTTCTTCAAAAATTGATGCAGCATTGGTAGGAGTGCTTCCGGGAGTTTTACCACCTACATCTACATGATGAGCCAGATTTGCCATAATCGCAGTTATTTCCCCTTTGTAAAATACCGGCATAAAAATGCAGATATCCGGCAGATGAGAACCACTGATAAAGGGGTCGTTAATGATTAAGGCATCTCCCTGGCTTAATTCTTCTACGGGATAAGCCTTTAACACTTCCTTTACCACGGACTGCATCAGGCCTAGATGCAGAGGGATATGTTCTGCCTGGGCTGCCAGACGTCCGTCTTGGGTATAAATAGCCGTGGAGCAATCTTTTCGGTCCTTAATGTTGGGAGAAAGGGCGGTCCTGATTAGAGTTACTCCCATTTCCTCCGCTATGGACTGCAGTGCGTTTCTCATCACTTCCAGCGTTACCGCGTCTACCACGATGATCCCCCTCGTATAAATTCCAGTATAATAACAAATTGATTATTTCATCAATCAACTCAACTGTCATTGGTAACAATCAAATTATGGAACGGGTCTACCCATGCGGTATTCCCCGGTGTAATCACGGTGGTTGAATCCAACTGTTCCAAAATGGACGGCCCTGATATTCTGCTCCCTGGATGCAGCTCCTTCCGATTATAAACGGGGGTTTTAATAAATTCCCCGTTAAAATATACCTTTCGAAAGTCCTTAGGAGCTTCAATATATTCCCTGCTAACCGTCTTTTCCGGCTTTACCTCTAAAGAATACAGTTTCCCTACTGCTGTTAACCTGATATTTACAACTTCTATCCTTTCTTCCTGCCGATTATATCCGTATGCCTGAAGATGATTATCATGAAACTCCTGAATCATTCTTTTCAAATCTCTGTTCTCCAGTTTCCCTGTCCCCAGTGTTATGTTCATTTCATATGACTGCCTGGGGTATCTAAGGTCTGCGCTGCGACAAAAAGAAAGGTTTTCATACCTTAACCCTTCCTTCTCCAATTCTTCCAGGGCCTTTGACTGAATTTCTCCAAAAAGGTCTTCCAGGCATTGAGGTCCAAGACTTTCTTCGTTGATGATTCGGGTTAACACATAATCCCTTCTTAAATCCGCCGTCAGCATTCCCAGCGCAGAATTAATCCCTGGTTGTGGGGGGATAATTACTTTGCTTATGGCCAACTCCTGGGCCAGTTCTAAAGCATGCAGTGGGCCAGCTCCCCCAAAGGCTGTCAGGACAAATTCCCTGGGATCATATCCTTTCTCCACGGACACTACCCGGATTCCCCGGACCATGTTGGCGTTAACCACTTTGATGATACCCTCCGCTGCTTCTTCCACCGAAACTCCCAGAGGGTCTGCAATATGTTCCCGAATTACTTTTACCGAATTTTCCGGGCACATCTCCATCTGACCTGCAAGCAGATATTGAGAGTTTATTCTGCCTAAAACCAGGTTGGCATCAGTTACCGTTGGCCTATGGCCTCCCCGGCCGTAACAGGCTGGGCCGGGAACCGCTCCCGAGCTTTCCGGCCCCACTTTTAATGCACCCCCCGGGTCAATAGCTGCAATACTGCCTCCGCCGGCACCTATGGTATGAATTTCAATCATGGGAAGTTTTATAGGATAACTGCCTATGGAGCTTTCCGTAGAGTAACGGGGCTGCCCTCCACTGATGAGGGAAACATCTAAACTGGTCCCACCCATATCCATGGTAATCAGGTTTAATTCCCCGGTTAATTTCGATAAGAATTTCCCTGCATTTACTCCTCCCGCGGGTCCTGACAATACCGTCCTGGCACTGTGTTCCCGGGCCATTTGAGAGGAAATTATCCCACCATTGGACTGCATGATATACAAAGGTGAACGGATTTTATTTTCTTTTAACTTGACCTCAAGGTCTTCCAGGTATTTTTTTATGGCGGGCATTACATAAGCATTTATACATACCGTGCTGGTTCTTTCATATTCTCTAAATTCCGGTAGTATTTCAGAAGAACAGCTGACAAAAATATCAGGCATTTCCTGTTGGATGATTCGCTTTACCATTTTTTCATGTCGTGGGTCCAAATATGAGTGCAGAAAACAAATGGCTGCCGATTCAATTCTTCTTTCCCGGAGTTTTGCTGTTAAAGATAGGATAGCTTCCTCTTTCAGCGGTGTCTCAATTTCACTGTTAAAAAGAATTCTTTCATTCACTTCAAAGCGAAGTTCCCTGGGCACGATGGCCGGGGCTTTCCTCTGAAAAAAATTATACAGTGCTGGACGAGTCTGCCGGCCGATTTCTAAGACATCCCGAAATCCCCTGGTAGTTATTAAGGCTGTTACGGCCCCTTTTAATTCCAAAAGTGCGTTAGTGGCCACGGTGGTTCCATGGAGAAAATAGGATACTTTCTCCGGCACAGCGTTATTTTCCATTAAAACTTGTAAAACTCCTGTCATAACCGCTGTAGCAGGATTTTCAGGAGTAGAAGGAACCTTGGAAATATAGATTTTTTGTTCATTCTCATCCAGCAGGGCAATGTCAGTAAAAGTACCGCCGGAATCTACCGCTATTCTAAAGGTCACTTTCTGGCCTCCAATTTTCTAGAGATATCCCAGGAGCTTGTGAACTTGTGGGATTACCCTCACTCCGGGTAATATTTCAAGAGATGCCCGGTGTAAATCCATTAAAAAAGCATTAGAA
Organism: Syntrophomonadaceae bacterium; assembly: GCA_003560915.1. Classification (GTDB taxonomy): domain Bacteria; phylum Bacillota; class Dethiobacteria; order SKNC01; family SKNC01; genus Contubernalis. The sequence continues at coordinate 6,436 of PWJM01000154.1, forward strand.
ACAATCTCTCTTTCAGTGGTTGCGGTTACCGGCTGCAGTACCACCGGGACAGAAGTAGATATGCCTTTTATGGCTTTTATGTACTCCAACAACTCCTGCTGAATGCTTTCCCCGGTAATAATTATTTTAACAAAGACATCATGATTGAGTGAAAGTTTCAGAAAATCAAGATGGCCTCTCAGATATTCTTTCCCCCCTACGGAACCAGGCAGCTTAAAATCCATGGCTATATAATCAATCCAGGGAAGCAGTTCTTTTAGTTCTTTTGTTAATGTTCCATTGGTCTCTAAATATACTTTTAGTCCTGTTCTCTTTAAAACAGGTAAGAATACTTTTAAAAATTCCCAATGCAGCAGCGGCTCTCCTCCGGTTAGACTTACAGAATGATGCTGTTCCAATGGATAAGAGGTAACAATTTTTAATAGAGCCTCAAAATCCAGGGGATTATCTTTTAATATATAATTTCCGGCAATTTCACTTAGCTCAACTCGACATTGGGGAGGGCACTGTTTTTGGAAGGTATCACAGTAAGAACACTGCAGGTTGCATCCATAAAAACGAAGAAATAACTGACGGTGTCCCAAATAAATGCCCTCTCCCTGGATAGAAGAAAAAATCTCTGTCATCCGTGCATGCATTTACAGCACCTCTTAATGACATCCTCTCGGGTTTAAAGAAACCGAGGATTACAGCCGACTTAGTGACGTACTCCCACCACCTAAGAGATGGGGGCTTCTTGGGATGTATCAGCTATCGCCGATATGTTTACCAAGCTATCCCCGTTCGCCCAACGGTTCTCCGTTTAAATGCTGATCTGTTTTTTTATCCCATATATATGCCAATCCATTATGCTGCAGGGCTCTTATGTATCCCTGACAGCCCTCACATTCGCCACACATTTTTCCCCCTGCAGAATTACAGATCCATATAAACTCAAAGGGGATTTCCAGTTTACTGCCCAGGTTTACTATTTCTTCTTTGCTCAGGTTCTGTGTTGGACAGACTACTTTTACCTTTGAAAGTGTTGACATTTTTAGTGTGTGATCTTTTGCTTCAACATATTTAAAACATTTGTCCGGAAATACTCCTGCCTCTTCCCTGCTGAAACCTGCGACAATTATTGAAGCATCCAGGTTTTCTGCATAAGCAGCGGCAATATTTAAAAAAAATCCATTGCGGTTAGGGTGCAGCCCATTATGGGAATGACCTGGACCCGGCTGTATATCAGCCTCTTCAGTACTGGGTGCAGATTCTTCAGCATCATCGCACACCGTTAAATCCCCGGTAAGATCTTTTAAAAAAGGAACTTCCACAATATTCAAATCTACATTAAAATATTCTGCCATTTTTTTTGAGGAAACCCTCTCATTGGCTGCAGATTCTTGGCCGTAATCAAAAAAAAGACACAGGATGGGAAACTGGTTTCTCTGTGCCCAGGCCAGAGAAACGGCTGAATTCAAACCTCCGGACAGCAGAACAATTGATTTCATTTTTATTCCTCCCTGTATGAAGCATAGGCATCATCTGACTCCCAGACTCTTACTTCATGGACAGAAATAGTAGGGCCTTTCTCTTTCAAGATTTCACTCAACTTTTTATAAATATAAAAAGCAAGATTTTCGGCCGTAGGATTTAACCCCTCTTCCGTGAAAGAAGGGTGATCATTAATTAAGCGGTGGTCAAATTCATCGGTAATCTTTTCAACCATATCCTCCAAGGCATGAAAATCTATCAGCATCCCTTGAGAATCCAGCTGATTTCCCCTTATCATACATTCAGCAGTAAAGGTATGTCCATGTATATTCGCACATTTACCGGGATATTCCCTTAGAGAATGAGCGGAAGAAAATCTTATTTTAACACTTAAAGTAAACATGCTTTTTCCCAGAACAGGATTTCCCCTTTCTTCTAACATTTAATACAATTATACCACATTATGGTACTTGCAATTATGAGTATAAAGATATCACAATTCAAAATAAGTATCAAGTCTAACCCAGGGCTAACACTCGCTGTATCCACAAGATTCACACTTGGCACAGCTTTCCACCTGGACCAGTGTGCCGGAACCGCATTCCGGACATAGTTCCCTTTTCACTGTACCATTATAGTGTAGTTGAGTTAATTCCCGTAAAGCTTTTCCTATGGCATCGGGGACACTGAGAATACGATTAGGGCCAAACCCCACTGGCCTTCCCCCACCGATCCCCTCCAGCTGGTTAATAATTTCTTCTATGCTAATTCCACACCGCAGAGCCAACGATACCAGCCTGGCAATGGCCTCGGTAAAAGCAACAATATCACTGCCGGCCTTTCCGATCTGGGCAAAAAGCTCAAAGGGTTTTCCATCATGCTTGTTCAAGGTTACAAACAGGTTCCCCATAGGAGTATCCTTTCGGGTGGTTTCTCCAGAAAGCTTTGGGGGTCGGCTGGAAGGTTTCAAAAGTCCGTTTTTCCCGATTTTGCCAATATTTAAAACCTGGGAGGATCTGGACCCGTCCCGGTAAACGGTAATACCCTTACATCCCGACTTCCAGGACAATATAAAGGCCTCTTCCACCTCTTTAAGGGAAGCACCTAAGGGCATGTTGATGGTTTTACTTACGGCATTATCAGTATATTTTTGAAAGGCCGCCTGGTGCCTTACATGCCAGGTATAATCAATTTCCAGGGCGGTTTTAAAAAGCCTTTGGACTTCCTCAGGAACCTGGGAATCATTTTGGACACTTCCCCTTTCAGCGATCCGCTCCACCAGTTCCTTTGAATAAAAACCTTTCCTTTCTGCGATTTCTATAAATAATGGATTTACCTCCGGCAGGTCAATCCCCCCCAGCACATTTTTTCTTAAAAAAGCAATGCTGAAATACGGTTCTATACCACTGCTGGCCCCCGCTATAATGGAAATAGTACCGGTGGGAGCAATGGTGGTCCTGGTGGCATTTCTGACCCTATCCTCTTCTTTCCCAGTATCATATATACTGCCTTCAAAGTTAGGGAACACCCCCCGTTCCAGTGCCAGTTCCACCGATTTATTTGTGGCTTCTTTACTGATAAATTTCATTAGTTTTTCCGCCAGTTCCAGGGCTTCTTCACTATCGTAGGGAATCCCCAGTTTAACCAGCACGTCATGCCAGCCCATAACTCCAACTCCAATTTTTCGATTTCCTAAGTGCATTTTTTCAATTTGGGGGATGGCATACTGACTGGCATCAATCACGTTATCTTCAAAATGTACTGCTGTATGTATCACTTTCCGCAGCTTCTGCCAATCCACCTGGCCCTGGGGACATACCATCAATCCCAGGTTAATGGAACCCAAACAGCAGGCTTCATAAGGCAGAAGGACCTGTTCTCCGCAGGGGTTAGTAGTTTCATATTCCCCAATATGGGGAGTAGGGTTAAATTCATTCATCCGGTCAATAAAAATCAATCCGGGGTCCCCGTTTTTCCAGGCCTTTTCTAAAATAAGCTGAAAAAGTTCCCGGGCATTCATTCTTTTTAAATCCCCTGTCTCAGGATCCACATGAGTTTTTGCGGTCCGAGGGTTTACTAAATCATATTCCGGGTCAGGATTGTTTCCGGTGGCTTTTCTCATAAAGCTGTCGGAAGCCGTAACGGAAATATTAAAATTGGTGATATCCTGGTCTGTCTCCTTGCATGTGACAAATTCTATGATATCGGGATGGTCACAGCGCAGGGTTCCCATATTGGCCCCTCGACGGGCTCCTCCCTGCTTCACCGCTTCTGTGCCGCTGTCATAGATTTTCAGAAAAGAAATAGGGCCGCTGGCCACTCCGTTGGTGGACTGAACAAAATCCCCGGCTGGACGCAGCCTGTCAAAGGCAAATCCGGTTCCTCCTCCGGTTTTCTGTACCAGCGCCATATGTTTTAAGGTTTCAAAGATGGATTCCATACTGTCCTCGATGGGCAGGACAAAACAAGCGGACAGCTGTTGGAGTTCCCTTCCGGCATTCATCAAGGTGGGGGAATTCGGTATAAATTCTAAACGGTCCATCACCTCAAAAAACCTTTTTTCTATCTGTTTCGTTTCCTCTTCTGACTTCCCATAATACTGGCTGTCCACCCGGGCTATATTGGCGGCCACCCGGGTTAACATCTGCTCCGGGGTTTCTAAAGTTTTACCCAAGGCATCTTTCATCAGGTAACGTTTTTCCAGCGTTATTTTGGCGTTATTGCTTAATCTCAAAACGACTCCCCCCTCTATACAGGCATGGTGATTTTAACTTTACAATTAACTAGTATTATAACAAAATAACCTCATTAGAACAAGTGTTCTGACCTGGTTTCTGCCCTATTCTGCTATTTATTTTCCCGTAATGTACTGTAAAGCCTCTGGCTTAAGCTGATTTAACCTTGGTAAACCTCGCTCAGTTTTTATAGATTCTGCACCCTTTTCGGCATGCTTTTTTTATGAAGGGCAAAACCCACCACCAGGAAAACTACAGAAAAGAGAGCAATCATAACAAAACTAATATAAGGGGAATAACTGGTTTGGCCCCCCAGGGCGAAACGGGTAAGTTCCGTGGTATAAGTTAATGGAGATAAAGGAGCAATAATCCTCCCCCATGCAGGCATTTCGCTTACCGGAATAAATATACCGCTGATAAAAATAAGGGGAAGCCTGATCAGGTTGGAAAACATCATAATCTGAGAGGGTTCACTGGTAGGAGGAAAGGAAATAATGTTCCCCAAACAGGAAAAACAGAAAGAAGAAAGGATAATGTTTAAAACCAGTATGGGAAAGTATACCAGGTTAGCCCCGAATACAAACAGCCCCAGGGTAAGGGGAAGCAGAGAAATAATTATTCCAAAGATAAAGCTGGCCAGGATATCTCCCAAAAGGATGGTATTTACCCCAATGGGAGCAGAAATCAGCAGCTCCAGGGTTTTTAACCGGGTTTCCCAGGGAAGAATCAGGGGCACCACGGAAGAAGCCGTAAAGAACAATGTAATCCCCACCATCCCGGGAACCAGTGTATCCAGAGGTACATTCCGTCCCACCGCAAAGGAAAGGAAAAGAAATAGCGGGAAAAGGACTCCGAAAATTAACACCGGAGGTTTAAGATAATATATTTTCATATCCTTTTTTGCAATCACCAGGGCACCTTGTATCATGGTTTTTATTCGGCTTTCTCCATCCTTAAACACCGGCTACACTCTCCTTATCTTCCGTGAGCTTAACAAATACTTCTTCCAAGCTGGGGCCCAGGGTATTTAGAGTTAAAAATTCCAAACGGTTTTTATGGGCATATTCTACCAGAGGCCTGATCACTTTCCCAGGTTCCCGGGTAAATAATCGGATTTTATCTCCCTGCTTTCTAACTTCATCTACCTCGGGAAGATCCTCTAATTCCTTTATTATTTCTACCTGCCTGTGGAAAGATACTTCTATAGACTGGGCTGCCTTAACCGCTTTTTTTAAATTTTCAGGCCTATCTATGGCCGCTATTTTCCCTTGATAAATAATGGCTACCCGGTCACACATCTGATTTGCCTCCTCTATGTCATGGGTAGTTAAAAAAACAGTAACTCCTTCTCTATTTAAATCCGTAATCATTTTCCGAATTAAGCGAGTGCTCTGTACATCCAATCCACTGGTTGGCTCATCCAAAAATAAAATTCTGGGGTTGTGGATTAAGCCCATAGACAGAATTAATCTTCTCTTCATACCTTTGGAAAAACCTTTTACCCTATCCTTTCTTCGATCATAAAGCTGAAATATTTCTAGAAGTTCTTTGGCTTTTACTTCTATATTCTTTTTGGGCATACCGTACAGCTCTCCAATTAGAGTCAGATTATCCCATGCGTTCATATCCACATATGCATTGGTCTCATCAGGCACTATTCCGGTAAACCTTTTCGCATTATATGGGTCTTTCTCCATGTCATATCCCAGTATAGATACCTGTCCGCCGCTGGGCTTTAAGATTCCCGTTAGAATCTTTTGGGTTGTTGTTTTTCCGGCACCATTAGGCCCTAAAAACCCGAATATTTCCCCTTCCCTTACCTCAAAGTCAATTTTTTCCAATGCCAAAAATTTCCCATAGTATTTTGTTAAATTTTCTACTTTTATTGCCGGTTTCACCAATACCCCTCCAAACTATATGTTTGATTCCATTTTTAGAATATAGTTATATTTTATCATATCGTAAATCATAATCACTAGAAAAGAAGCCTTTCGGCTTCTTTTTAAAAATGTCCCCCCACGCCACCCATTAAGCTTCGGCACCACGAAAGAATGAAAATAAGACAGCACAACCGTCCCCTTGTCTTTTTTTCAGTAATCTAAGCAGAATTAAGGATGCACTTTGATGATTTTTGCCTTTGCCTGCTCCGGATAGGATTCAGCAACGGGGCCTGTAATCCATACATCCACAAGTTGTCCTATATAGAGATTATTGAAACTAATTTTTTGTTCTTCTTCATCCAATATAATGGTATCTGTATCGATCCGAAAGTAGACAGCTCTAAAACCCTCTTCAGACCAATCTTCATAAACAATACCTGCACTTTCAATTCCCTCCACCACAAGAATCTCCTGCTCACCGGTGGAGTATATTATTCCCGTTATATCAGGGTCTTTCGATAATTCATTTAATCCGCAGCCTGTCAAGAAAAGAGCAAATATTATACATATGGTGATTAACGCTGTGATTTTCTTCATACTCTTCCCTCATTCTCATGTAGGTTATTTGTTATTTCCCAGCAAATCCCTGCTTATTTTTGCTCCCAACTCCGCATTATTCTTTAATAAAGATATATTGGTTTTCAGGCACTGCCCTCCGGATTCCTGACTCAAATAATTCAACAGAAAAGGAGTTAGCATTTTTCCTCGGATATTATTTTCCCTTACCTCTTTTAACCCTTTTTCTATGATACAGTTTATAAATTCTTCAGAAAGGGAGTCCTTTTGAGGTACAGGGTTGACAATTAGTATTCCACCCTGCCAGCCCAATAATTCATACATTTTAATCATTCTGGCTGCCTTTCGGGAACTATCAACAGAATGATGCAGCTCATAAGAGCTTTGGTGGGTGTAGAAGGAGGGAAAGTAACCGGTCCGGTATCCAATGATAGGAACCCCGTTGGTTTCCAGGTATTCGAGAGTCAGTTTCAAATCCAGAATTGATTTAACCCCGGAACTGACCACTGTAACGGGAAAACGGCTCAGGCAGGTAAGGTCCTGTGAAATATCAAGACTCTGAGCCGCTCCCCGATGGACGCCACCAATCCCCCCTGTAACGCAGGCCTTAATCCCTGCCAGGCTGGCCGCATAAATCGTGCCTGCCACGGTGGTGGCGCCATCTCTTCCCGCGGCCAGCAGCGCTCCAAAATCACTGGCACTGGCTTTAAAATAAAGGCCCCCTTTAAATGACATCTCTTCAATTTGGTTCATGGATAGCCCTATTTTAATTTTCCCATCAATTACAGCGGTTACAGCGGGCACAACCCCATGTTCCCGGATTATTTCCAGCATTTCCAAGGCCAAATGATAATTTTGTGGATAGGGAAGTCCATGGGCAATAAAAGATGACTCCATTGCAGCTGCAGGTTTATTGTACTTCAGGGCTTCTTGAACTTCTGGTTCAATGCTGAGTAATGTCTGCCTCAAAAAACTTCACCCCTATCCGCCATTAAACTATGTCTACTTTACCGCCCTGTCCCTGGGCACCAGGCTTCCATTCAATCTCTATTTCAAACTGGTGCTTCGCTCCTTCAATCTCATATTTTAGCTCCAGCTTGGTAGAACCGTCGGGACGGACTTCGACTTGACGGTCTCCCTGGGTCAAGTTAAAATAACCCTGTTCTTTTAACTTTTGTCCCGCCAAAATCAAAAAATCTGCGATCTCCTGCACAGTCCTTGGCTCTTCGCTAGAAAAAATTACCTCTTCTGATTTCCCTGACATTCATATCACCTCCTTTACTTTTTATGGAATAACATAATATTTCCATTTTCCCCTGCTCTTATTCACTTCATTTTTAACAAAACACAGATTGTTACTTTTTTAACTATATAACTAATTATTTCTCCCTTTTCCTCTTAATTCCTTGTGATACCCTACAACTTCTTGTTAGGTTTTCTTAAAAGAAAAGCCCCGGCATTAACAATTTTTAATGCCGGGGCAAAGATTCTTTTAAAAAGTTCTAAAATGATATTTCCTTATATAGCTCCCCTTTATCCAGGGTAATAATTTTAGCTTTTTTTTCGTCGGTGTCGATGATTCCTACCGTAGGTTCCGTATGAAAAGATAAGGAGGGTGACCCGGGATTAAACAAAACGGTGTTTTCTGAAAGTTTGGCAGTGGGAGTATGTATGTGGCCAAAAACTAATAAATCTGCTTTGTATCTCTTTCCTAATTCTGAAAGTTTCTCTTCCGTATAGTTTGTCCCATGCAGCATTAATATCTTTAGCCCCTCCAAACTGCAGTAAAAATAAGGACTCAATATGGGAATCTCCAGCATTACCTCCTCTACCTCCGCGTCACAGTTTCCCCTGACCACAAAAACCGGTACCGGGGAATTGTTTATGGAAGCGGCCAGTTCTTTTGGATCATATCCCTGGGGCAGAGGGTTTCTGGGCCCATGATAAAGTACATCCCCAGCATGAAGAATGAGCTGACACCCGGCAAAGTGTTCCATGGCCTTA
>PWJM01000174.1 GCA_003560915.1 Syntrophomonadaceae bacterium
AACAGGTTTTTCTCTTTTGAGATAAACGGGATGAAAACCAGCCTCTCTTCCAGGGGTGCAAGCCTGAACTCATCGGGAATGTATGATTTGGGACGGTGCTCCTTTGCATACCCCCACTCCTTGTTGGGCTGTAATCCCATCACAAACTCTAGTACGCCGCCGGCTTCGATCTCGTTATGGGAGATATAGGAACGGTGAAAAGGCTTTCCATTTAATTTTGCAGATTGAATAAAAAAAGCATTGCGGGTTCTGCCTTCAGTCTTTACCGTAAAGGTTTTTCCATTAGCCAGATGTATGGTGGTCTGTTCAAAGAGCGGCGAACCGATGATGTAGTCGCCGCTGCCGGGGGCAACAGGGTAAAAACCGGTGGCAGAAAAGATATACCACGCCGAAAGCTGTCCACAATCCTCGTTGCCGCTAATGCCATCAGGCTTGTCACTATAAAGCAAATCCATGATCAGGGCTGCTTTCTCCTGCGTTTTCCACGCCCGGCCTGCGTAGCTGTGCAGGTAAGCCACGTGGTGACTGGGTTCGTTGCCATGTGCATACTGGCCAATGAGTCCGGAAATGTCGTGGGCCGCCTCGTGCGTTACAATCGGCTCTTGTGCAATCATTTCATCGATTTTGTCCGAGAACGCTTCATCGCCACCCAACAGTTCAATGAGTCCTGATACGTCGTGCGGCGCAAAAAAGGTGTAGTGCCACGAGTTTCCTTCTGTAAAGTCACCAGAACCCAGGATGCTGCTTTCTATTGGATCGAATGGGGTGCGCCAGCTGCCATCGGCACTTCTTCCCCTCAGGAAGCCCACAGACGTGTCAAATACATTCCGGTAATTCTGTGCTCTTTTGATGAAAGTTTTGTAATCATCATCCCTGCCCATACTTTTCGCCATTTCCGCAATGCACCAGTCATCATAAGCATACTCCACAGTTTTGGAAACGCTGTTCCCTTCACGTTCCAACGGAATAAATCCAAGATTTTTATAATCGGCAAGACCAATGTGATCCTGCATGGCCGACTTTTTCATGGCTTCAAAGGCCAGCTTCACATCAAAGTCACGATGCCCTTTCTGGTATGCATCCCAGATAACCGGAACGGAATGGTAACCGATCATGGTGCCGGTTTCATTGGCCATGAGTTCCCAAACCGGTAGCAGTCCATGCTGCTGGTATTGCAGCAGCATGGTGTTGATGAATTCCATGTTTTTCTCAGGTGCAATCAGGGTAAAAAGCGGGTGTACCGCCCTGAAGGTGTCCCATAACGAAAAGATGGTATAAACATTATGGTCTTTTACGGTGTGAATATTTTTATCCATCCCCCTGTATCTGCCATCAACATCGGTAAATAGCGCCGGAGCGATCTGGGCGTGGTACATGGCCGTGTAAAATGTCCTCTTCTGCTCAAGGGTCGCCCCTTTTATGGTAATTTTGTTGAGATGCTTGTTCCATTGCGCCTGCACTTCCTCCAGGTAGGTTTCAAAGGACCAGTGCGTAGCCTCTGCTTCCAGGTTCTTCAGTGCACCCTCCTCGTCCACGGCTGATATTCCAACCTTAACCATCAGCTCACGGTTGTCCAGTTGCCCGAAATCCAGCATGGCCTTTACGCTTCTGCCTTCCACCCTGCCGGATGCACCGCCCACCACCTCATCATCCTTCATAAACTCATGGTTGACAATGGGATGAGAAAAGCGTGCCACAAAATACACCTGTTGATCGGAGGCCCAGCCTTGCGAAGCCCTGAGACCGCGAATCTCATTTTCACCGGTGATCTCAATATAGCATGCCCTGGGCTGGCTTGATATGCCGTGCTTGAGATCAATGATCACGGAAGCCTCATCATCATCGAGGAAACGGTAGCGATGGATCCCGGTTCGCGGGGTAACGGTAAGTTCGGCCTGTACCTGGTAATCATGCAGCAAAACCGAATAGTATCCTGCCGTTGCCTCTTCTTCATCGTGTGAAAAGCGTGAGCGATAGCCTGAATCGGGGTCTTCCTTGGTGCCTGAAAACCAATGCCTTTCCCCTGTAAAGGGCATGATCATGATATCGCCCAGGTCGGCACCACCCGTACCACTGAGGTGCAGGTGCGAAAACCCGATGATGGAACTGTCCGAATAGTGATAGCCACTGCACCAATCCCAGCCTTCAATGCCGGTGTCGGGGCTCAGCTGCACCATTCCAAAAGGGCTTGTAGGTCCGGGAAAGGTATGTCCGTGTGCATCGGTACCGATCATCGGGTCAACGTATCCGGTTAAATCTTTTAATTCACGGGGTTCTTCCTGGCATGCCAGCAAGTGGATCAAGAAAGCAAAAATAAAAATGATTCTAAGCCTCATTGCGTTACGGGTTTTTTTTTGGTATTGACTTCAGATTAAATAATAGGCCGTATATACAGATTATTTGTTCAAAATTAATTTTAATGTTTCTATTCCTTCATTGGTTTCTACCTTTAAGAAATATATTCCATCAGGATGATGACTCAAATTAAGGGTAAAAGAACCAGCATTGTCAAGCACCCATGCTTCGCTTAGCCTGCCTGTCATTCCATAAACTGATATTCTTTGAATGTTTTCTTTGTTTGAGATGATGTGGAATATGCCTTTGGATGGATTGGGTTTGGCAATGATGCTTTTCAACGCATCATGCGTGATATGTTCAACCGAAGTGGGGTCTTCATCATCGTCTTCGTTTGAACTGTATTGTACCAGGTAAGCATGGATCCGGTAATGTGGTTCAGTATGCGTTGTGTTGTTATAGCCGGAGTTAAGCAGGTTGGTATATTCGGCAAGCACAAAATGGAGATTCAGGCTTTCGCCCGGAGTAATGTATTCGGCCATGTCAAAATACCAGGGTTGTACATCCTGTCCGGGGCACCATCCTGCCCTGGAGAACTGCCAGGTGCCGCTTTGCGGTGAACAGGGGTTTTCGTTGCAGTCGTCATTCCATAAATCCATTTCAAAAGCCTCTGTATCGTTTACATGCAGATGGTGGGTAAACCTTGAAAACTCAGCAGCATTAAGGGTGTTGCCCTGTCCGTGGCCGGTCATGGTTATTCTTACATAGGCAATATCGGTGTCGTCGAGTATGGTAACATCAACTGGATCAAATTCATAGGAAATGTCGGGATCGCCATACACCCAATAGTCTTCGTTCCATAGCCGGTCAATTTTAGTTACGTGGTATTCAGGGTCTCCAGGTTCAAGAATGAGTTCCATATCTACCAACCAGCCTGAAGCACCCCACACCCTGATGATGTTTTCAAAAATGGTTTTACCTTCCATTATGGGCGTAAAGTCGGTGAGTTCGAAACTCCAGCCGCCGCAGGCAACTCCATAAGGGGTGATATACCTTGCTATTTCCCAAGAAACATTGTCATTTTGAATGTATAACATACCTGGCTGATCCCATGGGTCACAACCACCGGCAGGGCAATACAGGTCGAGGGTCAGGGTAATGCTCTTGTATTCGGATAGGTCTTCGGGCATATACAGCGTGCGGAAATGTGTTTGACCGGCCGATCCAAAATTATGCAGCACGTTGTCGTATAGCATGATCTGGGTGCTCTGGGAGATAGTTTCCACCAGCATGTCGTTAATTGGGTTTCCGTCTCCTTCCATCTCTACCCAAACTGCCAGCTCTATCTCTTCATAGCCCGACAAGTCAACTGGCTCAGAAAAGGCAATGATTGTTGACTCAAATGCCAGTATGGTTTGCTGTATGGTTTCTGAAACCGGTTCTCCATCATTAATGCTGTAAAATATATCGAACTCGTGCACATCGCTGGTAGCAAAGTTTTTCACGTCAATTTTTATTACTTCGGATGATGTGAAGCCTGTTCCGATCACTGATGGCGATGCAATGCCTTCGATGCCGATATCGGTTCCAGGGGGAGCAAATCCGTCCACCCAATTAT
>PWJM01000029.1 GCA_003560915.1 Syntrophomonadaceae bacterium
CCCGCCAGGTTAAGGAATCTTCAATTAAACTGGCTGCCGCCGGAACGGAACTTAAAAATAAAGCGCTGGCTAATATTGCCGAATCTCTAAATGAGAGAAAAGAGGAAATTATTAAGGCCAATCAGGAGGACCTGGACCGGAGTGAGAAGGAGAATTTACCTGCGCCTCTTTTAAAAAGATTAAAATTCGATGAAGAAAGTATAGCAGATGTAGTAGATGGCATACAAAGCCTTATCAATCTGGAGGATCCGGCAGGCAAAACGCTGCTTTCCACAGAGCTGGATGAAGGACTGGAACTGTACAGGGTGACCTGCCCCATAGGAGTAATAGGGATTATTTTTGAATCAAGGCCTGACGCCCTGGTGCAGATATCAACCCTTTGCCTTAAAAGTGGGAACGGGGTTCTTTTAAAGGGCGGTTCAGAGTCCAGGGAGACCAACCGTATATTGACCGAGATTATAATCGATGCATCCCAAAAGGCCGGCATTCCTTCCAACTGGGCGGCATTACTGGAGACCCGGTCGGATGTAAATGATATGCTTAAAATGGATGGTTACATTGACCTTATTATCCCCCGGGGTTCCAATGATTTTGTGCGGTATATTATGGACAATTCAAGAATACCGGTGATGGGCCATGCTGACGGAATATGCCATTGTTACGTGGATGACGATGCAGATCAGGATATGGCGGTAAAGATTGTTACAGATTCAAAAACACAGTACGTAGCGGTATGTAATGCCACGGAAACCCTTCTGGTGCACGAAAAGGCAGCCCCGGGATTTTTGCCGGAAATTAAGAAGTCGCTGGACAGCAAAAATGTGGAACTGGTGGGGTGCCCCAAAACCCAGGCCTTGATTTCGGTTAAACCGGCTTCGGAAGAGGACTGGCAAACGGAGTATCTGGATTACAAATTGTCCATAAAGGTTGTTTCAGGACTTGACGAGGCTGTTGATCATATCAATACTTATGGATCGGGGCATACCGACAGCATCATCACCAGGGACACGGGAAAAGCCGCCCGATTTATGGACTATGTGGATTCGGGGAATGTTTTATGGAACTGCTCTACCCGCTTTAGCGACGGTTTCCGCTACGGCTTTGGTGCCGAGGTAGGGATCAGCACAAGCAAAATTCACTCCAGAGGTCCCATGGGCCTTGACGGGCTGGTAATCTATAAATACAAGTTGAAAGGAAACGGACATATTGTTGAGGAATATTCCAACCGGTCCCGAACTTTTAAACATAGAAAACTAGACAGGGATTTTACTTTATAACTTCGTATGTTTATTGCTCAGGTAGAGCAGTAATGAGATAGGGAGATGAATCAAGGGGACGGTTCCGCTGTCCCTTTATTATTTTTTATCTTACAAAATTATGGTATAATTAAGGGTGTGAAAAAGACAAGGAGAGAGGCGCTGGAATTGCGGGTTATTACTACCCATACCAACACTGACTTTGATGGATTCGCCAGTATGGTGGCGGCGAGCAAACTGTATCCCGGGTCAACCATGGTTTTCCCTGGCAGGGTAAATGACAATGTAAAGGAGTTTACCTCCCTTTATAAGAATGTTTTTGATGTAAAGAAATTATCCATGATAAACCCGGAGGAAATTCACGAATTAATTATCGTGGATACGCAGCAGATTTCCAGACTGGGAGTATTGGTCCCTCATGTAAATAAGATTCCTCGCATCATTGTGTACGATCACCATTCGGTATATCCGGAAGATGCTGTAGAGGCTTCTGAAAAATTTATAGACAGCACCGGTTCTACGGTAACTTTACTCATGGAGATTATGATTCGGGGAAATATTGAAATTAATTCCTTTGAGGCAACTCTATTTGCCCTGGGCCTTTATGAGGACACCGGCTGTTTTACTTTTTCAGGGACAAGTCTAAGGGAAATTAACGTGTTGAAATACCTTGCGGAAAGGGGCCTGGATTTTAACGTAATTCGGGATTTTATTGGCAAATCATTTTCAGAGAAGCAGAAATATCTGCTGGAGATGCTGTTAAATAACACAGAAGTTTATGAGCTGAAGGGAATCCGGGCAGCGCTGTCCACAGGGGAAACTAAAGATGATATCCGTGGTCTCTCTGTGGTTGTTTCCAGATTGATGGACATAGAAGATGCTGATTTAATGGTGGCAGCTGTTAGAATGGGCGATAAGGTCCATTTGGTGGGAAGAAATAATTCCGACAGAATTAATTTAAAAGAGCTGCTCAAAGAATACGGGGGGAAAGGTCATGAAAACGCAGCTTCTGCGGTAATGAAAGAGGTTGACCTGAAGGTTTTCAAAGGGAATCTTTTAAAGGAAATCAACCGGTTGGTCAGGCCTTCCATAACCGCCAAAGATATTATGTCTTTTCCCGTTAGAAGTGTAACCCCTAAAGACACAGTGGAGGATGCCTGGTGGATGCTGATGAAATACGGTCACAGCGGCCTTCCGGTGATACAGCAGGGCATTCTGGAGGGAATTATATCCAGAAGGGATTTAGAAAAAGCAAAACATCATGGGTTAAGTCATGCTCCGGTTAAGGGTTTTATGTCCAGAAGAGTAGAAATGGTAAGAATGGATACACCATTTAATGAAATTGAAGCAATTATGGTAGAAAAAGATATCGGACGCCTTCCGGTAACTGATGAACGAGGGAAAATGTTAGGAATTGTTACCCGAACCGATGTTTTAAAAACCCGTCATAGTAAAGAGAGCAGTAAGGTTCCTTTGGGAGGAGGACGGGGGAAACAATTGAAAAATATAGAAGATTTAAACAAACTGATTAATACTAGACTGCCTAAAAAGATTCAGGGACTTCTTTTTTTATTAGGGCAAAAAGCGGACAGCCAGGGCTTTAAGTTATATGCCGTGGGCGGTTTTGTCCGGGATTTAATGTTGGGGATGAATAATTTTGATATTGATCTGGTGGTGGAACCTGATGCCATAGAATTTGCCCGGGAGATCAATAGGTTTTTAGATGGCCGTATAATCGTTTATGAACAGTTTGGCACGGCAAAAATCCTGTTAAGGGATGGGTTAAGGCTGGATTTTGCCACGGCCAGGACGGAATTTTATATTCAGCCGGGAGCGGTTCCCCAGGTGGAACTGAGCAATATTAAACAGGACTTATACCGCAGGGATTTTACCGTAAATACTCTAGCTATTCAATTAAATATTGAGAACTTTGGAAAGCTCTTGGATTTTTTTGGTGGAGTGGCTGACCTGGAGGGGAAAACCATCCGGGTTTTATACAATTTGAGTTTTGTGGAAGACCCTTTGCGTATTTTAAGGGCGGTCCGTTTTGAACAGAGGCTAGATTTTAAAATAGAAGAGGAAACTTTAGCTTTTGTAAAAAATGCTGTACAGACCAGAATGATCAATAAGGTGAGCCGTGACCGGTTATCCGAGGAGATTAACTTAATATTTATAGAAAAAGACCCTTTAAAAGTGCTGGTCAGGCTCCAGGAGTTAAAAGTTATTCCTTATCTCTTCCCAAAATTGAAACTGCAGGCCAGACACTTAAATCTGCTGAAAGAAGTTCATAAAGTGGTAGAGTTTTTTGAAAATGAATTGAAAATAACAAAACTAAATCGGTCAATCCCGTACTTATGCGCTTTGTATTACTATACTGATATTAAAGATATTACTTCAATTCTGTACCAGATGAAACTTCGAAAGGAAGTAAGAAATACTGTATATCTGACGCTGGAAAGATCCCCGGGTCTAATAGAGGCACTTTCCTCCAGGGATATTAAGCCCAGCCGGGTGTTCCAACTGCTGGAACCTTTATCCATGGAAAGTATGATCTTTTTAAGCGCCTGTTCTGATAATTTGAGAACATGGGGATATATTAAAGAATACCTGGAAAAATTAAGAAATATACAACCCATTTTAACGGGGGAAGATATTA
>PWJM01000081.1 GCA_003560915.1 Syntrophomonadaceae bacterium
AAACATGATAACCAGTGCAGAAATAATAAAACGTATAATTAACCGAAACATTTTTTCACCTCCTAATTATTTCTTTTTATTCTATACTTTAAGCTTTATCTATTTTAACCAATAGAAACCCGGTTAATACGTTACAGGCTGAAATTAAAAGAGTAATAACAGGTGTTTAAAATGTTATTACCGTCTTTAAAAAGAATAGTCATTTGTAAAGGGGATGATTAAAAAGAAACTAATTAAAAATTAATTTTCCATATGTTTTTAATATTATCACACCACAAAAAAGGAAAGGGTTATGGTGACCCCTTCCTTTTTTGTTAATTTATTGTTTTTTATTTTTTCTTCTTCTTTTTTATTCTACTTTGTCAGTCCTGTCTGTCCGAATTTTACGGAAACAGCTAAGTCCCAATCCACCCAGGGCTGCCATTACGGTCAACCCACCGGCAGCAGAGGCAAACTTGGGCAGGCTGATGTTTCCAGCCAGGGTAGACTCATCGGGAAGTTCATAGTCTGCAGGATCGTAGTCCAGCACTATGAGGACTCCGGTCCCCTCCGCGCCGTACAGGTTAGCCTGGTCCCGGCCCTTATCAATCAGTGCACTTACCCGAGCCTCCCCTTTGGAAATCAGTTCATCCCTTTCTCCAAAGGTGATGGCTCCGGTAGGGCATGCTTCAGAGCAGTAGGTCTCATCGCCTTTTAGGCCCCTTTCAAAGCACAGGGAACACTTCTCCGCTTTTACCCGCTCTTCGTCCACCATGGGTGCGTCGAAGGGACAGGCCCCAACACAGAGGCCGCATCCAATGCAGGTATCCCGATCAATTAATACCATACCGCCATTTTCATGCTTTACATAGCTGATGGCGTCCACCGGACATACTCCGATGCAGGCAGCCTCTTCTAAACAGTGCATGCAGGCATTTTTCCGATATCGCAGCACATTATTAGGAAATTCACCTTTCTCATACCTTGCCATTCTGGTCCTGAGAACACCAAAAGAAGCTTCATCATATTGATTCTTACATTCCAGAGTACATGCTGCACATCCAATGCACCTGCTCTGGTCTATTAACATGGTATATTTCATGCTTTTCCCCCCTTAGTTTAGGCTTTAGATACTTTCACACAGAAATCGTTCATAAGTCCGTTAGCGCCGGGACACTTCAAGGCTAACATTTCATCAATGGGGACATCGGGAATCAGGTCCCCGTCGTTGGCGCCTTTTCCTTGGGCCAGGCTCAGATCCGGAGACCAGTGCCCAAACCCGTGCTCCACACAGACGCAGTCCGGCCTCATGCCTTTTACCAGCTCGGCTTTCAGCTGAATTTTCCCTACCCGGGATTCCACAATCAGTTCGTCCCCATCGCTGATGCCCATTTCCTGGGCTTTCGCTTCGCTGATCATGACCGTATTTTCCGAATACAGCTGCATAAACAGCTCGTTGTTCTGGGACTCGGTCATCTTATGCATGGGAGGCCTGCTGATGAGGAAGTAGAAAGGATATTCATCGCTGGGCAGCTCCCGCCTGGGCTGCCAGTAGGGCAGGGGATCGTACCCGTTGGCCTCCAGCTTATTGGCATACAGCTCAATTTTTCCGCTGTCGGTATTGAATTCCTCTGCCCCCTTAAAGGGTTTTTCATCGCTCCATACTCCGTCTTCACTGGCCACCAGCTCATCCCAGGAGCTGCCCAGGGCCTTCAGGCGTTCATCATTAAACTTGCCGCCGCTGACATCTTCAAAGATATGTCCAAGACCCATGGCCTGGGCTATACCGGTTACGATTCCTCCAAAACCTCTGGTATCGTAAATTGTATCCACCGCCGCCTGCCTTAAATGAATCTGTGGATACATGGCCTGATAACTTCGTACACCTAAACCGGAGGTCTCCAAGAAGTGAGGCTCAGGAAATACTACATCCGCCAGCTGTACAAGTTCCGAAGGATAAATTTCAGCTACCGCCATAAAATCAAACTTCTTGAATGCCTCTACAGCTTTTGCGGTATTGGGAAAGGCCAGTAAGTTATATTTGCGGAAAAAAGCTGCCTTTACAGGGTAAGGGTCTTCGTTGATAATGCCATCAGCGAAGGTGGCAAAATCCCCGGTGCCATGCCTCAATAAGGGGTGCTTTTCATAACCGTCAATCCGTTCCTTGGGCATTTCCGGGAACCAGTCATCCTCCGGGGGGAATATAGCATCAAAGCCGGGCATACTGGGGGTCTTTTGCATAATCTGGCCGCCCTCCCGGTCCAGGCTTCCCACCAGGGAGTTTAAGATGACCATACAGAAAGCTACTCTCCAGCCGTTTGCATGGTTAGGCCCACCGGCATCCCGCTTGTGGTTGGGAATCAAAGCAGGTCTGGTGTTGGCGAATTCTTTGGCAATCCGCTCAATAGTATCAGCATCAATTTCGGTAATTTCTGCAGCCCACTCAGGGGTGTAATCTTGGACTCCCTCTTTTAACTTGTCTAATCCTTCTGTATAATTCTCCACAAAATCCTTGTCGTAAAGTTCTTCGTTTACAATAATGTTAATCATGGCCAGGCAGAAAGCCAGGTCAGTACCGGGCTTGATGGGAATCCACTCATCCGCCAGGCTTCCGGTGATGGTAAGGCGGGGATCAATAACCACCGCTTTGGCACCGTTTTCTAATGCCTTAAAGTATTCCCGGGCCTGGTTGTTCTTGGCCTTGGAGGGCATATCCCAGCCAAAGGAAAGAATATATTTGGCATTTGCCAGGTCCAGGGTCCAGGGTCTTTGTCCCCTACCTACGCAGGCATTCCAGGGAGCATCGTAGGTGGTAAAGCAGATGCTGTGGTGGCCAAGGCGATTGGGTGTACCTATGGCCCGCTGCCAGCGGTTCAGCCAGTCCTGGCCCCGGGAAAATATCACCATGGACTGGGGCCCGTGCTCTTCAATAGCTTTATTATAGGCATCCCCAGCCAGTTCAAGAGCCTCATCCCAGGTAATCTGAACAAAACCGGGATCCACACCTGGGCCCTTTTCCGGGTTGGTCCGCTTCATGGGAAACTTCAGACGGTCAGGGTCATACAGCTGCTTCACATTGCCATATCCCTTTACACAAAGCTTACCCTGGGCTACCTGGTCCGCCGGGCTGCCTTTAAGCCGGACTACCTTACCATCCACAACATGGGCTACCATCCCGCAGTTGGCCCCGCAGGTGCCGCACCAGTTGAACTTGGTGGCAACTTCAGGCTCCGGTGGGAAAGTGTATTCAACATCATCACCTGGATCAGCAACCCCGTTTTCATCCTCCTGGTCACAACCCAGCAGGAATGAACCGGCAGCACCGGCCAGGGCTGAAGCAGCTGTAGCTTTAAGGAAAGCTCGACGGCTAAAGCTTAACTTCTTCTTCTTTTCTTCACTCACATAAATCCCTCCTAATCATTTAAGTTTCTAACAAACGGCAGACAGGGCAGGGGTAATTTAGTACAGCGTAACTACTGGCAGCATTGCTTGTCAGTTATGGTATTATTAAATTGATTCGCTAATTATGTGCTCAGTTGTGTATTCTGTTAGAATCAGGTAACATTATCTGCTTTTACCATTTCTTTTAATTTTGTCAGATCTGTATTAATAAAATCATTTACTAGTATAATTACTGGTTTATAAATGTCGGAATAGTTGTTTTCAACAATATTGTCTTTTAACTGGGGAATCCATTTTAAAAGATGTTCTTCAATAAATTCTACCTGCAGCTTAACCAGTGCCGTGATATCCTTATTCTCAGTTAAGGACTCCATAGTAAGATAAGACATAAAGGACATAAAGCCCAATTCCGTGGAGATATGATCTTCAGGATGAAGTTCCTCCTTATCCTTCATAGCTCCCACTCTGCGGTAGAATTTGCGGACTTCTTCCCATGGTTTATCCATCAGCAATTTTTTTCTTCCCCTATATACCGACTCATAGGGGTGTACCCCTTCGGGAAGAAGAAAAAGATGCGCGTATTCTACCTTGAATTTTAGCTCTTCATTTTCCTGGTCTTTTTCTGCTTTGAGGTAATATTCTTTTAACTGGTTAAATTCGCTGCTGTTAGTAAAAAAGTTACTGGAAAGACTGCTGAGATTTTTAACTTCTTCACTTTCGCAGACATCAAAAAAATTTTTCATTTTCTCTAAATCAATTGTACTTCGAAAAGCAGAGGAAAATAATCCGTACAGCATCCCCCTGCCAGTACTTCTCACCCAGTTGTTTTGCCCCAGTTGTTGTGTCATTTTGTTTGTTTACCCCCTCTAATATCTCATCATCATACTCCATATAAGTCTTCTTGTACTTTTTTTCACCTCCCACCCATAAAAAAAATCGAGGTTCAGCTTAAATTTTTTACGGATAAAATATTAACCCTTGTAATTTTGCCGTTGTTTAAATTATAACAGAATTATTAAGGCCTCCGTCATTTGTTATGCTGATAGTTATAAGCTGAGCTTATGGGTGGATAATTGTATTTATAAGGTAATAATTATTCTAAACTCTTTGGTTTATTGTATTTTTGTAAAGATTAATTACTCTTATTCTGAAGCAAAAATGTTTCCACTGATGAAAGAATTATTATTTTAATTATTTTTAACTTATTATGTAAGCAGAAAAGATTTCTTATAAAGAAAATCGAATTTAGTTGCATTTTGACCCTTAAAATGTTAAAATATCCTATGGTTTCACTAAACAAGTAAACCTATGGTTAATTGACGATATAATAATAAAAATCCATAAAATATGATCATTCTAGGGAAGGGAGGGAATAAAATGCCAAACACAAAAAGTGCAATGAAAAGAGTAAAAACCAATTTAAAGCGGGCTGAAAGAAATAAATCGGTTAAATCTGTGCTGAAAACAAGCATCACCCGTTTTCAAGAAGCTTTGGATTCCAATAATATGGAGGCTGCAAAAACAGCGTTAGTCAGAGCTTGTAAGGTCATAGATAAAGCTGTTGTACACGGAGTTATTCACAAAAATAACGCCTCCCGAAAAAAATCCCGGTTAGCCAGAATGCTAAATCGGAAAATAGCGGTTTAGCACAATCTGCAGTAGTAATGACACACCAAGAATTTAAACGGATCAATTTAAAAAAAGAAGGCACAGGTAATGTGCTTCTTTTATTTTCAAGGGGGACTGCTGATGAAAATAACTGTTGCCCAACTAAACCCGATTGTTGGTGATATTGAAGGAAATCTCTCCAAGTTCGTGCAGGTGCTGAGTCAACATGAAGATTCTGACCTGTTGGCCGCACCGGAATTATTTTTGGTAGGTTATCCCCCCCGGGATCTGCTGGAAAGGGCCTGGGTTATTGAGAAAACTCAACAGGCCATTCAAAGGCTTCAGAAAGTATCTTTGGAGTTCCCCAATACCGGACTGCTGATGGGGGTGCCCTCCCCTACACATCAAAGGGGAAATAAATTATATAACTCAGCCCTTCTTATTTATAGGGGTTCTATTCTGTTAACCCAGCATAAATCCCTGATGCCCACCTATGATGTGTTTGACGAAGCCCGGTATTTTGAACCGGCAGCAGAAATCAAAACTGTAGACTTTAAAGGAGAAAAGTTGGGTATTTCCATCTGTGAGGATGCCTGGAACGATCCTGAATTATGGCCAAAAGGAAGAATATATTCACTGGACCCTATAGAAATATTAGCCCAAAAAGGAGCCACCCTGTTTATCAATATATCCGCCTCCCCTTATCATATCGGTAAAGAGGAGATTAGATACCGACACATCTCCAAACAAGCCCGAAGGCACGGAATTCCCTTTATTTATGTAAACCAGGTGGGAGGCAACGATGAACTGATTTTTGACGGTAGGAGCATGTGTTTTGACAAAGAGGGACAGCCTACTGCTGTTTTCCCTTCATTTTCAGAACATGTGCAAACCATTGATACCCGTATTCCAGGGACTCCAGGACTTTACGTCCCCCAGGGAAAAATTGAATCCGCTTATGAAGCCCTAATTTTAGGGTTACGGGATTATATATATAAGTGTGGTTTTAAAAAAGCAGTAGTAGGGCTTTCCGGGGGAATTGATTCTGCCGTTACCTGCTGCCTGGCCCAGGCAGCCATAGGCGGAGAAAGTGTCCTGGGTATTTCCATGCCCTCTCCCTATTCCTCCCGGGGAAGTGTAGAGGATTCCCGAAAGCTTGCGGAAAATCTAAACTTTACTTTTAAAGAAATTGAGATTTCTTCTATTTACCGGTCCTACCTGAAAACGCTGCAGGAACATTTTAAGGACAAAGATACAGAAATCGGTGTGACCGAGGAAAACATACAGGCAAGAATTCGGGGAAATATCCTTATGGCCTTTTCCAATAAATACGGCTACCTGGTATTATCAACCGGAAACAAAAGTGAAATCTCTGTGGGATACTGCACCCTGTACGGAGATATGAGCGGAGGGCTCAGTGTCCTGGCCGATGTCCCCAAGACCCTTGTTTATCAGTTGGCTGAATTTATCAACCGAAAAGAAGAAATCATTCCCAAAGAAATCATGGAAAAGGCTCCCTCAGCGGAACTCAGGCCCAACCAATTGGACCAGGATTCCCTTCCCCCCTACCCGGTTTTAGATAAAATTCTTCATTATTATATAGATCAGCAGTCTTCTGTAGAAGAAATAATCAATATGGGTTTTGACCGGGAAACAGTTAGATGGGTTGCCCAGACCGTGGATCGCAACGAGTACAAGAGAAAACAGGCGCCCCCGGGTTTAAAAGTAACCACCAAGGCTTTTGGCGTGGGCAGGAGAATGCCCATCGCTGCAAAATTTCATAATTCATAAGAATGAGGAGGATGATAATGAGCCGTTATTACATACTGGATACTCCAATGCTGCTGCGGTCTCTTTTTTTTCCGGAGGAGGACTACACCCCCGGCCCCAAGAATTCCTTTGACCTGATGGTACCTGTGGATAAAGAAAGGGAGATCGCTGTTTCCTGCCGTTTTTACATGGAGAATAAAGACTGGCCGTGGATTTTGTACTTCCACGGAAATGGTGAAGTAGTCAGCGACTATGACCATATTGCTCCCCTTTATCACCGGGAAAAGCTAAATCTGGTGGTATCGGATTACCGGGGCTACGGAGCCAGCAGTGGTAGGCCCACCTTTGCCGGTCTGATTAAGGATGCGCACTTTGTCTTAAAATCCGTTAAAAAGGAACTATCTGCCCGGGAGTACCCGGACAATTTATTTCTCATGGGAAGATCCATGGGCAGCATCCCGGCCCTGGAACTGGCCCGTCACTACCCAAAAGATTTAAAAGGATTAATCATAGAAAGCGGCTTTGTTTGTGCCACCCGCCTGGTTAAGCATCTCAGGCTCCCTTCATCGAGACTGGACCTGGAGGGGCTGGAGGCGGAATGCATAGAAAAAGCTGGAAATATTTCTCTTCCTACCCTGATTATCCACGGCCAGTACGATAACCTGGTTCCTCTCCAGGAGGCCAGAGACCTGCTGACATACCTGGGAAGCACCCAAAAAGAACTCCTGGTGATTCCCGGCGCCGAACACAACAATATCATGTTTATGGATGAGCAGCAGTATTTTCAAGCTTTAGGGAAGTTCTGTTATTCGTTTTAATTTCTGTTTTTTTGAAAATAATAATTAAGTATACTGTCCCCTTAATTCTATTCTAGAAAATAGTGCTAAAATACTACAATATTTTTGCATTATTTTATTTTTTTTTGTAGGGATTTTAAACAATTTAATAGAACAATTTAAATTAATATAAATTTATTGTAAAGATTTATTAAATTATTTGTAAGGGCCGGCTTTTTAAGCCCACAGGGCAAACTGGGAAGCTCATCAACTGTTCTAACAAAACGAAGGGACATTACTATGCCGTTCAGCAAAAATAACCAAAACGAGAAAAAAATAAGGGTTATTCATGTTGTTTCTCTAATTGGTGTGCTTTTATTACTGGTCTTTTTTCTATCGAAAAACACCTTTGGTTCTCATGCCCTGGAGATCAACGAGTTTATGGCCAGCAACCGGGTTACCATTACCGATGAAGACGGAGACTACCCGGACTGGATAGAGCTTTATAACTCAGGCAGTTCTACCCTTGAGCTGGAAGGTTTCTGGCTGTCCGATGACCTGTTAAACCCCTTAAAATGGCAGTTTCCTGCTATTTCCCTGGAGCCGGGGGAGTTTCTGCTGGTTTTTGCTTCGGGGAAAAACCGTAAAGACCCGGCAGGCCCTTACCTTCATACCAATTTTAGAATCAGTGCCCAGGGAGAAACCCTGGTTTTAAGCACAGCTGACGGCAGGATTATAGATAGTATTGATACAGGAGAAATGTACTCCAACGTTTCTATGGGAAGAAAAAAGGGGAACAGGGACAAATGGGTCTATTATTTGGACCCCACCCCGGGGGCAGAAAACAACACTGAGGGGTACCCCGAAATCCTTTTGCCGGAGAAGGAAGATGCCCCCGTGTATGTAAACGAGTTTATGACCTCAAACAAAACCTCTATTCTGGATGAAGACGGCAACCTGTCTGACTGGATAGAGATATACAACTCCGGCAGTGAGCCAATAAACCTGGACCAATACTGGTTGTCAGATAAAATCGAGAATCCCTTCAAATGGAGATTTCCTGAAGTGGTAATTGAAGCAGAGGAATACCTGGTGGTGTTTGCTTCCGGGAAAGACCAACGGGACCCTGAGGGGATATACCTGCATACCAATTTCAGGCTGAATGATCGAGATGATGTTATCATGTTCAGCACCCCTGACGGCAGGCTATTGGATGAGATTATTATTCGAGACATGGTTACCGATGCTTCTTATGGAAGAGACCAAGACAACAAAGACAGGTGGCTTTACTACCCTACCCCTACTCCAGGAGAGGCAAACTATACCCAGGGCTTTGAGTACCTTTCAGGTAAAAAGCTGGTGGACGACCATTCCCTGCATATAAATGAGGCCATGGCCCTGAACCTGAAAACCATTGCTGATGAAGACGGTGATTATCCTGACTGGATTGAAATTTACAATTCCGGTGATGCACCGGTCAACCTGGAGGGGTACGGCCTTTCGGATAAACCGGACAACCCCTTTCGATGGAGCTTTCCTGATACAACCATTGAACCCGGGGACTACCTGCTGGTATTTGCTTCTGGAAAGGACAGGGCCTCCCCGGAAAGCGTCCGCCTGCATACAAATTTTAAAATCCATATAACCGGTGAACCCCTGGTCCTTACGGCTCCATCAGGGGAAGTCATTGATGAAATGCCCACAGGGAAACTTTTGCCTGATGTCTCTGTGGGTAGGCACCCTGATGGTGAGACAGGCAGGGTTTTTTTTACAGAACCCACCCCGGGAGCAGCCAACTTGACCAGCCCTCTGTCCGCTTATGCACCGGAACCGATTTTTTCCCACCGGGGAGGATTTTATGATGATGGCTTTTCGCTATCCCTTCACCTTCAATCACCCCCGCCGGGAGCTGTCATTCATTATACCCTGAACGGGAGAGAACCCACAGAGGACTCCCCTGTCTATAAAGAGCCTATCCCCATAGATAAAACAACGGTGGTAAGGGCCAGGGCCTTTGCAGAGGGGCGGCTGCCCGGCAGATCCGTGAATCACTCGTTCTTTATTCAGGAAAACTCCACCCTTACGGTGGTTTCTATCGCCATGGACCCAAAAGATTTGTGGGACCCGCGGGAGGGTATTTATGTAAAAGGTTATCATGCCAGCAGCGAGTTCCCTTACCTGGGGGCGAACTTTTGGAAAGACATGGAAAAACCCATTCACCTGCAGGTTTTTGAGCCCGACGGCAGGCTGGGATTCAGCTTCGATGCCGGCATAAAAATAGCGGGGCAGTACAGCCGGGCCATGCCCCAAAAGTCTTTTAATATCTTCGCCCGGAACCGGTATGGTTATAATGTCATGGAGTACCCCTTTTTCCCCGGGGAGCCACTCACCACTTTTAAGGCTATTACTCTGAGGACTTCAGGTCAGGATGCCACCCTTAGTAAAATCAGGGACTCCATGATGACCAGCCTCCTTGATATTACAGATCTTGATTATCAGTTGAGCCATCCCGCCAACGTCTTTATTAACGGGGAATACTGGGGGGTTTACAATATCCGGGAAAGAATCAACAAATATTTTATCGCCTATAATCACGATGTTGACCCTGAAAATGTTGACCTTCTGCAGGGCAACAGTATCGTCAGGGCCGGCAGCAATGAGGAATACCTGGCGCTGAGGGATTTTGTGAGCAGAAACGATATGCGGGTAACCGAAAATTATGAATACGTAAAAACCCAAATGGATGTAGAAAGTTTTATTGACTTCTGGGTCGCTCAGATATATTTTGCCAATACCGACAGTGCCAATATACGTTTTTGGAAGGAAAGAAGCCCTGAAGGAAAATGGCGGTGGATTGTTTATGACTTAGACTGGGGTTTTTTCAATGTCAACCACAACACCCTTTATTATGTCACAAACCCTGAAGGAACCGGTATAGGAAGGCATCTCTCCACAGCTCTCCTGGTAAATTTGCTGAAAAATGAAGAATTTAAGAATCTGTTTATTGAGCGAATGGCCCACCACCTGAACAATACCTTTGAGACAGAACGGGTTTTAGCGGTCATCGATAAATTTGCAGGGGCCATTGAACCGGAAATGCACAGACATCTTGCCCGGTGGGGAGGCACCGTGAGCGGCTGGAATTCTCAGGTGCAGCGTCTGAGGAACTTTGCTGAGAAGAGACAGGCAATTATTCTTCCGCACATCCGTAGAAAATTTAATTTGACCAATGAAGAGATGAAAATGTTTGATGCCTGGAATTAGCCCTCTCTTAGTAATGCACATCTCTTCTTACAGGATTCAGCCGGGCACAGTGATAAAATGTGTTCCCAGCAGCACGCTGTAAAAATATATAACGATATATCTAAATAATCCTCAGGAAGGGGCCTGTCTTATGTTTCAAGATTTTCTCAATTTACTTTACATTCCTGGTGAAATGGTTTTAACCTTATTTATTTCCCTTACCCTGGCTTTTTTACTGGGGCTTACTATAGCCCTGCTCTACAGAAGTACCCATCGCGGCTTAAATTATGAGCCTTCATTTCTGGCTACCCTTACCCTCTTAGCTCCCATCGTTGCACTGGTTATGCTGTTTATCCGGGGAGATCTGGTCCTTTCCCTGGGCCTGGTGGGTTCCCTTTCCATTATCCGCTTTCGTACCCCCATTAAGGATACCCGGGACATGGTTTACCTTTTCTGGGTCATCGCCGTAGGCCTGGGCTGCGGTACCGACAACTGGACTCTGGTTTTTATGTCAACTATTTTTCTTGGCATTATCATTTCTATTCTCTATCTCCTGGAATATGGACGTCCAAAGCATGCAGATTTTGTCCTGGTTCTTTCAGGAAGTTCCCCTTATCCTGCCGGTGATGCTGAGGCGATTATTCGCCGTCATACGGTTAACGCCCGAATTCGTTCTTATGAAGTTGAAGGGGAAACCTGGGAAGTAGTCATTGAACTCCGGTTCAACAGAAAACAGGAAAAAACCTTGGATCTGCTGATTCAAGAGATGCAAAATATTGGCAGGGTCAACAGAGTATCTCTCCTGGCCCCTCAGCTAGCCTTACCCATGTAAAAACGTAAAAATAGATCAGACCAGATTATAATGAGGTGATTCGGCATGCTTTTCCGTGCAAAAAAAGCTGAAAAATACAACTGGCGTTTTGAGTTAAAGTACAGGATTTCTCCCTGGCAGTATAACTGTGTTAAAAATGCCCTGCAGCCCTATATGCAGCTGGATGATTACACCCGACTTTCGCCTTCCGACGGCTACATGGTGCGCAGCCTCTATTTCGATACCTTTGACTACAAAGCATACCACGAGAAAATGGGAGGGGATTTTGGCCGCATTAAAATAAGGGTCCGTTCCTACACTGATTTGGAGTCAGAAAACCTGCCCCTCAGAGTTGAACTAAAAACCCGGAGAGGGTCTGCCATGGAAAAATTCAGCACCTTCATTCCAGCTCAGGCTTTTACCGAATTTTTGAAAACATGGCATTGGCCAGAGTCAATTGACCGGAATGATCCGGTTCTGTTGGAATTTGAGCGGCTTCTTCACCTGAGGGCCTTAAGGCCCAAGATCCTGGTTACCTACCAGCGGGAAGGATTTACTTCCCGTTCCAGGGAAGATCTCCGCATAACTTTTGACCACCATGTGCGCAGCGCCAGCGCATCTTCCCTCTTTCCCCAAAATCCATTCTTTAGAGACCATCATCGGCACGTAACTATTTTAGAAATTAAATGCCGTAACCAGAGGCCTGTCTGGCTCACAGAAATAGTTAAGCGCCACAACCTTAAGGTTGTGGCCAACAGCAAATATACCCAGGGAATAGAAGTAGTAAGGCCTGATGTTGTTAATCCTATGTGGAGCCAGGGTTATTTGGACAAACCTTCGCTAATAACCCGTAAAAAACAGATTATTAGGCCTGCTGGCCCAATTCCCCGGTTCCCCGGCGGTTTATAGGAAAATCCCAGCTGAATGCCCCTTCAGATTGCTGCAGGGGCCGCGGAGCGTCAATCTTAGGAGATAAACATGCGCAGAGAAACCTTTACCGTTTATTTTATTATAATTTTTCTACTGACAGCGGCTTCAGCTGCCAGTTTTTATTATTTAAGAACAGCACATTTTGCTGACCCGAATCTGGAACAGGTAATCAGAGAGGTACTGGGCAAACCGAAAGGGACACTGTTAAAAAAAGACCTGGCAGAAATTTATGAATTGGACGCAGGAGGCAGGGGGATTAATTATCTTGATGGGATTCAGTCCCTGAAAAACCTGAGAGCCCTTAACTTGATAGACAATCAGGTAAAGGATGTTACCCCATTGAAGAACCTTACTAAACTACAAGTATTAAGCCTGCGAAACAATGAAATTACGGATCTTACAGATATAAATTTAGCTGCTTTAAAAAATTTGCCGGAATTGAAGAGTTTAAGTTTAAGGCATAATGTAGTCAGGCAAGGAGATTCTTCTCAAACCAGAATATCCAATATAGCTGTGCTGGAGAATTTTACCCAGCTGGAAAAATTGGAACTGAGGGATAATCACATCCAGGATATAACCCCGTTACAAAAACTAGAAAATTTAAGGGTTCTGGATATCAGCCAAAACCCCCTGGCAGAAGGAAACATTGATCCATTAAAGGATTTAACAAAATTACAGGAGTTAAATTTAAGGGAAACAGGAATAAAAGACCTTTCCTCCTTAAAAAATATGCCAGATCTCGAATATTTAAACATCCATTCAAATACGGAAATAGAAAACCTGGAACCAGTAGGAAACTTGAAAAACCTGCGAAGCTTAATCATGAGAAATGTTTGTACCGGTGGTTCCCTTGATTTTTTGGCAAAACTTACCCTCCTTTCTAGATTAAACATCAGGAACTGTTCTGTTCAAGACATTTCTGCCCTGGGGGATTTAATGAGCAGAGGTGCCCTTCAGGATAACCCCGCCCTGGAAATAGGAGCTGATGTGGATATAAGAGAAAACCCCATCCCTGAAAAAAGCCGGGATGAGGTAGATGGGTATGCTCCCCTGAGGCCCTACTGGGGAAATATTACCATACCAAAGCCAGAAGTACTTCCTGCTGACTAACTATCACTTCTTTTTTATTGACCTACAGTTTTCGGGTTTTTCACTGTTTTTCTCTTGTCTGCAGCGAGTGCATTTACCATCGCAAGACACCGCCAACCACTGAAAACACCTGGGGAAGAATTTAAGCCTTAACTTATTTTCAGAAAAATACAGCTATTCCTTACCCGCTTTATAAAGCCAGGCGGCCATGACTGCGGTGACCGGTACCGAAATCACCAGGCCTATACTGCCCGCTGCACTTCTCACTATTTCTGTAGCGATAAGGTCCAAATTTACAACTTTTATCCATGGCATTTCATAGCCCATTAAGAGCAGCATGAGAGGAATAGCGCTTCCCACGTAAGCCAGTATTAAGGTATTGGCCATGGTGCCCATAATATCCCGGCCAATATTCATGCCTGATGTCAATAATGAATAAGAATCCAGGCCCGGATTGTTTTCTTTCAATTCAGAAACAGCAGAGGCGATGGAAATCCCCACATCGGTAACCGCACCCAGGCTGCCTATAATAATACCGGCAAAAAGAAGGCCCCGGATATCCAGCTCACCATTTCCCATAAACATTAGCATCTGGGCTTCCTCACTGCTGAAACCGGTCAGTTGAGCCAGATTGCCTGTCCATAATGCCAGAAAACCGGCAGCCGTCACACCGCTTATAGTGCCGACTACAGCCGCCAGGGTTTTCTTTCCCCAGCCCGCTACCACTAGTAATGTAAATACCGCAGTAATACTGGCAAAAAACACCGAAACCAGGATAGGATTATATCCCTGCAAAATTAGGGGCAGCATTGCCTTTAAGATAACTACCCCGGTAAATACCAGTGCCACTAAAGTTTTCAGCCCCTTCAGCTTTCCCACTAAAAGCAAAAGGGCAATAAAAAAAGCCGTCAGATAGTAAATATACTTATCCCTTACCACTTCCTGAAAGTAAACTCCTGTAATCCTTCCTTCTTCCATCTCCGCCAGCAATAATATTTCGTGTCCCTCTTCCAGGTATACATCATAATAAGGATGGCCCATGAGGGCATTTTCGATAGTAAAAACCTGACCCTTATATTCCCCCGAAATAACCATCACTTCTACTATCTGTTCCAAATCCATAAAATCAATAGCTGGAACCGTATCCTCCACTGCAGTCACTTTCCCCCTTAAAACTATTTCGTCATGCTGCTCAAAACAGTAAGCTGACCGGTTCCAACCCAATAAAATAAAAATT
>PWJM01000110.1 GCA_003560915.1 Syntrophomonadaceae bacterium
AAAGAAAAGATTACAAAGATGGGCATTGCCGATATGAACAAGCTCCTGCACATGGATGACCTGGTGAAAGACGATGATGTCATCTTCGCGGCTACCGGTATAACCGATGGCGACATGCTGAAGGGAGTCCGCTTCTTAGGGAAGACTGCTTTTACATATTCCCTGGTTATGAGGGGCAAGACAGGTACGGTGCGGTTCGTGGAGGCCATACACCGGTTGGACAAAAAACCCAGGTTTGTGGTCAGCCGGGACTGTTCCTCGCAGGAATAAAGTATTACGCATGAGGAAATATTATATTTTTGTTGCTTTTTTCAAAGCATTCAAATAAAGTAATAATATCACTATAAATCTCGAATTGTTCCAGGGAGTTCATTGGAGTTGATCTTTTGCTAATCTGGCTGAAATTTTTGCTGAGCGTTTTGCTGATTATATGGGCCGGCACCCGGTTGACTAAAAGTGCGGACCTTATCGCCGACCGGACCGGCCTGGGTATGGTGTGGGCCGGGGCTCTGCTCCTGCCCCTGGCTACCTCTCTGCCGGAAATTGTAACCTCTGCCAGGGCTTCCCTGATTGGTTCCCCGGACCTGGCCCTGGGCAATATTTTTGGAAGTAATATTTTTAATGTGGCCATTATTGCTTTTGTGGACCTGATCAGTCCGGGGCCGCCGGTGCTGCGCCAGGTTAAGGTGGGCCATATTCTCACCGCCGGCATGGCGATTGCCATGACCAGCTTTATCACCTTGAACATCATGCTTCCTTCCACCATCTCCCTGGGGGGGATTGGAATTGAGAGCTGGATGATTTTTGCCTTCTACATTTTTGGTTCCCGATTATTAATGAGATATGAAAAACGTTTTCCGGTCCTGAAGGAGGAAAACGTCTCCTGCCACCACATGGAGGGGAAAACCCTGGCCCAGGGAATCGTTGGCTTCCTTATTTCTTCTGCGATTATTATATTTGCCGGGATAATGCTGGCAGATTCGGGGAAGGCCATAGCCGAAATTACAGGTTTGGGCGAAACCTTGGTGGGCTCTATCTTCCTGGCTATTTCTACCTCTCTGCCGGAGGTGGTGACCACCGCCAGTGCGGCCCGTATGGGGCTTTTAGATATGGCCATCGGCAATATTTTTGGAGCAAACTTTCTCAATCTTTTTGTTGTTTTTGTAGCGGAGATATTTTACCGTCCCGGACCGGTCCTTAAAGAAGTAAGCATTGGGCATATATTTACCGCCCAGGTAAGTATATTCTTGATGGCTGTGGCAATAATAGGTCTTATCTATCGTTCCAGGAGACAGGTGGCCAGGCTGGGACTGGACTCTATCGCTATTGTTATTACCTATTTTATTACCGTAATTTTAATGTTTTATATGGGAGTTGCATCCTGAACCGAAGCTCCGAAATCTCAATCCTGTTCCCTGTTTTAACCCATGTATTTATTCTACACGAAAAACCTATTTTAAAAATGCCTGCCCGTAAGCCCTTTACCCAACGATTTTTAAAAAAGGTGTAAAGTACACCATAAATTACCGATATTACATATAAAACCCTTAATTATAAATACTTTAATCAGAAGGAGGGACCCTTTTTTGCCAGGGATTCCCCTGCCTTAAAAGAGTATCCTTATTATGAAAATTAGGAGGCTTCAAGCAATGGAAGCAGTAAAAAATTTAAAAATTGAAACGCTGGAAAAGATGACTCTGCCGGAGCTGGGCAAAATTGCTCAGGAACAGGAGGTTAAGGGGTATTCCACCCTGAAAAAGAAAGACCTTATATTTGCTATTATGAAGGCAGCGGCAGAGCAGGAGGGCTTTTATTTTGATGAGGGAGTGCTGGATATTATGCCTGACGGCTTCGGCTTCCTTCGGAACAAGACCTACCTGCCCGGGAATGATGATATTTACATCTCCGCCTCCCAAATTAAGCGATTTGACCTTCGCACTGGAGACCAGGTAAGTGGTAAGGTAAGGCCTCCCAAGGATAATGAACGGTACTATGCCCTGCTGCAGGTAGGCGCTATCAACGGGGCGGACCCGGAACAGGCCTCCAAGAGGCCGTATTTTCCCTCTCTGACCCCCGTTCATCCCAATGAACAGCTGGTGCTGGAGACTGCCCCGGAACAGTTTGCCACCCGTATTATCGACTTGTTAATCCCTATCGGCAAAGGGCAGAGGGGCCTGATTGTTTCCCCGCCCAAGGCCGGGAAAACGCTTCTTTTGAAAAAAATAGCCAACAGTTTAACGACCAACTATCCGGCCATGGAACTGATTGTCCTTTTAATTGATGAAAGGCCTGAAGAGGTAACGGACATGCGCCGTTCTGTAAAGGGGGATGTTTTAAGCTCTACCTTTGATGAGCAGCCGGAAAATCACGTGCGCCTGGCGGAAATGGTTCTGGAAAGAGCGCAGCGCCTGGTGGAGCATGGAAGGGACGTGGTGATTCTCTTAGACAGTATAACCCGTCTGGCCCGGGCCTACAATCTGATAATCCCCCCCAGCGGCAGGACCCTTTCCGGCGGGATTGACCCCGGAGCCTTTTACAAACCCAAGCGCTTCTTCGGAGCCGCCCGGAACATGGAGTCAGGGGGAAGCCTGACCATATTGGCCACAGCCCTGGTGGATACCGGCAGCCGCATGGATGATGTGATTTACGAAGAATTTAAAGGTACCGGAAACATGGAGATTCACCTGGAAAGAAAGCTGGCGGAGAGAAGAGTTTTCCCGGCCATAGATATCCTCAAGTCCGGGACCCGAAGGGAGGAACTGCTCCTGCCGGAGAAAAAGCTGGAGCTGATGTGGACCCTGAGACGGGCCATGCACAATTCCAGCCCGGGGGAATTTGTGGAGCTTTTAATAAACAAGCTTTCCAAGACCGATTCAAACGAAGAATTTTTGGCAAATATGCATAATTTATAACAATTATGCATATTTTTTTATTTTTCCGTCAAGAATAGGAGGTGAGTTTTAACTAAAAAATGAGGTGAGAAAAAAATGGTTGGGAAAATACGCTGTTCCCCCTGGGCTCTGCTGCTGGCAGCCTTTTTGTTTGCAGCCTTTCCGAACAATGCCCAGGCGCTGGAACAGGCGGCAGGGGCTAATATTCGCCCGCCGTTTTTGGATAAGCTTATGGAATATGTGGAGAGTCAAACACCACAAGAAGAGGAAGAAGAGGAGGAACTGTCGGAGGAAGACCTTACGGAAATTATCTTTCACCGGGTTCAGAGGGGGGAAACCGTCAGCAGCATTGCTGATAGGTATAAATCTTCAGAGGACGTAATTGCCCTGAACAATCAACTGAATGGATCAGGCCAGATTCAGGAGGGGGAAGTCCTTCGGATTACCCGGGGATATGTTATTATCCATGAGGTGGCAAGCGGCGATACCATTTGGGATTTAGCGGTAAAATACAAGGTCAGCAGAAGCGAAATAAAGGAAATTAATAATGTGGATAACCCTCAAGGGCTGCAGATTGGCGATACTTTAATTATTCCGGCCAATGAATCAAGCCTGGAATACGCTCGTAAAGTTCAATCCACCGCCTTGATTGCTTCACGCAGTTCCAGTTCCGGAAGTTCCGAAGCTGTAGCAAGCCGTTCATCCCGGGAGGCGCCCCGCTTTATCTGGCCCACCAACGATGGATGGATTTCTTCTCCCTATGGCCCCCGGAATAGTGGATTCCATTATGGGCTGGACATAGCTGTTGTCACGGGCACTCCCCTTAAAGCCATTGCCTCCGGAACCGTAGAGTATTCCGGATGGAGGGGCGGTTACGGCCGGGTCGTTATTTTGGACCACGGCGATGGCTGGAAGAGCCTGTATGCTCATGCCTCCCGTCTGCAGGTATCCAAGGGCCAACAGGTGAACCAGGGTACAGTGATTGCCCTATCAGGAGCCACGGGAAATGTCACCGGGCCGCATGTGCACCTGGAAATCATCAAAGACGATAAAAAGCTCAACCCCATTAACTATCTGCCCAAAAGGTAACCCTTTTGGGCAGTTTTTCTTATTTTTCTTCTCCCATGATTTGGTTATTTTATAGACAGCATAGGGGCCAAATAAGAAAATGATAAATATTTAGCCAGAAAACATCATGGGCTTGCCCTGAGGATAAATGGCTGGTATAATATAATATGTTATACAGTAATATCTACCGAAAGAGGTGAAGACCATTGAAAGCAAAGATTCATCCCGAATATTATAAAACAACCATTAAATGCGCCTGCGGTGCTGTTTTTGAAACCGGGGCCACGAAACAAGACATGAAGGTGGAGATTTGTTCAGCCTGCCACCCCTTCTTCACAGGCAAACAGAAATTCGTTGATTCCGGCGGACGGGTAGAGAGATTTAAGCGTAAATACGGCAGGAAATAAGAAGCGGGGCGGGAAAGCTCTGCTTTTTCTTTTACAAGGAGGGAGAACCATGTCAAGACCCATTGGGGGTCAGGCGGTAATCGAAGGGGTCATGATGAGGGACCAGCAGGATATGACCATTGCCGTACGCTGCCCTGACAGTCGAATTCATGTGGTTACAAAGAAGCTCAATTCATTGGCCCAAAAATATCCCTTTTTAAAACTTCCGGTGCTCCGGGGTGTCCTTACTTTTTTTGAATCCCTGGTACTGGGGGTAAAAACTTTAAATATGTCCATGGAGCTGGCTCTGGAGGAGGAAGAGGAAACGCTGGAGGATTGGCAGGTTTGGGCAACCACATCCTTTGCCCTGATTCTGGGAATCCTGCTCTTTATTCTGCTTCCCACGTTTCTCGTTCGATTCCTTCTGGCCTCCACTCCCCAAATCCCCCTTGTGATGAATATTTCCGAAGGGGCCTTGAGGCTGTTGATATTTTTGGGGTACCTGGTGGCTATTTCCCGCATGAAAGATATTCAGAGGGTTTTTCAATATCACGGAGCGGAACACATGGTGATTCACTGTTATGAAGCGGGAATGCCCCTGACGGTGGAGAACTCCCGAAAATTCAGCCCCCTTCATACCCGCTGCGGGACCAGCTTTCTTCTGCTGGTTATGGTTATCAGCATCATTTTTTTCTCTTTCTTCGGTTGGCCTAACCTGGGGGTTAGAATACTGACCCGGTTAGCTTTGCTGCCGCTGGTGGCAGGCCTATCTTATGAAGCCATACGGTACCTGGGACGGAAAAACAACTGGCTCAGCAGAATCATTTCCTGTCCGGGAGTGTTCCTGCAGAGGTTTACCACTCGGATACCGGAGGATTCCCAGTTGGAAGTGGCCCTAAAGGCCCTGGAACCCCTGGTGAATGGGGATATACAGGGGGAACCACCGGAAACGGAGCCGCTGCCGGAAAATATTCAGAGGGAACATACTGCAGCGGAAAAATAAAGTATAATAACTTCCCATATGTGAGGTACAATAAGAATGAATTATTTTCCCCATGGTTAAATTCAAGGAGTAGGTGAAATAATGATAGAAAAACTACAAGATATAGAAGAGCGTTACCTGCAGCTGGAAACTCTCATCAACGATCCTGAAATAATCAGCCGACAGCAGGAGTGGCAGAAGTATACCCGGGAACATTCCCGTTTGAGCAAAACGGTGGAGATTTTCCGTACCTATAAACAGGTTCGCCAGGAGCTGGAAGAGGCCCAGGAAATGCAGAAAGATAAGCTGGAGGAGGACATGGCCCTGATGGTCAAGGAGGAGATTGCCCTTCTTTCAGAACAGAAAGAGAAGCTGGAGGAAGAGCTGAAGGTTCAGCTGGTTCCCAAGGATCCCAATGATGAAAAGGACGTAATCGTAGAAATCCGGGCGGGCACCGGCGGGGAAGAAGCCGCCCTTTTTGCGGGGGAACTTTTCCGTATGTATTCCCGTTATGCTGAACGCCGGGGCTGGAAATTAGAAATCCTAAACTCTAGCCCTACGGATATCGGGGGATTCAAAGAGTTGGTGTTCCTGCTGGAGGGCCATGGAGCATACAGCTGCCTGAAGTATGAATCCGGGGTACACCGGGTTCAGAGAGTGCCGGCTACAGAGTCCAGCGGACGGATCCATACCTCTGCAGCCACCGTGGCGGTACTGCCGGAGGCGGAAGATGTGGAAGTGGACATCAATCCCCAGGACCTGAGAATAGATACTTTCTGTGCCACCGGGCCGGGCGGGCAGAGCGTGAATACCACAAAATCTGCGGTTCGGGTTACCCACGTGCCCACGGGGATTGTGGCCTCCTGCCAGGACGAAAAGTCCCAGCATAAAAACCGGGATAAAGCTATGAAGGTCCTTAGAGCCCGGCTTTTAGAGATTATACAGAGCGAGCATGATGCGGAGGTGGCTCAGGCACGGAAGAGCCAGGTAGGATCCGGGGACCGAAGCGAAAGAATCCGCACCTATAATTTCCCCCAGGGCAGGGTGACGGACCATCGAATAGGGCTGACACTGCATAAGCTGGACCTGGTTTTAGACGGAGATATCGCTGAATTTATCGAAAGCCTGGCGGCGGCGGAGCAGGCGGAGCTCCTGAAACAGGCCCAATAAAGGAAGAGAAGATATGAGCAAAACTATAAAAGAAGCCCTGCGAGGGGCTTCTCTGACGTTAAAAGAAGCGGCAATATCCGGTTATCAAAGTGAAGGGGCTCTGCTCCTGGCGTTCAGCATGGGAAAAGACCTGATCTATATATATACCCACCCCCAGGGGGAATTATCCGGCCCCCAGCTGGAGCGATGCCGCAGGCTGGTAAATCAGAGGGCCTCGGGCGTGCCCTTTCATTACCTGGTGGGGGAAAAGGAGTTCATGGGTTTGGCCTTTAAGGTAACTCCCGGGGTTCTGATTCCCCGACCGGAGACGGAAATCCTCTGCCAGGCGGTAATTGACCGGGCTGAACAGCGATATTCCGGGCCTTTCAATTTGCTGGACCTCTGCACCGGCAGTGGAGCTTTGGCCGTTACCCTGGCTAAAAAACTGCCCTCCTGCCGGGTTTGGGCCGTGGACCTGTCCCCCGAAGCACTGGCCATAGCGGTGGAAAATGCCCGCCGACATGGGGTTTCGGAAAAAGTCACCTTTCTGGAGGGTGACCTGTGGGAACCCCTGATTCCTATTCAGGGACTCACCTTTTCTATGGTTGTCTCCAACCCCCCCTATATCCCCACCGGGGAACTGGCCTCTCTGCAGAGGGAAATTAAAGAACACGAGCCTTTCCTGGCTCTGAATGGCGGTCCGGACGGGTTGGATTTTTATCGGCAAATTTTCAACAGTCTGCATACCTTTCTAGAGCCTGACGGCATGATCGCCCTGGAGGTGGGAATGGGACAGATTCCCCAGGTAAAATCCCTGAGCGCTGCTTCCGGCTTATTTAAAACCATGGAGGTTGTGAAAGATTACAGCGGCATTGAGCGGGTACTGCTGGCATACCGTTAAAATCCTCCGAGGCAAGCCCGGAGGATTTTCCACGCAGTTAATCATTTTGAAGAAGCCATAGAAATGTGCCGTAAAGCCCCTGGCTTTAGCCATGGGGAAGCTCAGTTCTGCTTAATCCAGATTCTTCCCGGTGCTGGTAATGGAAAGCTGACCGTGTTTAACTCCCTTGATGCTGATTAACTTTTCCGCCAGCTTGCGGGCGTCCGAAGCTTTCCCCTTAACCACCAGGACCTCCAGGCAGTTGTAGTGGTCCAGGTGTACGTGCATGGTAGACAGGGCCAGGTTATGAAAATCGTGCTGTATTTCTGTCAGGACATTGGTCAGGCCCCGGACATGATGATCATATACCAGGGTGACCGTGCCTGCCACCTCCTGTTCCTCATTTTCCCATTCCAGCTGCACCAGCTGGTTTCGAATCAGGTCCCGCACAGCCTCGGAGCGGTTGTTGTACCCCTTTTTAACAATCTGCCGGTCAAACTTTTCCAAAAGCTGTTCGTTCATGGAAATACCGAAACGTATTAATTTACTCATGTCTAATCCCTCCGGATTATGGATAATTTTAAAACTATTCAATATTTCGCTCAAAACTCCCCTTTTTCCTTTGGGGAGTTTTTATTTTTGCCCATAATTTAACCATTTATTAAAAATATTATGTCTTTAATGTCTAAGGTCACTAAAATATGGCAATACTAAAGGTAGAGAAGTAAAGAGGAGGGACAACTATGCTGCCTCGAAAAGTGGAAATCAGTGGAGTCAATACCTTTAAACTGCCTGCCTTAAGCAACAAAGAAATTATAGAGCTCTTTAAGCGCCTCCGGCAGGGAGAAGAAGAGGTAAGGGAAGAGCTGATTAATGGAAACCTTCGACTGGTACTTAGTGTTATGAAAAAATTCAATAACCGTGGGGAATATGTGGATGACCTGTTCCAGGTAGGGTGCATCGGCCTGATGAAGGCAATAGACAATTTTGACTTGGGGCAGAACGTTCAGTTTTCAACCTATGCGGTGCCCATGATTATTGGAGAAATTAAGAGGTATCTGAGGGATAACAGCGCCTTACGGGTAAGCCGATCCCTGAAATTGCTGGCCCAAAAAATTATGCACACCAGGGATAAGCTGGCCCGAGTAAACCAGGCGGAGCCTACCGTAGGGGAAATCGCCAAAGAACTGGGGATTTCCAACGAGGAAGTGGTGTTTGCCTTCAATGCCAACTATGACCCTGTTTCCCTGTATGAGCCGGTGTTCAACGACCCTTCGGACCCGGTGTATGTCATGGACCTGATCAGTGACCAGAAACAGAGCACCGATTTATGGGTGGAGGACCTGGCTTTAAAAGAAGCTCTGAGCAAACTTCCGGAGCGGGAAAGAGATATTATGAAAATGAGATTTTTCCAGGGAAAAACCCAGATGGAGGTGGCGGAGGAGATCGGCATATCCCAGGCTCAGGTCTCCCGGATTGAAAAAACCGCTCTGAAAATTGTCCGCAAACACCTTCAGGCAGAGGAGTAGATAATCGTGACCAGACCTTTATGGATATTTATACTGCTGGCGCTGCTGGCCTTTCAGGGATACAGCGGGCTTATTGCCGGGAACCTCTCCGGCACAACTGAGACAACGGAACAAAAAATTGTCCTGGCCGGGGGAGAATCCCTGGACCGGGGAGAAGTCCTCCGTTTCCATGTGGTAGCACACAGTGATGAAGACCGGGACCAGGAGGTCAAGGAGGAGGTAACCCGGGAGGTTCTGGCTTTTGTGGCGGAACGTCTCCAGGAGACTGAATCCCGGGAGCAGGCCCGGCAGGCCCTGATTGAGGAAATCCCTCTGGTTCAGGAGCGGGCGGAACAGGTACTTCAGGCAGCGGGCACTCCCCATCCGGTGGAAATCATTCTGCAGCGGGAGATGTTCCCCCCCCGGCAGTACCTTTATGGAGATTTCCCTGCAGGGGAATACGAAGCCCTGAGGATTGTGATTGGCAGTGGAGCAGGAGAAAACTGGTGGTGTGTCCTTTTTCCACCTCTGTGCTTTTCCCATGCTCCCGAAGAGAAAGGGAAAGATACCGATAGTAAAGATGCCTCTTCGGAGGGCCGATGCAGTGCAGGCAGCAATCCTGCAGACCCCCTAACCACAACGGCAGAGGATTCCTGTAACGGTTCAACGGAAGATTCCAAAGGGGAAGTGGAAGTGCGCTTTCGGGTGGTGGAATGGGTGAATAACTTTCTGCCCTCCTATTACGGTTCCGGACGCAGGGAGTAATTTTGGGACGTAGCGGAAGACATATTTAACGGGTAATTAGGCCCATGCAGGACAGTAATGTTCTGCATGGGTTTTCTTATTAATAATTTTTTAAAACAATAGACTAGTAAAGCTATAGGATAAATAGTATAATGTTTAAAAGGTTCATTTGACGGCTGCAAAATGGTTGTCAAACAGAAGATTATAAATTACAGGAGTGGTTAAAGTGGCTGAGATAGCGGGGAATTTAACTGATCTGATCGGAAATACACCGCTGCTTGAATTATCCAATTACAACCGTATGAATGGTTTAAAAGCCAGATTGATTGCTAAGCTGGAATACTTTAATCCAAATGGAAGTGTAAAGGACAGGATTGGTTATGCCATGATCAGGGATGCGGAAGAGAAAGGCTTGATAAATAGGGATACGGTTATCATTGAGCCTACCAGCGGAAACACCGGCATAGCTCTGGCTTTTGTGGCTGCAGCAAGAGGCTATAAGCTTATCCTCACCATGCCTGATACCATGAGCATTGAAAGAAGGAACCTTTTAAAAGCGTTAGGGGCGGAATTGGTTTTAACCCCGGGGGCAGAGGGCATGAAAGGGGCCATTGCCAGGGCTGAAGAACTGGCCGTAAAAACGCCCCGTTCGTTTATTCCGCAGCAGTTTAAAAATCCTGCAAACCCGGAAATACACCGGAGGGCTACGGCTGAAGAAATCTGGAGAGATACTGGTGGGCAGGTAGACATATTTGTCTGCGGGGTGGGTACAGGCGGGACGATAACCGGTGCAGGCGGACTATTAAAGGATAGAAAGCCGGAGGTAAAAGTAATTGCCGTTGAACCTGACGACTCGCCTGTTTTGTCCGGCGGCAGGCCGGGCCCTCACAAGATTCAGGGAATTGGGGCAGGGTTTGTGCCGGAGGTGCTGAATGTTAAAATTATTGATGAAATAATAAGGGTAAAAAACGAAGAGGCTGTAGGCACGGCAAGGAGCCTTGCCAGGAGTGAGGGTTTGCTGGTAGGAATATCTTCAGGCGCAGCTGTTTTTGCAGCCGCCCAGGCTGCCCGAAGGCCGGAAAATAAAGATAAGACAATTGTTGCTGTACTGCCTGATACCGGTGAGAGGTATTTGTCCACAGTGTTATACCAGGGCCTTTAATGGGGGTTTAATTCCGCTGTCGCGGCGGGGCAAAAGTAATTATATAATTCAGGACAAAGGAAGGTGCGGAATTATGAGACAGGTATACATGGATCACAGCGCTACTACTCCGGTAGACCCGGAGGTTTTTAAAGCCATAATACCCTATTTTAACGATAGGTATGGTAACCCATCCAGCATTTATTCCCTGGGCCGTGAAGCCAAAGAGGCTGTAAACAGGGCCAGGGAACAGGTAGCTTTCTTAATTAACGCTAAGCCTGGGGAAATATACTTTACCAGTTGTGGTACCGAAGCGGACAACCAGGCCATTATTTCTTATATGATGACGAATAAGGACAGGGGAAATCATTTGATTACCACCGCCGTGGAGCATCATGCCGTTTTAGATGCCTGCCGCTTTCTGGAGAAACAGGGCTTTGAGCTGACTGTACTGCCGGTCAAGCCTGATGGGCTGGTGGACCCGGAAGAATTAAGGTGGGCGCTAAAAACGAATACTATACTGGTATCCATTATGCATGCCAACAATGAGGTTGGCACCATACAGCCCATAAAGGAGCTGGCTGCCATCAGCCACCAGGGAGGGGCCTTTTTTCATACCGATGCTGTGCAGACTGTGGGGAAGATTCCTGTAGATGTAGAAGAGCTGGGAGTTGACATGTTGTCCGCCTCCAGTCATAAACTCTACGGCCCCAAGGGGGTAGGCTGTTTGTATAGAAGAAAAAGGGCCAGGGTGAAAAATTACCTTCACGGTGGAGCACAGGAAAAGAAAATCAGGCCGGGTACTGAAAACGTGCCGGGAATCGTGGGTTTTGGAAAAGCGGCTGAACTGGCACAGCAGAACCTTATTCAAAGGACGGAAAAGTTAGATTATTTGGCGGCCCGGTTAAGGGACGGAATTTTAAACAATATTCCCCGTACCAGGCTGACCGGTCACCCGGTAAAACGCGTTCCCGGGCATGTCAGCGTTTGTTTTGAATTTGTGGAAGGGGAGTCCATACTTTTAATGCTGGATATTAACGGAATAATGGGCTCCAGCGGGTCAGCCTGCACCTCCGGTTCCCTTGACCCTTCCCATGTGCTGCTGGCTATGGGCCTGTCCCACGAAATCGCCCATGGTTCATTGAGGCTTACATTAGGGAAAAATAATACTGAAGAGGAAGTTGATTATGTAATTGAAGTTTTGCCTGGAATTATTCAAAGATTGAGGGAGATGTCTCCCCTGAGCAGATAAAACCTTTGGCTGCGCAGCAGCCATTGCCACCTGCAGCATGGTGACGGATGCTCTGCACAAGGCCATTAAAGTTTATTATTTTTGCTCATACTACTTTAAAGGACAGTTCTTAAAGAAAAGAATTTATTGGGAGGGAGTAAGGATGAACGAAAGAAAATTAAAATTTGACACCCTGCAGGTGCATGCCGGTCAGAAACCTGACACGGCGACAGGTTCAAGGGCTGTTCCCATTTACCAGACCACCTCCTACCTGTTTGACAGCACGGAGCATGCTGCAGATTTGTTTGCCCTGAAGGAGCCCGGAAATATTTACACCAGGATTATGAATCCCACTACAGATGTTTTTGAACAGAGAATGGCGGCTCTGGAAGGAGGGGCCGGGGCTTTAGCCGTAGCCTCAGGTTCCGCCGCCATTACCTATGCTGTGTTAAATATTGCAGGAGCAGGGGATGAAATCGTATCAGCCGGTACTTTGTATGGCGGCACGTATAACTTGTTTTCCATCACCCTGCCTAAACTGGGGATTAAAACAACCTTTGTGGATCCCGATAACCCCGAAAACTTTAAAAAGGCAGTCAATGAAAACACCAGGGCCTTTTTTATAGAAACAATCGGTAACCCGGGAATAAACTTGATTGATATTGAAAAAGTGGCCGGCATTGCCCATGAGGAAGGCATTCCATTGATAGTGGACAATACTTTTGCCACCCCTTATCTCATCAGGCCTGCAGAATTTGGCGCAGATATTATTGTCCATTCGGCCACAAAATTCATAGGCGGGCACGGGACTTCCATCGGCGGAGTGATTGTAGATTCCGGCAGCTTTGACTGGAAAAAAAGCGGCAGGTTTACTGGACTGACAGAGCCGGATCCCAGCTATCACGGACTCAATTATGTGGATACTTTTGGGCCTCTTGCTTATATTATAAAGGCCAGGGTACAGCTGCTCAGGGATACCGGTGCTGCTTTGAGCCCCTTTAATTCCTTCTTGTTCCTCCAGGGGTTGGAGACTCTCTCCTTAAGGGTAGAACGGCATGTGTCCAATACCAAAAAAGTCATAGAATTCTTAAAAGGCCATCCCCTGGTTTCATGGGTTAACTATCCCTGCCTGGAGGGCAGCAGATACTACCAGCTGGCCCAAAGGTACTTCCCCCGGGGTACC
Organism: Syntrophomonadaceae bacterium; assembly: GCA_003560915.1. Classification (GTDB taxonomy): domain Bacteria; phylum Bacillota; class Dethiobacteria; order SKNC01; family SKNC01; genus Contubernalis. The sequence continues at coordinate 13,164 of PWJM01000110.1, forward strand.
GGGTCCATATTTACCTTTGGCATAAAGGGCGGAACTGAAGCGGCAAAGAAATTTATCAATAATCTTGGAATTTTTTCACTGTTGGCCAATGTAGCTGACGCCAAATCCCTGGTCATTCACCCGGCCAGTACCACTCATGCCCAGCTTACCGAAAAGGAACAGCTGGCTGCCCGGGTAACGCCGGATATGATCAGGCTTTCCATAGGGTTGGAGGATGCAGAGGATCTTATCTATGATTTAGGCCAGGCCCTTAATAAGGTGCTGGACAAATAAAAAGAAAGGGGTGCAGAGATGCCAATAAAAATTCCAAACGACCTTCCGGCAGCTGAAATATTAAGCGGGGAAAATATTTTTATTATGACGGAAGAGCGGGCCAGGCGCCAGGATATCAGGGAACTGCAGATTGTCATTTTAAATCTGATGCCCCTTAAAATTGTTACCGAGACACAGATTCTGCGCCTGTTAGGGAATTCGCCGCTGCAGGTGGATATCTGCCTTCTACACATTAAAGAGCATATTTCAAAAAACACGCCCACAGAGCACCTTTCTAGATTTTACAATACATTTGAAGAGATAAAGCATAAAAAATTTGACGGCATGATAATTACCGGAGCGCCGGTTGAGCATCTGGAATATGAGGAGATATGTTACTGGACGGAATTGCAGGAAATTATGGAATGGAGCCGGAGCAATGTATTTTCAACTCTTCATATCTGTGTGGCGGCTCAGGCGGGCCTGTATTATCATTATGGGATAAAAAAACATCCTCTTTCTGCCAAGATGTTCGGTGTTTTCCCTCATGGGGCCTGCATAAAAAACGTGCCCCTTTTAAGGGGCTTTGACGATTGTTTTTTTGCGCCTCATTCCAGGCATACGGAAATAAGAAGAAAAGACATTGAAAAGGTGCCGGAGCTTGAAATTTTATCAGAATCGAAGGAGGCAGGCGTTTATATTGTGGCGGAAAAAAGTGGACGGCAGGTTTTTGTAACGGGACATTCTGAATATGATCCGGATACCTTAAAGGCGGAGTATGAACGGGATATTAATAAAGGCCTGGATATGGCCGTCCCCAAAAAATATTTTCCCGATGATGACCCATTAAAACCTCCCCTGGTAAATTGGAGAAGCCATGCCACCCTGTTATTTGCAAACTGGTTAAACTATAATGTATACCAGGAAACCCCTTACGACCTTAATGATATAAAAAGATTTCAAATCAGTTCTTCTATAAGAAAAGAAGGTCAGGATATATCAGGGAAAAGGTGAAAAAACGTATAAGAATAAGAACCCCCGGAGCTTTTATTACGGGGGTTCTTAAATGATTAACGTGTGTTGGATAAATAATTCTTCTGAAAATAATCCTTTCTGGAAAAAAAGTTGATACCTGGATCTGTTCAAACATTGATATTAGTAAGATTTGAACACCTTAGAGGAAGCGCCGCAGATGGGGCATTTTTCGGGAGGGGCATCAGTCCCTACCCAACCACAGATGGGGCACATGTTAACTTCTTTGTCCTCCATATCTTTTCCCTGTTCCGCCAGGCTTTTCA
>PWJM01000018.1 GCA_003560915.1 Syntrophomonadaceae bacterium
GAAATTAAGGGGACAGCTTACTTAATTACGAGACAATAAAAATAAACGAACCAAAAGTGTAAGTTTTTTTACTTATACAATAAGAAAATTTAACAAGAAAAAAAAACATAAAGCTACAAAAAATTACAAGGGAAAAGAAGAAATGTGGCGAATAAAAGTGATAATAAAAATCAATAAATAAAAAATATTTTATTTTTAATTATTCTAAAATGAGGTATCAAAATATGGCTTTTAATGTATATGCATTTACATTATTTTGCACAGCTTTTATTGGTCTACTGCTGGCTTTATTTGCATGGAAACTGGGGAAAGCCCCAGGGGTTAATTTTTTTGCTTTACTTTCGTTGGCCGCAGCCATATATTCCCTGGGTTATGCTTTTGAAATTTCTACTACCTCCCTGCAGGAGGTATTGTTCTGGTTAAGATTACAGTACCTGGGAATTTCCTTTATCCCAGCTTTTTTAATCCTTTTTGCCATTCATTATTCTGGCCGAAGCCGCTGGCTTTCCCCACCGGTAATGGCCGCAATCTACTTGATTCCAGTAATAACCCTGGTCCTTTTTTATACCAATGGGAGCCATCAGCTGATTTATCAATCCGTCCGTATGAATACAGAAGGGCCTTTTCCGGTTATTTATTTTGAAGCAGGCCCCTGGTACTGGGTTCATAATTTCTATATGGGTTTTGCTGTTATATTCAGTAATTTTCTTTTTTTAATGATGTGGCTTCGCTCCGGACAAATGTACCGCCGGCAGGTTGCTGTGATTATGGCAGGGTCCCTGGTTCCATGGGGTTCGTTTTTTATTAACCTGATGAGGCAGAATAACTGGAGCCTGGATGCAGTACCTTTTGCATTTACCTTCAGTGGGATATTATTTTTTTGGGGCCTTTTTCGTTATCAGCTGTTTACCCTGGCTCCGGTGGCCCGGACAACCCTTTTTGAAAAAATGACCGATGGTGTACTGGTGATTGATTGGAACAACAAGATTGCAGATAGTAACGGCCCAGCCAGGAAATATTTAGGGATTACCAATGAAGCTGTAGGAAAATCTGCAGAAAATGTTTTGCAGCTCTGGCCTGAAATATTAGAAAAAGAGCTTACCCAAAAAAAACAAATTGAGTTGAAACGAAGTATTAATGGTATATTATTTTGGTTTGAGTTAGAATTTCTTCCCCTTTCGGACCATCGTGGAACGACCATTGGGAAAATGGTGGTTATCAGGGAAATTACTGAACGGAAGAAGACAGAGAAAGACCTGCAGGCCTCTGAAGAACGATACCGCGTTCTGGTGGAAAATGCCAATGAGGCAATTGTTGTTAACCAGGATCTGAGGCATAAATTTGTTAATCCAATGGCGTTGAAGCTTTTCGAATGCAGCGAAGATAAATTGACCTCTGTTTCTTTCCTTGAATTTGTTCATCCTGAGGATAGGGAAATGGTAAAAGAACGTTACACAAAAAGAATTAAAGGAGAGATCCCCCGGGAAAAATACACCTTGAGGATTGTTACCTGCAGCGGTGTTACGAAATGGGTTGAAGTCAGCGCTGTTTTAATAGAGTGGAAGGATAAACCTGCAACGTTAAGTATGATTAGTGATATAACCGACCGTAAAAAATATGAAGAACAGCTGACATATCTCAGTCTGCATGACCAGCTTACCGGGCTTTACAATCGTACTTACTTTGAAGAGGAACTCCACCGCCTGGGTATCAGCAGGGAATATCCCATAACTATTATTGCTGCAGATGTGGATGGTTTGAAATTGATTAATGATACCCTGGGGCATGAAAAGGGCGATGAGCTGTTAAAGGCCTGTGCCGAAGTATTAAAAAAATCTCTGCGCCAATCGGATATCCTGGTGCGGCTTGGAGGGGACGAATTTGTTATCGTGCTGCCTCGAACAGACAGGGAAAAAGGGAAAGAAATAGGAGAACGCATACGTACAAATGTTGCCCTTTATAACAAAAATTCCACCAAATTATCCCTTAGTATTTCTATTGGAATTGAGACAGCTGATAATAAGAAAGAGTCCCTGAAAGAAATTTATAAAAAAGCGGATGATTTTATGTATCGTGATAAGATGTTAAATAAAAGCAGTACCCGCAGGAAGATGATGGAAGCGTTATTAGCTGCCCAGGGTGAAAGGGATAATATTACCCAATCACATTCTTAAACACCGTGGAAGCAGGACGGTATCAGCTGTTACAAATAAGCAATTAAGGTACAATTAAGACAATTAAGGGAATTAAGGGGACAGCTTACTTAATTACGAGACAATAAAATAAATGAACCAAAAGTGTAATTATCATAATTAAGTAAGCTGTCCCCCTAATTCCTAAACGTTTAAATTTTCATTAAAAAAATTTTATAATATTGAATAATAAGCGGAATTGGGGGCAATATAATATCAGAGTCCGTGATGTGAAGTTACTCTTCCAGCGCTTTTAGTTTATTCTTCAAGTCTCCTGGAAGGTTCCTTCAGGCCTTTACCCTGATTCTATACTTTAATCAGTCCCTGGAATCTTGTGTATGCCTTTTCATCACGGGCTCTTTTTTCGTTTTTTTCTTTTCGGGAGGGGATGCACTACCTTGAAGTTGCCGGTTTTTATGTGATATACTAAAATAGATTAAATTGCCTGCCCGCTTGTGGTGGGATGAAAACGTAAAACAAAAAAATCTTAGTTGCTGCTCAACAACTGAAGCTAAAAGAGGTGTAAGGTATGGATTACGATGTGGCAGTAATAGGAGCCGGACCTGCCGGAGCGGCGGCAGCTCGAAATGCCGCCCTTAAAGGCCTCTCCGTGGTAATGATTGAAAAACAGGCAGTTCCCAGAATGAAACCCTGTGCCGGCCTGGTCAGCCAAAAAGCTCTGCAGGAACTGGATTTTGACCTGCCTGAAGAGCTCACCGCACAAAAAATTAAGGGAGTCAAAATGGTTGATCGGGAGTTCAACGAATTTACTGAAAAGACCTCTAGAATTATAGGAAGGACCGTAAAACGAAGTGAATTTGATGCGTATCTTACCTTAAAGGCCAGGGAGGCCGGGGCTGAACTGAAAGATAGCACCCAGCTTTTAAGCTTCAGGGAAGAAGGTCAAAAAATTGTTTTAGACACTTCTCAAGGGCAAATAACAGCCCGCTTTTTAATCGGTGCAGATGGTGTTTACAGCAGAACTGCTAAAATATCTGGAATTAGAAAAAAATGGCGGCGTTGGGACCTGGGGTTTACCTTATATATGGACCTTCCGCTGGAGGGCCCCGTGGAGGGCATTGACCCTGAGGTGGCTGAACTGCACTGTGTTTCTTATCCTTTCAGCCTGGGTTGGCTGTTTCATCATGAAAACTATCTAAATATCGGAATTGGCACATCTAAGTTAGTGGATAAAAAAAGTATTGCTGTATTTCATACCTGGTTGGACAGGCTGTGCCGCCAGAAAAATCTTTCCCTGAAGGAGTATAAAACTCAAGGGTATTACCTTCCTGCAGGGGGCTTTAAGCGAACTATAACCAGCGGTAGGGTATATCTGGCCGGTGATGCAGCAGGATTTGTGGATTCATTTTCTGGAGAGGGTATATATTTTGCCCTGAAAAGCGGCCGCTTCATTGCTGAGGAGATTGCTTTGGGGTTGAAGGAGAATGGAATAGAACAGATTGGTTCTCGTTATACTAAAAGGTGTTACCAGGATTTTTTAAAGGAGTTTAGGCTGTCCCTGGCGGTGGCAATTTTTCTGGGCAAGAAGGTAATCCCTTTTCAGTTTGTGCGCCATAATCCCTTTTTGGTCCGTTATATTGCAAACATCATGGAAAATACCGGGGGATACGAAATTATGTTGAAGGAAATTGGCCTAAAATTTCCTAAGATTTTAAGCAGTTTTGCCCGGGGGAAGTACGGCCCCCAAAAATCATAGTAGACTGTAACAACGCTTTTTGAAAAAATTTTAGGAGGTGTTTTCCCTGATTTATGATGTAATGATTATCGGGGGCGGGCCGGCAGCCTTGACGGCGGCAATGTATGCCAGTCGGGCCAAGCTCTCAACCCTGGTTTTAGAAAAAATGACGCTGGGCGGCTACATTGTAATTGCCGAAAAAGTAAAAAATTATCCGGGGGTTCCTCAGGATATTTCGGGAGCGGAGCTGGGTAAGCTTTTTGAGGAACAGGCCAAGAGTTTTGGTGCAGAGATTAAATGGGCTAATGTCGCCCGGTTTGAGGATAGAGGAGATGTGAAAGCGGCGATTACTGGAAAAGAGGAATTTCAAGCAAAATCAGTAATTATCGCCACCGGCACCAGCCACAAATCACTGGGAGTGCCGGGAGAGGAGAAGTTTGTGGGCAGGGGCATATCTTTTTGCGCCACCTGTGATGCCCCTTTCTTTAAGAATAAAAAAGTATTGGTGGTAGGCGGTGGGAATGCTGCCATTCAGGAAGCCCTTTTTTTAACTCAGTTTGCGGAGAAGGTGTATGTGGCTCACCGGGGAAGCCAGCTGAATGCAGAGAAAGACCTGCAGGAGAAGGCTTCCGACAATGAAAAGATTGAAATTTTATGGAACACGGTGGTCAAGGAAGTGGTAGGGGAAGACCTTTTGGAAAAAGTGGTTCTGTTGGACAACAAGACCGGGGAAGAGTGGATGCTGGAGATCAGCGGAATGTTTATTTATATTGGAGTACAGCCCAACACATATTTCCTGGAGGACTCTGAGGTGGAAATGGATGATGAAGGGTACATAATAACCAATGAGAAAATGGAGACCTCTGTGCCGGGGGTTTTTGCGGCGGGAGATGTAAGGCAGAAGAAGGTACGACAGGTAATAACCGCAGCGGCGGACGGTGCCGTTGCAGCACAACTGGCAAAAAGCTACCTGAAAGAAAAATAGTGGCAGCTCATAAATTTTTAATAAGCAGGTGCTGCTATCAGGCGATGACAGGGACAGTTCTCATTTTGTCACAATCGGTTGAAAGACGGTATAGTTTAAAAATCATTTAAAGGAGGCAAAAAAGATGGGTAAGGTAATGGAAATTAAGGACTTTAACTTTGAAGAGGAAGTTCTGCAGCATGAAGAGGAAGCTGTGCTGGTTGATTTTTTTGCCCCGTGGTGCGGTCCATGCAGGATGTTGGCTCCGGTATTGGATGAAGTTGCCGAGGAAATGCAGGGGAAAGTTAAAATCGTGAAAGTCAATGTAGATGAAAGCAGCCTGACGGCTACCAATTATAAGGTCCTCAGTGTGCCCACCCTGATTATTTTTAAGGGGGGAGAGGTCAAGGAAGTGATCGTGGGATTCAAAGAAAAGGATGCGCTGAAGGAAAAGCTGGAGCAGTATATATAAAGAACTTTTGAAAAAGATAAGAAGGAGACAAGGGGACGGTTCTTCTGTCTTATTTCCTTGAATCTGAAGGTGCAGCAATTTTCTGTTGTATAAAAGGCTCTAAAGAATAGTAAGCTCTCTAATCTCAAAACTATAATTATAACCAAATAAACGCCTCCCGGGGTAAAGTTGATGTATAGAAAGCAGTTATACTCAAAAGATAGTAAAAAACAACTTTACCGACGGGGGGTTTTTTATGCGCACCATTTGGAAAGGGGCAATCAGTTTTGGGCTGGTCAGCATACCGGTGAAACTCTTTCCCGCCACGGAGCGGAAAGAAGTGAAATTTAGCTACCTGCACAGTAAATGCAAAAGCCCTATCAAATATAAACGATTTTGTTCTTCCTGTGAGCAGGAGGTGGACTGGGGAGAGATTATCCGGGGATATGAATTTGAATCGGGGAAATATGTGATTTTCGACCAGGAGGAACTGGAGAGGTTTCCCCAGGGAAGGTCAAAAACGTTGGATATTGTGGATTTTGTAAGCCTGGAGGAGATTGACCCGGTATTTTTTGATAAAACCTATTATCTGGCTCCCGGAGAAACCGGAGAGAAGCCCTATATTTTGCTGAGGCAAACCATGGAGGAAACCGGAAAGATTGCCATCGCCCGGGTGGTTATCCGAACCCGGGAAAACCTGGCTGCCATCAGAGTTCATAACGGTATCCTCACTATGGAAACGATGTTTTTTCCGGACGAAGTGAGGAGCACCGATCTGGTTCCTCTGGAGGGCAGGGGAATTACCATCCATGAAAATGAGTTAAAAATGGCCAGGCAGCTGGTGGATAACCTGGCGTCTTCCTTTGAACCGGAAAAATACCGGGATGAATACCGGGAAAGAGTATTAAACATGATTCAGGCAAAGGTAGCGGGACAGAAGATAGAAGTTCCCGATGCGCCGGAAAAAGCTAAAATTGTTGACCTGATGGAGGCCCTGAGGGCCAGTGTGCAGATGACAGGGAATGAGGGGGGAAAATCCGAAGGTCAGGGGGAGAAAAAGAAAAAAACCTCCAGGGGACGTAAGAAAAAAGAGAAAGCAGGGATAGGTTAGGTCATGGAACAGGGCCTGCTGCAGGGGAAAATCCCTCCCATGGAGCCCCAATCCCGTAAAGACATCCCTGTGGGAAATCAGTTCCTGTACCAGGTAAAATGGGACGGGGTCAGGATGCTGGCCTTTATAAAGGAGGGCAGTGTACGCCTGCAAAACCGGCAGCTTAAGGACCGGACCCTGCAGTATCCGGAAACTTATGGGCTGCCTGACCGAGTTGGTTTTTCCCAGGGGATCCTGGACGGTGAAATGGTGGTGCTGCGGGAGGGTAAACCCAGCTTTCCTTCTATATTAAAGAGGGACCTCTCGGCAAACCCGGCCCGAATCCAAACCTTAACCCAAACCTTACCGGCTGCTTATTTTATTTTTGACCTCCTTTATATGGACGGAAAACCGCTGCTGTCCTCTCCCTATGAAGAGCGCCAGCGTCTTTTAAGAGAATCGGTGGAGGAAAATGAGTTTGTTAAGCTCACCGATAATTTTGAGAAGGGCGGGGAGCTGTTTGCATGGGTGAAGGAGCAGGGCCTGGAGGGAGTGGTGGCCAAGGATAGAAAAAGCCCCTATATCTTTGGGAAGAAGAGCCGTCACTGGTGGAAAATAAAGGTGAAAAACAAAATTCTCTGCACTATAGGGGGGTTTACGGTGCGGGGAGGCAGGCTTTCTTCACTGCTGGTAGGTGCCTATTCCGGTGAAGAGCTCTTGTATCTTGGCAGGGGAGGGACAGGGCTGAAGGAAGAGGAGTGGAAAAATCTTTGGGAATTTTTAATAAAGCGGAGGGTTTCCCTCTGCCCCTTTGTGAATCCACCCTCCCGGCCCGGTGGGTTCTGGGTTCAGCCCAGCCTGGCTATGTGGGTGGAGTTCAGCGAATGGACGCCGGAGTTAAAATTACGGGCCCCTTCTATCAAGGGGTTTAGCACCGGGGAACCGGGAGACTGTGTACTCTCCTGACCTGGTTGAGTTTATCTAACTTCTATGCATCAAAAAATATAAGAGCATTGTTAAATTAGTAAAGCAGTAAAGCCGAATAAGATAGCAGAACCGTCCCCTTGTCTTGTTTTGCGCTTCAAAGGGATGAATTCCGTGACATGATTGAAGTGATGTTTTTGTTATAATTTAAACAGAAAGATAGGAGGGTTTCCCCTGGAAAATTTTTTTGAGATTAACGGACAGGAGGTAAGGTTGACTAACCTGGACAAAGTCCTTTGGCCTGGAGAAGGGATTACCAAGGCTCAGTTGATAAAATACTATCTGGAGGCGGCTCCTTTTCTCCTGAAATATTTACGGGGAAGGCCAGTAGTTTTTCAAAGATTTCCCGAGGGAATACAAAAGAAAGGCTTTTATCAAAAAAATTTCCCTGCAGAGGGCCCCTCCTGGATTAAAACTTATCCTATTGCCTCCCGAAACAGTACCAAGGTGACCCAATATATACTGGTGGAGGATGTGCAGACCCTGGCCTGGTTAGGGAATCAGGCCTGTATTGAAATCCACCCCTGGTTTTCCAGTATAAAAAGCCTGGAGAAGCCGGATTTTGCCGTGTTTGATTTGGACGCCATGGAGAAATCTATCTTTCAACAGATCCGTAAGGTTTCCCTCACCATAAGGGACCTTCTGGCAGAGGTAGGCCTTCAGTGTTACCCCAAAACATCGGGATCCACCGGATTACAGGTGTACCTTCCCCTGGAGCCCCGTTATACGTATGAAGAAGTGAGGGAATTTGTGCGGTACTTTTGTGGGATGGTGCATCGGGCCCATCCCCAAATAACTACCCTGGAGAGAAAAGTGGATAAAAGGCAGGGTAAAATTTACCTGGATTATCTTCAAAATGCCTGGGGGAAAACCATCAATGCCCCTTACAGCGTCAGGCCTCATCCCAAAGCCCCTGTTTCTACCCCACTGCTGTGGGAGGAAATTCAGGAGAGAGAAATTCAATCCTCATCTGACTTTCATCTACTAAATATTCATGAGAGGTTGGAGGCCCGGGGAGATATTTTTGAAGATGTATTAACTAAAAGGCAGAGCATCCAGCATATCCTGAAAACACTCCTGACTCCCCGATAGATAAATAATATTTATAAATAATAATAATTAATTAATAAAAAATAATTTCAGTTCTTCCTGTAAAGATGCTAAGATAACATATACAGGAAGTTTTTATTTTGGGGCTGAATTTTTGTCCCCAGGCAGTTCAAGGGGGTATTTTATATGAAGAAGGCCCTGCAGTCCAGGCGGGCAGGAATTGATAAAAGGGCAGGTATTGATTTTATTACCAAGACCTCCATGGCGGAACAATGTGCCCAGGTTAGAAGAAACTTTCATTCCATCCGGTTTATAGAAGAGCCCCAGGAAGCCGTCCAGTTAGCGGCGGTTATAAGAGATTATAGGGCTCTAAGATATATTAAAAATCCTACGGAAAAAGTACAGCTGCAGGCTGTTAAAAAAAGCAGGCAGGCAATTCAACTGATCAATGACCCTTCTAAACGGGTGCAGGAGGTAGTTTTCGGAGAGAGCCTGAATACGGAAGAGGGCCGGCTGAAAGTTGCCTATGAATATCCCGGGGCTATTACCTTTTTGGATTGTCCTTCGGAGGCGGTGCTTCTGGCGGCAGTTCAACGGGATGCCCGGGTAATTCGTTTAATTGTGAATCCTTCTGAGGCGGTACAGCTGGCGGCGGTGAAGCAGAGGGAAAGAGCGGTGACTTATATTAAAAACCCTTCGGAGAATATTTTAAAAGAGGTGTTTGGGAGCCGTCTTAAGACCCTGGAAGAACAGCTGGAGGCTGTAAAAAAGTTTGGGCAGGTTATCGCTCATGTGGAAAACCCGTCGGAAAAAGTGCAGTTGGAGTCCCTGAAAAGCGGCTGGAAGATAATCTCCCTCATTAAGGAGCCAACTGCTGCAGTGCAGAGGACAGCCGTTCAAAAAAATATAAAGGCACTTAAATATATAAAAGATCCCGTAGAGGAGGTACAGCTGCTGGCTGTATCCCGGGACTGGAGGGCACTGGAGTGGATTAGCACTCCTACCGTTGAGGTTCAGCGGGAGGCAGTGCGGAAGGATGCTTATGCCATCCAGTATATTTCTAACCCTTCCATTGAACTGCAGTTAGAAGCGGTGGGGGGAAATGGGTATGCCTTGAAGTTTATAGGACAGCCTGCCCCTGAGGTTCAGCGGGAGGCGGTACGGCAGAATGGCTATGCTATTCAGTATGTATCCAATCCTGGGGAGGGACTGATGATGGAGGCAGTGGGAAAAAATTATCCCGCCATCAAGTATATAAAAAACCCTTCGGAAAAAGTCCAGCTGGCGGCTCTTTATCAGGATGGACGGGCTATCCAGTACATGAAAAACCCTACGGAGCGGGTACGAATTGAAGCGTTCCGGCGGAGTGTAAATAATGTTAAATACGTGCAGGGGATTTTGTCTCCCGGTGAGATTGAAGAAGTGCTGAAAGAAAAGCTGGCAGAGGAAGATATTTCCATTAAATATGTGTTGGAATTCATAAAATGCAAAGAATTCATCATGGATAAGCTGGGCTTTATTTTTGAGCACGGTAGCTTTGAAGCCAAAAGAGCTGCCGTAGATTTTCAGCTTACCCTTTAAAAATTACTACGATAGCTGTGTAAAGGATCTGCTGAAAGTGTCCCCTTGCCTTACTTCTCTTATATGATGGCAGATTGTGTTTTCAGTCTTTTAACATAGCATATGTCAGGAAAGGAGTATTGCCATGAACTTTAAGGATGCTTTGATGACCTGTGAACTGGTATTTGAAAGCGGTGCAGTGCCCCTTTTGATTGGAGAAAGCGGAATCGGGAAGACAGCCCTGGTGAAAAAGCTTTCTCAGCTAAAAGAGGCTCATTTAATCGGGGTAGATGCTAACCTCTTAAAGGAGGGGGAGATTGGAGGGCTTCCCACTACCGAAACCTATACTATTACTGTAAACCAAAGACGGATTCGCAGGAAAAAAACGGTTTATGCCATACATACCAAACTTTTAGAAATCGACCAGGTATTAATAGAGAATCCCAAGAAAAAAATAATTCTGTTCATTGATGAAATAAACCGATGTGAACATGCAGTTCAGCAGGAGCTTATGAACATTATCCTTAACCGGGAGATTAACGGATTCATTCTCCCCGACAATGTGCTGGTCATAGCTGCTATGAATCCCTCCAATAAGTATGACCATTATTCCGAGTCAACCTACCAGGTGGTGGATATGGACCCGGCCCAGGAGGATCGGTTTGTGTGGATTGAAATGGATTCAGACTCTAAATCCTGGATTGATTGGGGGCTGTCCAGGGAAGGGAAAAACTATGATAGCCGGAGTTTTCAAAATATCCATGAAGATGTGCTGGAATTTATTTCTTCATTTCCTGAACATCTTCACGCTCCCTATTCCCAGGAAACTGTAAAGGCCACCCCCAGGAGCTGGGAGCGGATTTCCGACTCCTATATCCGGTATCTGGACAAAAAGGCTCATTATCCCCAGGGCATTTTTTTCAACGTGGTTAAAGGGAATGTGGGAAGTTCTGCAGCACATGATTTCTTTAATTTTCTGGAGAACAACCGAAATCCCATCATAAAGCCGGAGGAGATTTTTCGTTACAAAAAAATTCCGGAAGCATTAAAGGCCCGGGTGAAAAAGGATACCCATTCCAGGCTGTATCTTACCGCCAGAAATTGTTTAAATACCCTGGCGGAGGCCCGGGAGGAGTCTCCGGAAGAAGTAAAGGATAAGGTGGCCCTGTTTACAGAGTTTCTGCAGCTCTATCCCGGCGACCTGAAAATGGGTATTATGCAGGAGATTAAGGCCAACTTTGAAAAAACCCTGTACAAAGATTTTATGAATGTGAAGTCTTTTATTGACGGATATATTGAACTTTATCAGGAAGTAAAAATGAGGAGCATCTGCTGATGAGCCAAAACAATGTTTTTGACCAGTTGAGGTTGAGGCTTCTGGAGGAGGTTAACCATCTGGACGTACACCGCCCTCTGCCGGAATCCTTTACTGTGGACTTTTTCAAACTGATAGAAATGGCTGTGTTTTCCCTGATGCACCGGGAGGATAATTTCTTTGGCAGCTGTATGATCCAGATGAAAAGGGGGATTAAGTTTGACCTGCCCTCTGCGGCAGGGGTAACCGCCGATGCCTCTTTTTTTAACATGTACTTTAATCCACTCATTTTACTGCGATGTTCCCTGGAGGAAATCAGGGGGGTTATTAAACACCAGATTTATCATATCATGTTCCGGCACCTGGAAAGAGTTCAAAACCTGCAGGACCGGTACAGCCCCCTTGCATTGAATACCGGCATGGACCTGGCTATAAACCAGTTTATTGACTGTCTTCCCCAGGGGGAGATTACACTGGAGGAGGCAGAGGAAAAATACGGCGTACAGCTGAAGAAAGACCAGCCCTTTGAGGCGTACTGCGAGATTCTGCAGCGGGCCATGGATCGGACTGAGGATACCGGTGAGGAACGGGAGGACACGTCGGAAGAGGAGGATGCCCCCCAAGAAGAACCCCGGGAGGAACAGGAGCCTGCCGGAAAGGAACCTTTAGAGGAAGAAGATAAGTCTGAATCTCAGGAAGGCGGCAGCGGTGGCCCTCAGGATAAAGCTGATGATGAACCCCAGAGCGAACCTGATTGCGAACCCCAGGATGAATTTATGGATGATTTCCAGGGTGAATCTCAGAACGATCCTGGGCCGGAGGAATTCCAGGAAGGCCCCGGGGAATCCGATGAACCTTCCCTGGAAGGAAAATCTCAGGAACAATGCCGGGATATTGATCATCCAAGGGAAGATAAGAGCCTTTCTTTAAATGTAGAAACAGCTCATCGGGAGGAGAACTGTCACGATATTTGGGGTGAGTCCAACCGGGATGAAAATCTGGAGAACGTAAAGGAAATGACTCGAAAAATGGCAAATGAGGCCAACCGCGGACAGATACCGGCGGGATTGGAGGAGGTCATTTCGGAGCTGAACCGCAGGCCGGAGGTGAAGTGGCAGGATATTTTAAGAAAGACTGTAGGTACCCTTCCGGTTCCTTACAAAAAAACCATCACCCGAAAGGACCGCCGGCAGCCGGATAGGCTTGATTTGAGAGGACGTCTATCGGATCGTTTGATAAAGGTGATTATTGCCCTGGATACCAGTGCCAGTATGGGGGAGGAAGAATTTCAGCGGGGAATGGCAGAAATATTTTCAATACTTAGGTTATACCGTCACGAGGTAACGGTTATTGAATGTGGGGATAAGATAGAAAAGGTGTATTTGGCCCGGTCTCCCCGGGATGTCCAGAGAGGAATCAAGGGCAGGGGAGGGACCGCCTTTTCCCCGGTTTTTGAATACATCAATCAGAAACAGCTGCGCAATCATCTTTTAATTTACTTTACCGACGGGTATGGAGAAGAGGAGTTAAAGGTCAAGCCGGTGAATTACCGGACTCTTTGGGTTTTAACCGGTAAAGGGAACAGGCTCTCTTTGAAAAAACCCTACGGAACGGTAAAAACTTTAAAAGCCCGAGGCTGAAAATAAGGCAAGGGGACGGAAGACAAGAAGACAAGGGGACGGTTCTGCTGTCTTATTTTCATTTTTTAATGATGCCGCTATTTTAGGGGAGCAGGGGAGCTATCTATAGGAAAGGCACATATATAAGATGGAAATAATAGGGCAATGTTCCAATGACAGAAATTTCTGAAAACAAGGGGTTGGTTAGTTGATTTTTAAGGGAAAACCACATATAATAGCCTTATAAGTCCTATAGGGAGAGCTGAAATTGAACAACATCACGTATGCAGAACTTATCGTTAGATTAGTCATATCCGGAGTGCTGGGCGGGCTGGTGGGATTTGAAAGGGAAAGGCACAATCGCCCTGCCGGGTTCCGGACCCATATCCTGGTCTGTGTGGGGTGTGCTCTGGTCATGCTGGTTTCCATGTACATGGGAGAAGTGGCCCCGGGGGCAGACCCTTCAAGAATAGCCTCCCACGCTGTTAGCGGAATAGGGTTTTTGGGAGCGGGAACTATCCTGCGATATGGGAATACCATTCGGGGGCTGACTACGGCAGCCAGCCTTTGGGTGGTGGCGATTATTGGCCTGGCTGTGGGCAGCGGCTTTTATGTGGGGGGCCTGGTGACTACCTTTTTACTTCTGTCCAGCCTTTATGCCCTTAAGGGGATGGAGGTCTAACTGTCCCGGAAGCAGCGCTTACGGAAAATGTCCGTGCTGGCGGTTGACAAACCCGGTCTGCTGGGAAACATCGGGGAAGTCTTTGGGGATATGAATATTAATATTCATAACCTGGAAATGGGCCCTGCGGAGTATCTGGAGGCTTATAAAACCAATGTTATTTCCCTATCCTTTTTACTCAAACTGCCCTACAAAATGAGCACCTATGATCTTTTTAAAAAAATTGTTCAAGTCAGCGAAGTGCTGGAAATTTCTTGGGAGGGGGAAGAGGTGGATAAAAAAATGTTTTCCCATTTTTATTCTCCTTCGAAAAAATCAGTGGGGGAGGAAGGCCAAGATTCCAGGATGGACCAATAAATATTGCATAATAAAGCTTGTTAACTAAAATTAATTATTAAAATTTTAAATAAGGGCTTAAAAGGCACATTTCGGTGCCTTTTTTTAGTAAGGGTTATAAAAATATCCCTCACAAGACATAATAGTTCAAAAAGAGCAAAAAATAAGAAAAGCGAGGTTTTTTTGACTTGATAAACTTTTAATTTTGTATATAATTAGGGTATAAAGGTCAGTTAAGGTCAAATTATTGGTCAGGAGGTGGCATTATTCCCAGTTTAGTTGATGGTATAGAGTATTATTTAAAACAACTCCTGGACCTGTCTTCAAAAAATTACATTTTGGTACAGCGCAAAGACCTGGCAGCCAAATTTGACTGTGTCCCTTCTCAAATTAACTATGTTCTGTCTACCCGGTTTACCATGGAAAGAGGGTATTCTGTGGAAAGCCGCCGGGGGGGCGGAGGGTATATCCGCATAAACAAACTGGATGAAAAAAAGATTTCCAACTTTTCCAACGTGATCAGCCACCTGCAGGAGGAAACCTTGAATAAAGTTCAGGTGATGAACTTTATTTCCCGTCTATATCAGGGCAAGGTAATCAGTCGGCGGGAAGCCAGGATTATGGAAGCAGTCCTAACAGAATTTGATTCCTTTGGGGAAGGGGTATTTACAGAAGATATAAAAAAACAGTTTTTGTTGAAAATGTTTGAAGCGGTAATGAAAGGATAGTGTTGGCCGGAGCGGTACCCAAAATA
>PWJM01000117.1 GCA_003560915.1 Syntrophomonadaceae bacterium
CTTTCTGCTTAGTATTTTAAACTTTTTTTCCTGAAAACTACTTTACAACTATTCTTATTAAAGAATAGTTCCATTCAGGTGCATTATTCTACTTTGTCCACGAATTTCCTGCCGGCTTCCCGAATTTTATCAAAAAAAGAATCTTCCTCGCTCCTGAGGAAGACCCTTTTTACATTTTAAAAAGATGATATATGGTTTTAACTAAGCTTTCTCAGCTTCCAGTACGCACCACCTGGTACCAGGTGGTGCCCACCCTCACATCGACAGGGGTTCCATCTTGATAGTAGTAGTTAGTTTTTTCACCGGGTTTCTTCTCCCACTTGATGCTGTATTTTCTACCCTTTTCGTAAAGGTAACCGGCTCCTTCTCCCTCCAGGTAAACATTGACCAGGCTGGAGCCGGACACATTTTCATGCCTTGTTTCCCGGATAATCACCCGGTCCGCATAGTACTGATCCCCTGATTCCCGGTCCCTGCTGGGATTTCCGTTGACAAACCTCAGATATGTTTCGGATTCTGTATGGTATGTATAGGAAACCCTGTTGGAAGGACTGTATGCAACTTCAATTTCCAGGCCCTCTTCATAGCCCTCCGGCAGTTCCTCCAGAGTTATCTTCTCCTCGGTAACCTCCAAATCAATCCCGGCTCCTCTCTGGAGCTTTTCGATATGGGTGTAGAGATTGTGAGGAGCATTTCGGGAGGAATCCCTCCAGAGATAGCTGGAACTGGTGACGTGTTTTAAATTCAGACCACTTATCATCTCCCTGGTCCGGGAGGAAAACCCGCTGTGAGCCACCATCCCCCCGTACTCAACCGCCTGGTGGGCAAAGTAGGGCCTGAGGCTGCGGATTGGCCCGATAATATAATCTTCTTCGTGGGGTTCATCAAACACCGCTAAAAGCCGGGTGATACCCCCCTCTACCAAAAACTCATACACTCCAGAAGCCTGCTGGAGACCCGAATGGGGCCGGGCAGCACTGGCGTTATTTATTACAACGCAGATGGGCTGCATCTTCTCCAGGGTTATCTTTTCTTCCTCGTCAATTTCCTCTTCTTCTTGCTCTTCTTCAATCTCCTCTGGAATGTCATTTCCTCCACAACCTATAAAAAATACAGATGTTAAAGATAATAATATCCCTAATCCCAGAATGAATAACCACTTTTTCAACTACTCCCACACTCCCTTAAGCTTTAAGTATTTGTGTTCTTTCCATAACCCAGGAAATCATGTCTTCAAACTATTCCTGGTATAGTATAAATATTCACGTATATGCACATTATTCTTCATTTTCCATATCATGATTTTTTGATAGATTTTATAACTAAACGAATATCAATCAATTTCCCTTATTATTCAACAACTTGTCCATCTAAGTGTTGTCCTTCATTAATTATTGCGTTGTGGCTAACAATGGTGTCTTTTAATGTAGCGCCCTTTTTAACACAGACATTCTTCCATAGAATACTTCGTTTGATAAAAGCATTTTCTTCTACTATTGTATTTTCTCCTAAAACTACGGGCCCATAAATTTCCGCACCCTTCTGGATTTTACAGTGATCTCCAATCATCACCGGCCCAACAATTTTAGTTTGGGGATCTATGCTGACCTCACTGCCAATCCATATATTTTCCGATAGTTTCTTCCCTGGAACTTCTACATTAACCATTCCCATAAGTATATCGTAATGGGCTTCCTTGTACACCTCTAAATCTCCGATGTCACACCAATAACCTTCCATAGAATATCCAGCCATATCTATCTTCTTTTCTACAAACTCCGGAAAGAGCTGCCTGCCAAAATCATAAAATGAATCTGCCGGGATATAATCAAAAACTTGCGGTTCAAACATATATATTCCTGTGTTGGCAAGATTGCTGATGGCTTCTTCTTTTTTTGGTTTTTCTTGAAATACATCTATTATGGAGTTATTTAATTTAACAACCCCATACAGTTCCGGATTTCCTACTTCTTTTAAAGCAAGAGTAGCGATACAGCCTTTATCTTTATGAAACTCATAAAAATTTCTAATATTGATATCCGTTAAGCCATCGCCGCTGATGATGAGGACCGTATCCCCGGCAAAAAAGTCCTCAACTTTTTTGAGGCCTCCCGCCGTTCCCAAAAGCTCCTTCTCATAAGAATAGTTTATGTTCAAACCGAAGGCAGAACCATCTTTGAAGTAATTTTTAATTATCTCCGGATAGTAATGCAGGTTTACCATGATGTCCTCAACCCCATATTTTTTTAAAAGCCTGACGGTATATTCCATACAGGGTCGGCCTACCAGCTGAACCATGGGTTTAGATATGGTACTCGTTAAAGGTTGCAGCCTGGTTCCCAGTCCAGCCGCTAAAATCATAGCTTTCAAAGTATCGCCTCCATAAAATAAAATAATAATTTTGATTAATAAAACCTTAATGCTTCAGCTGCTTTATTATTTCAGCAGGTTCCTTGTCATTAATTCCTTGGTCATCCTTGTAAAATATCCAGTCATTCTTTTTTACCTGCCACCGACCGTAACGGAACTCCAGATAACTCTCCCAGTCTGAGGGGATATAAGCTTTTAAACGGGTATCATATTCAATTTTTTTAAAATATTGGATGGGGATCCACCAGGTACCAATATTTAAAAAAGGACGCCATGGGAAGGAATTTATGTCTACTTTTAAACGAATCTTTGTATTGAACCTGTTCCACCAGGAACGAATTACTTTTCTTACAGCACCTGAAAACTTTCTACCCCTATCCTCAGATTTTTCATGATTAGAAGTAAAAATAAAATAGTACATGGGACACCAGGCATGGTGATCTGCTTCTCTGAAAAGATTAATATCTACTTTCCGCTTATGTTTGTTGTAATTGGGTATAAAATTATATTTGAATATCTGCCCTTTGTAAGAGGCTGAATAAATCGTATAACCCGCCTGTTTAATAAGAGACAGCATTTTTTTTAATTTCTGTTCCTCTTCGCTCCATACACCAACATCAATGTCCATATCATTCTTCAGCAGTTTCCCCTCCCGCATTAACCCCAGAAGGGTCCCGCTGTCTAACCAATATGTAATATCATGCCTATGAAGCAAGTCAAGAATTTCTATAAGCTGTTGATCCAATTTCAGCCACTTCCTCAAGCAGGGAGTATTTTAAGAAATATGTTTCAGTCTATTCATCCATAGAATGCTTTGAATAATGGTTTTTGCCGTATAAATCAAGACTAAGCCCAGCAATAACAGCAATCTTAAGTTTATGGGGTACCCACTGATTATAAAGTCACTAATAAAGGCATCCCCGATAAGAACAAGCATCAAAAGCACTATATGACCGGGAAAAAATAATGATTCTATAATTAGTTTCTTAGCTTTTTGTGCAGGATTCCCTTGGTGAATATCCTTAATTTGCTGGCTTTTTTTCTCGATTTCCAGTAAAACATCGTTCATTTTTTTGTTTTTTGAAACAACCTCCTTGTCATTGGCAATTTTTCCGACAATCACCTGGGCAGCAATCACGTTAGGAAAAGAACTTATGCCGATACAGGCTGCAAAACCTAACAAAACCGCCCATTCATAACCGTAAAGATTGAAAATCCCCAGTCCTACAAAAAACACCATTAAATTGGAAGAATACCTGTGGACAAGGACATCAAAGTAATGTCCCTTAAGGTTTGGTTTCATCTGCCCGGTCTGAATATAGTACCGGGCCAGTTCCCCATCCACATGGTCTAAAATATAATAGATAAAAATTAGGGCAGCAGCTGTCAGGAGCATTCCCGTTGAGTTTAAGGTAAGAAAATAAAGGCTTCCCAGAGCCGCGATCAGGCTCAAAA
>PWJM01000151.1 GCA_003560915.1 Syntrophomonadaceae bacterium
CCCATTTCCCAGGCCCTGGCCAGAGCTGCTTCATTTCTTGCTGCTACTGTCACTCTGGCTCCCAGGGCATGAAGTGTCCTGGCCAGGGTGATACCGCAGCGGCCAAAACCTATTACCAGGGATTGGCTTCGATGTATAGTTATTGGGGTGTTCTCCATGGCAATCTGGATGGCCCCCTCGGCGGTAGGTATGGAATTTAAAATTGCCACTTCATCCATTTCCCCAACTTCTACCACTGTTACCCCTTTGGCTTCCAACACATCTTTTAAGATCCCTTTGGCCCTGCCGATTAAAAAAAGAACCCCTGTATTGACTTCACCTAAAATATCCTCCGTTAAATATATTTCTTTTTGGGAATGCATTGCATAAAGCTTCCCTTTATAATCTGTTCCGGCTAAAGGGGCAATAATTACCTGGGCAGAACTTACTGCTTCTTTAATTGACATATTTTTAAAGGAATATTTTCCTGAATAATTATCAAAACCCACAGTTCTCACCTGAAAACCCAGTTCTTCCAGTTTCTTCGCCACTTCTATTTCTCTGTCATCGCCTCCCAGTATGGTAACTTTTATATTCATGTATTTACCCTCCTGTAAATCCACGGAAATAGGTTAATATAATAATATGACTCTGACCTGGATTGTGTGAAATTTAGACAAAAAAAAACGCGTTATAAAAACGCGTTTTAAAAATATATTTACTATCCCAGGCAATAATACAAGAGAACCGTCCCCTTGTCTTATTCCTATTTATTTGGAATGGCTCTCTACATCTTTTGCTCCGAACTCTCTCAATATGGACGCTGCGCTATCTACCTTATCCTCACTGGTTTTTATGGCTACCAGAATATCCCCCTGTTTGACTCTTTCTTCATAATGTTTTCCTCTTTCTTCAGGGATTCCAAAATCAATCAGCCCTCCGGCAATCCCTCCGGTTACCGCACCGGTCAAAGCTCCGGCTAATGGGCCTGCAGCGATAATAGGCCCAATCCCTGGTATCAAGAGAGCTCCGGCACCCATTAAAAGCCCTGCAACTCCGCCAATAGCGCCTCCTGTTGCGGTGCCGTCAGATAAATTCTGTTCGCTGTAAGAGAGTTCTTCCCCTCTGCCTTCACCGGTCTTTGCTTCTTCATCTTTGGCTACAATGGAAATTTCATTTTCTCTAAATCCTTTTTCCCGTAAAGACCTTACAGCTTCTTCTGCACGGCTGTGTTCTTTCATGACTCCTATTACAGTAGATTCCATAAATATTACCTCCTTTTTTGGTAAATTTTCAACTTTTAGTATTACCGAAACCGCTAATTCTTATACCTGGCCCCTTTCGTTTCTTGCCCTGGCCCTTTGGGGCCGAAGGTCAACAAGCATCATATCCGTGCCAACTTTACGTATAGCCTCCCAGGGTATGGTTATTTCTTCTTTGTTTTGAAATTTTAAAAATCCCTGGAAACCGGGCAGCAGCAGTGCCTTGATGTTCCCGGATTCCGGATCAAAAAGAAGTTCCGCATTTCCCAGTGTCCCCATTCGGGTACCGTCATATAAGTTAATTATTTCTTTTCCCTCCAGCTTGCTTAAATACATTTTTAACCTCCCCAGTAATGTTTTAATTCCACCACATAAGGCTGGATCAGAGTTATAATTATTGAAATTAAAGCCAGCGGCTCTATTTCCATTCCATATATGTTGACCATAGAAGGAATATCTATTTGCAAAAAAGATACCAGCATTAATAAGGCTAAGTATATCCCGCCGGCCACCCCTAACATTTCTGAAAGAGCGCTGGAAACAGGAGATTCTAAGGGATCTGTCGGAAGGTTTTTGAATTTGGAAATTCTTTGGTTTCTGATATTCACTCTTTTTAAGACCGATAACACCAGCATCATCATAAATACGAGAAAATGGAGTAACATATTTATCCCTCCTACCTATTCATATGCATACAAGCTTTTTATAATGAAAAAAATACATCCATCATCGATGTATTTTTTATGCTTCGCTTTCTCTTGGGCATACTTATGCAGTAAAATTTAACCGTCCTCACTGTGGCACGCTGCTGCACTATAGTTTACTGCTGTTCACAATAGTGAGACATGAGGTTATACTCCGCTGTGGCCGAAACCTCCTCCTCCCCTTCGGGTATCGGATAGTTCAGAAACCTTTACTACCTGGGCCCTGGATACCCGGGCCACAATTAACTGAGCGATCCGGTCTCCTCTTCTAATGGTATAAGGTTCCTTCCCTAGATTAATGAGAATTACTTTCACCTCTCCCCGGTAGTCGGAATCGATGGTCCCCGGAGTGTTAAGCAGGGTTATCCCGTGTTTTATAGCCAGGCCGCTTCTGGGCCGTACCTGCCCTTCAAAATTTTCAGGAATTTCTAGTTTCAAACCCGTAGAAACCAGCATGCGTTCCCCGGGTTGAAGAATAATATCCTGTGGGGCAGCAGCTCTTAAATCCATCCCCGCTGAACCGGAACTGGCATAATCGGGCAGTGGTAAATCCTGGGCCTCTCTTAACTTTACAACTTTCAAAAATATTTCTTCCATTTAGGCTTCAGCTCCTGTCATAAACTTAAGGACATTAATTCAACATGAAGGCAATATCTCCTGCATTATATGCTGGCTTTATATAGAAAACTCTTTAAAGTCAATTAATTGCTCCAAATCTGTGCTTCTATTTTTCCCCCGTAGCTGCTGACCTTAATCAGAATAAACTGGTCCGTATTGTTTCTGAATTTAAAATCAAGATGATCAGAAACGGTGGCATCTCTGCCCCTGGGCACATATCCTACAGGTTTACTGTGGGGATAACGTTCCACCACCTCCAGTTCAGATGCTAAAACCGCGTTATAAAGGGTAGAAGAAGATTGACATATTCCGCCTCCCAGGCCCAGGACCACTGACCCTCCAACAATAATGGGGGCATAGTGGTATCCCCGCTCTGCCGTCCGAGGCCCAACGGTTTGATTAAATGAAAATACCTGTCCCGGATGCAGGAGGGTGTTATTGATAGCTTCTCCGGCTACTATAATATTGGTTACCCTGCTGTGTCCGGACCCCATCCAGGTAAAATAACTGCCCTTTAAAGTATCAATGGAATGAATTAATTCCGCGGTAATTTCAGGATAAAGCTCTACCACCATAATGGACAGGCTGGTATTTTCCTCCGCTTCCATGACCTGTTTTACGGTATTTAATACCTCTACTTCTCTGCCAACCACCTCAGGTACCACTTCGCCGTTTTCCCGGTTAATATATGCATTTTCAGGGGTCACCCTTTCTGTTTCCGCCCTTTTTAAGACCAGTTCCTCCACCTCCCGGCGAAGAAATCCCGAAAGGTCTTTTCCCTCCAGGGTTACTCCCAGCTGCACTCCATAAAAATGCCTTTCTAAGGTTTCTCCAATATTATAAAAGAAAAAGAGAAAGAAGAGAAGCCCTAAAAAAGCAAGTATGCTGCTGAGGCGAATATACAAATTAATCTTTTTCATGCCGCACCTTTCTTTTTTTATATAATTATTAATCTAATGATAGTCCGGATCAATGAGACAGGATAATGTTACCAGGTTATACCATTGTTCCTGCAGTCCCTTTATAATAATTTCCAGGGCTGCCGGTGTCTGCTCCGTAGGATGCATTAACACGGTGGCTCCGTTATGAGCTCCTCCCAAAATTTTATCAGCCATAACCTCCACTCCGGGGAGCTTCCAATCCACTGTATCCAGGGACCACATCACCATCCTCATGTTCAGCCGGGCGCTTACTTCTAGAATATCCTCATTTACCTCACCACAATGAGAACTGAAGAAAAGCGGGTCGCTTCCCGTCAG
>PWJM01000143.1 GCA_003560915.1 Syntrophomonadaceae bacterium
CAAAATTTTTCAGGTATTTAAGATTGTATCGATAAGTCCAAATCGGACTTTCTATTGGCTAAAGCCGTTTCCAGACCATCACATCTTCTCTTCATCATTGAACATCTTTAATTGAGAGTACAGGGTGCAGTTCTGTATTTATCTTTACAAGATCTTTCTGGCTTCAAATTTTTAAATATTCCACAAGAAAAGAGTAAGCGATTTATCGATGACGGATTCGAAGTGGCTCTGTATGGAAAACCACGCCAAAGAACCTACGATCGAAATGTAGATGGCGATGCTGAAGCCCGATTGATTGCCATGTGCTGTAGCGAACCGCCCGAAGGCCATGCCACATGGTCATTACGTCTGTTGGCCGACAAGATGGTGGAATTACAATGTGTGGACAGCATTTCTCACGAAACGGTTCGCAGGGTTTTAAAAAAAACGAATTAAAACCATGGAAAAGCCAGTGTTGGGTCATACCACCTCATCAAAGCAGCGTGTTCGTGGCTGCTATGGAACAGGTTCTCGATGTTTACAAGCGTCCTTACGATCCCTCGTATCCGGTTTCGTATGCGGAAATCAGTGGCATGGCTTTTAGTATGGAGCCGGTTGTCGCCGCAATGCCAAGAAAAACCAATGTTATTGGTGGTGCTGCAATCAGCTGGTTGAGCGTATTGATGGCGAATTGTATAAACAGATAGTTTTTCTATTAGCTGAACAGTTCCATGACCTCATCGGATTGTGACAAGTCCAGCGGTATTTGCCCGGAATTGTTTCGCACGTTGGGATCAGCTCCGGCTTTCAATAAAAGGTCTATGTTCTTGATATCGCTATACATGACTGCATAGTGTAATGGTGTGTCACCCGACTTGTTTCTTGCATTTAGATATGTCTTCATCTTTTCAATCAAGAACTCCAACATTGATTCATTGCCTAGACTTACCACCAAATGTAGCAAGGTTTCCCCATTTTTTGCTATTGTTTGGATGTCCGCACCAAGTTCGAAAAATCGTATGAGTTGTTTAATATCTGAACTTGAACAGTAAAAATTGTTACTTAAAAATAGAAACAGAGGCGTTTCACCCATGTTGTTTTTGTTGTTTATTAAAGACTTTGTTTTTGGGTAGTTATCAAATAAATAATTGATTACATCATAACGTCCCCCATTTGCAGTAATATGAAGTAAATTATTTCCATTATTATCTTCGTCCTGAATATTTATACCATCTGCGATAATAAAATGTAAAAGTGTTGGATTCAAAAAGCCTATGCTATGCGAAAGAATCTCATATTTTTCCTCATATTTATTCATGTTATTTGCTGATTTAGGAATCGTATTACTATACATTTGAAGTAATGCATGTGAGCAATGATCAACTTTTACAATTTCATGCAATGTCTTCATGTCAAACCAGTACCCTAATAAAGTTTTTTCTATCGCTTTTTTAGTTATATCCAAAGCGTTTCTTTCAATTAAAGAATTATAGATGAAATTTATGTTTGGCTTGACTCCAGCACTGTATAGCTTATTTACTATCTTCAGTTCATTTTTCATAAGCATTTTTGACATTGCATGCTCAAGTACTAATGGACGCAATCTCAGAGCCTGATCTATTATCACCTTCAGGTAATCAGTCTTTTTCTTGGTTGCAGCATACCAGACACAATCGGAAAACTCATCTTCTCTTATACTGTCAAGATAAGAAAGAATGCACTTTATCGTGGCTAAGTCACCAACTCTAACAGCATAACCCAAATAGCTTATTCTTATTTCATTTATTGTCAAAATCTTTTCATTGATATCAGCTCCAGCATCGATCAAAAGGCCAATAACACCAGCAAGTTGCATGCGTACAGCTAATGCCAGAGGCGTAATACCTTTATGATTTTTTTTATTTACATCGGCTCCGGCCTTTATCAGCAGGCGGATTGATTGGATGTCCCTTCCCTCTACTACCAGATGTAGTGGTGTGTTTCCAGCGCTATCATTTCCATTGATTGAGTCTATTCCTAATTTAATAAATAATCGTTCCAGTTTTCTTTTTGCCCTGATTGACAATTTGCGCATTGCATTTTCTTCTGTAAGCGACGATGCAATTTCCAGCCATTGGGCTATCACATCTCTGACTTCTTCAGAGGGCTTGCTGTTATATGGTCCACTAGCGCTAATTAGTACGCATTCACCAGAATCGATTTCTACTGTAGCAATCCTTACACCATTTTGCCGCATTGAAAAAATGGCAGAATATCCTGAAGAGCAACGTCCGTCATATGAGGCAACACAATGATGCATTGCTGATCCTTCCTCCATCAACTCCTTTGAAGAAGTTAGTTCTGTAAATGTCCATTTGGTATTGTCATCATTCTCATATTCCCAGTCAAAATGACTGCTGGACCATGACAAATTATTGGGACGGTTTTCCCGTACGGTTAAATGATAGTATTCATTAGACAGTTGGGAGACATTTCGCAATGTTCTTCCCTTCCATGAAAACCCGCGTCCTTCGCGTTCCGCTTCCGTGTACTCGTGCATGGCCCATTGCAGACACCAGTTGTAGTTATCCTCACTTAAATATTGACTGTGCTTAATAATCCAGGAAATAGTGTTTTGCCAAAAAGTGAAATGCGCCTTGTGAGATGAGTACTCTGTTGGATCAATCAAAAAAGCGTGGTTTCCCAAAATGCAACGGACATCAACTTCATTGCCGCCTAATCTTCTGATTTCTGCCTCCGCACAAGCTTCAAGAGGAGTGCGGTTTTCGGCTATTTCAAGGAGAAATTTTTGAAATCTTGGTGTTAACCGCCATTTAAATAATCTTCCTGCTTTTTTTAGGCTTCCACCCTGTGCAAAAAGCAGAAACCAGATGAGCCATTTATAACTCATGCGATCCCATGAATAATACCATCCCTTGTATAAAAAAGCAGGCACCTTATACTGCACAAATAAATGGTCAATGATGGTTCCGCTGTCCTTGCTGTCCCAAGTTTGGGGCCTGCGTATCCAGAAAGGGGAAAAAAGAATGATGATTTTTTTCAAGTCTTCCGAATGATGCTGTTTTACCGCTTCATTGATAATCTGGATGTTTTTCGGATCTCCAATAACATCTTTTAAATAGGATCCGAAGTCTTCGAAATAACAATCTTCCAGGTTACGGATTCTTTTTATGTAACGATATAAATCTTTTTCTAATAATAGCTTTCCTCTGCCGGGATTAATGGAATCACGCTTTTTTTCTTGACCTTCCTGACTTTCATGTTTGTCAGAGAGATCCTCGAAATGACCAAGATAGCGCAAAGCAATAAAAGGGTTCTCGTCCATTCTCACTATCTCTTCCAGCAGTTCCTTCAGTTTAAAATGCTTGTCATAGTAACTCTCCCCGGCGACACTTGTTCTGGGTTCGGACGGATTCCAGTAATCATCTGTATCCACAGTAGTCACTTGATGAGAATTTCCGCTGGCTGAGTGGACAGCACTGAAATCAGGGTCTTCATCTTTTTTCTTAATGTACCGGCTTCGAAATTTTTTGGGTCCGATGTTGCGGGAGTAGTATGGATTGTCTTTTTTGCCCATTTTTTCTATGCATTTAAACAGGAACACAACTGGTTGAACAGGAAAATCCTGGCCTGAGCTACCCTGCAAATTTGCGATTTTCTTTTCACGCTGCAACCTGTTAAATAAATAAAGAATGATTATAACTCTAAAGATGCCCCATGTAGCCAATCACAGCAAACCTTTTCTCCTCGGTAACGTATCCACGTATTAGGTTCAGGCATTCTTCCAGGTCTCTGTAAGCGAAAGGCCCTTCGGTGCGTAAAGA
>PWJM01000056.1 GCA_003560915.1 Syntrophomonadaceae bacterium
ACTTGAACAGTAAGTTCTCCCGGTTCCACCGGCCTTTCCTCATAGGTTTCCTGGGGAAGCGCCGCCTGGGGGGGAGCTGGACTTGTATCAATGAACACCACCAGTGCAGGAAGGCAGATCACCCCCAAAAAAAGAGCAATGACCAGGTAAGCCGTAATTATTCTCATGGTTGTATCCTCCGCATTTTTTCTTCTTCCTAATATATGCTACTTTCAGGGGTTTTATGATATCAGCTGTTTTTTTAAAATCCTTTTTTATGTTATAATATGGGAAAGAGAATTAATAAGTATTCAAACTCTAAAGTAGGTGAGTGTATGGAGATTAGTAAACATTCAAAAATAATTCCTTCCTTCTGTAAAAGTTTCTTTTGGGACACTGAAATTAACAACATTGACCCCCAAAGAGACTTTATCTTTGTTTTAGAAAGGCTTCTTGAGTTTGGGGATGACAGGGCCATCCGCTGGGTGCTTTCCTGGTACTCTGATGATGCCATTATAGAAACCGTCAAAAAAAGCCGAAAGCTCTCTCCTAAAACAGCTAACTTCTGGAAGAACTATTACGGCTTAAAGGAGGAAGAAGTCCAATGTTTGTCCAAATCTTTTCGGAAAATCACCGAATCCTTTTGGAACAGTTAGGAAGAAATGAACTGCTGAAACCATATTACCTGGCGGGAGGAACAGCGGCAGCCCTTTATTTAGGACACCGCATTTCCGAAGACTTTGACTTTTTCACTCCTCACCCCATTCAGCAGGAAGAAATAGTACAGTTTTTAAAAACCCTTGGAACCCTGGAAATAGTTTCCCGTACCCGGGGCTCCCTGCACTGTCTTCTAAATAATATTAAGCTCAGCTTTTTATATTATGACTATCCGCTTCTGAAACCCGAAAAAAATGAACTGGGAGTAAGAATTGCCAGCTTAACAGACATTTCCTTAATGAAAATTACGGCTATAGCCGGAAGGGGAAGTAAAAAGGACTTTATTGACCTTTATTTCATATCGCATAATCATCTTTCATTGGATGAATTGTTTGCTCTTCTTCCGAAAAAATATTCTGAAATAAAAAGAAACCTGTACCATATTATAAAAAGCCTATCTTTTTTTGAAGATGCGGAAAAAGAACCTGCTCCTTTTATGTTAAAAGTAATGAATTGGGAAGAAATAAAATCATATTTTGTCAAAAAAGAAAAAGAAATGTTTATTCTTTTTCTAAAGAATTACTCAGAATAATCTTGTTCTCCTTGCGGAAGGAATTCCCCATCCTCATAGCTGCTTAGCTTACAAAATATGAGCTTGGGCGGGTTTAATTAAATTTTGAAAATTGAGAGACGGCCGCCCCTTACCGGGGAACAGCCGTCTCTGTGGCCTCCGTCATTTCCTTTTCTGATTCTTCTTTCATTGTTACCCGATGGATTTCTGCCCCCAGCTGCCGCAATTTTTCATCGATTCGGTAATATCCCCGGTCAATGTGGTTTACCTCCAGCACCTCCGTGCAGCCCCGGGCGGCCAATCCCGCCAATACCAGGGCGGCGCCCGCCCTCAGGTCGGTGGAACGCACCGGAAAACCCTGCAGCTGCTTAACTCCCTGCAGAAACGCGCTGGAACCCTCCACCCGTATATTGGCCCCCATACGGTTTAATTCCGACACATGCATGAAACGGTTCTCAAATATGTTTTCAGTAATTACGCTATTTCCCTCTGCCAGAGTCAGCAGGGCCATGAACTGCGCCTGCATATCCGTGGGAAACCCGGGGTAAGGAAGGGTCTTTATATCCAGGGGAAGGGTACAGTTCTCCCCGGACACCAGTACCCCACCCTCCGGCTGTTCCTCCAGACGGGCTCCCGCCTCTTTTAATTTGGCCACTACTGCCTTCAGGTGATCCAATATCACGTTGTCCAGAAGTATTTTGCTGCGGGTAATGGCCGCTGCCACCATAAAGGTGCCGGCCTCGATCCGGTCCGGGATTACCGTGTGAACAGCACCCCCTAATTCCCTTACCCCTTCGATGCGAATGACTTTAGTCCCGGCACCGCTAATTTTTGCCCCCAGGGCGTTTAAAAAATTGGCTAAATCAACAATCTCCGGTTCTTCTGCAGCGTTTTCAATCACTGTGGTTCCTAGAGCCTTGGAGGCGGCCATCATCAGATTTTCAGTGGCCCCCACGCTGGGAAAGTCCAGGTAAATCCGTTCTCCCCTGAGTTTCTCCGCCGTAATACAGATGTACCCGCAGGCCTCTTCGGTCTTGGCTCCCAGGGCCCTGAATCCCTTAAGATGTAAATCAATGGGCCTTCTTCCAATGGAACAGCCTCCGGGAAGGGAGATCTTTACCCTGCCCCGGCGCCCTAAGAGGGCCCCGGCGGTAAGAAAGGAAGCCCGCATGCGGGACACCAGGTCAGAGGCAGGCCCCTCCCCACGGATGGTATCTGCCTTGATATTTATACTGTCCTTTGCAGAATACACCTGAGCGCCCAATTTCTCCAGGACCTTCATCATGTAGTAGACATCGGAAAGAGGGGGCACATCCTTCAGGCAAACTTTTTCCCTGGTCAGAAGGCTGGCCGCCAAAATGGGGAGTGAGACATTCTTGGCTCCGCTGACCTTTACCCGGCCCTTCAGTTTTTTTCCTCCATATATTACTAATTTATCCATACCGGTCTAACCTTTCCTTTTCTATTAATTCACGGAATACATTATATGTTTAATTACTTATTCTGTGCCTTTGGACAGGGGTAAATATGTCCATCTATCATTATTGCCTTATTTTGCCGGGATATACCTTGTTGAATAAGACAAGCAGAAACACAAGACAAAGGAACGGTTCTTCTGTCTTATTTCTAAGGATTATGGCTGGGGATAAAATGGGGAAACTGTGGGGAAACGCAAGCAGTGTTTGGGGAAATTATGCTGACAAACGGTGAATAACAAGGGGACAAAAAAAAGCGGCTTTTCTTATCAGAAAAGCCGCTTTCCTTATCAATCTTAATTTATGTCCCTTTATAGGATACACTTATTTTTAAGATCTTTCTTTCTCTATGGTCTCCAAACGGGTGACAGCACGCTGTAAGGCGGCTTCCGCCCTGAACTGATCTACATCATCCCTGGGGGAGGCCAGTCTTCTTTCTGCCCTTTCCTTGGCAGCCTTGGCCCGCTCTACATCAATCTCCCCGGGCCTTTCAGCGGTATCCGCAAGGATGGTTACTTTTTCGGGGCTTACTTCCATAAACCCACCGCCGCTGATAGCCAGGTGGCTGAAACGGTTATCCTTCTTAATGCGTAGAATACCAATTTTTAAAGCCGCAATCAGAGGGGCGTGATTTGCCAGGATACCCAGGTCTCCGTCTAATGACCTGGCAATTACCATCTCCACATCTTGGCTGTAAACAACCCGTTCCGGAGTAACCACATCTAATTTAATGGTAGATGCCATTGTACAACCCTCCTAAAATTTGCCGCATAGAGCTTTAGGCCATTTCCTTGGCTGCCTCTATGACTTCCTCGATGGGCCCTCTCATAAAGAAAGCTGCTTCCGGAATGTCGTCATGCTTGCCCTCTAAGAGTTCCTTAAAGCTTCTAACCGTTTCCTTAATCGGCACGTATTTCCCGGGGATCCCGGTAAACTGCTCGGCTACGTGGAAAGGCTGAGACAGGAATCTCTGAATCTTCCGGGCACGCCCTACGATAACCTTATCATCGTCGGACAGTTCGTCCATCCCCAGGATGGCAATGATGTCCTGGAGTTCCTGGTAGCGCTGCAGAAGTTCCTGCACGCCCCGGGCTACCCGGTAGTGCTCTTCACCCACGAT
>PWJM01000066.1 GCA_003560915.1 Syntrophomonadaceae bacterium
AGATGCTGTCCTCATTGCTGAGAACCTGCCCAATGAACAGGATTTAAACCTGGAGGGTTATAACGGTTACGCCCAGTGGTCGGACATTTTCCACGATAAAATAAAAGCTCTGCTGAGAGAAGGGGAATTTGAAGGGGTAGACAACAGCCCGGAAGATCTGGGCAGCATTTTTTATTTCAGTAAGGGGGCCTATGCCGCCCATACCAACAACGCCATTAATTACTGCGAAAGCCATGATGAAAACAGCGTACAGTATGAGGTCGCCACCGGTGGAGAACACCTTCAGAGTCCGGAGATAAAAGACCGTAAAGCCAGGCTTGGATTGATGGCTACCATGGTAGCCCTGGGCCAGCCCATGATTTATATGGGCCAGGAGTACGGCATCGAAAGGGAACGAAACCGAATTGACGTCAACTGGGTAAATAAAAGCAAGAATATTGACCAGTTCTTCCGATGGGCCCGGAACCTGATCCGGTTACGCAAGCAGCATAGTGCCCTGAGACAATGTGGTTATAATCCCATTGAGGAGGGGACATTTTCCTGGATGCTGGGCCCCTGGATGAAAGAAAATAAAGGCAGGGGGAAAAGGGTTATTGGCTGGAAAGCAGAGGCCAACGGCCAAACTCCGGAAAGCCTGGCGGTAATGATGAACTTTGAAAATCATGATGTAGCTGTGGATTTAAATTTAGAAAAGGAGGGCAGGTGGTTTAAGCTGGCAGATATTCAAAACGTCACCCCTCTGAACAGCCTTGAAAAAAATGATCCCTGGAACATCCTGGATGCCGGAAACGGAACCTTTAACCATTTTGTGCTTCCCCCGTACAGCGGGTTTATTTATAAATATGACCCTGATGCTTCTCTGCCTGCAAAGGAGCAGTAATTAAAAAAAGAAAGAGGGAATAAAAATCAATGAAAAATATATATGTAATTCTGGCATTTCATGCCCATGAACTGCTCTGGGACCTCCCAGAGGTACTGCTATCTACTCTGGAGGAAGGTAACCCCATGAAAGATACCTTTCTGGATGAAAATTACATCAAAAAAAGAAATACCCAGGGCCGGGACATTTATTCCATGTGCAGCAAATTTGGAGACCGGCTGGATGCACCTCTCTGCGTAGAGTATTCCAACGAGCTGCTGCACCAGATTAAGGAGGTCATACCGGATACCTTTAAAATGATGCAGGAGGATTACCGCCGGGGAAGGCTGTATCCTCTGTACGGTCATGCCCACCATACCCATGTTTCCCTGATGGGAGAAGAGGAAATAACTCAGGAAGTAGTCTGGAACATGCAGTATCTTCACGATTTAATGGGGGTTCCTTACCCCAAATACAAAGGGCTCTTTCCCAGTGAAGCATCCTTCAGCCATGATAAACTGGAGGGCATAGAAAAGGCAAACATTGACTATGTCATCTTCCCCCACCTGGAGGAGGGTAAAGTGCCTTTCTCGCTGGAAGGGCAAGGAGATTATAAGTACCTGCCCTTCCTGCTGCGAACTGAACATAAAAATCTTCTGGCCTTCCCCAGAAACTTCCCCATCTCCCAGGAAATTTGGCGGCCCATCACCAAGATGAAAAGGGATGAAGTGAAAAACCAGGGGTATATGCTGGGGGACTACGCGGTGTTTAAAGAGGAATATTTGTATGACCGACAGGAACAGTTTCCCATTGAAATGAAAGAAGGGGTAGAACTTTATAAATCAGTTCTCAAAAGGGAAATGGAAATTTGCCCCACCAACGGAGTACTGGTCTATATCCAGGACCTGGAGCTGATGGATTTTGGGGATATTGCCCTGGAAATTATGGAAGCGGCCTGGGAAGAACTTCTCCAGGAGGAATCTGAACGTTTTAACGTAAAGTTTGTGACTCCAGACCAGTATATTGATACCGTGCTGAAGCCCACTGGCATCCAAAAACTCCCGGAGGTCAAGTTTGGAGAAATCAACTGGGCTCCGGAAATCAGGCTGGTCTCCAGAGTAGACGGTCACTATCCGCCCATTGGAGTAACCGATGTGGGCCGTTATGACCGGGAGAAAACAGGGCTGTACCAGCATCCCCATATTTTCTGGGAAAACGGAAAGTACTACTGCGGCATCTTTGACACTCTTTTGAAAAATTTCAATGTAAATATACACCTGCCTATTCACGGTGCCTGGATGAACCATATGGAGCAGGAACTGGTATTTCGAGACCATCCGGAGGTTAAAGCAGTACTGTATCACCGGATTATGAAGAGGGCCTGTAACTGGGGATGGAGGCCTACCGAGGGGAGACAGAAACTTCCGTGCCTGAAGGGTTATTTAATCTGCTCCGCACTGCTGCAAAAACTCAAAGATCATCCGCCGGAAATGGTGCTGAGCCGAAAACCGGAATCCATCGACTCCAGAAATTTTGTGGGCATTCTGGAATTATTGGACACCTTTATTGATGGGCGGGTGAACTACCTGAAATTCGGGCTGGAACGGCTGGCAGAGGAAAGAGGGGCAGACCTTTCCGGCGCTTATGCCCCCATAGAATCCGTCTTCCAATGGAAGGAAATAGCGGTAAGAAAAGTAGTAGAACTGTACGAAGTAAATAAAAAGGATACGGATTTCCCCTCCCGCATGCAGGAAACCCTGACCCTGCTGCAGGATTATTCCCAGGCTGTTTTCATTTCCACAGATTATATTCAGAGGATTTGGAGTGAGGTACCCGACGTAGAGTTCTTGGTGGACCACATGTATTATTACCTCTACAACCTGTATCCACCGGCATTCCCCAAACTAATAGAAAAAATCGACAGCCTGTCAGAGGAAGATATTGAACAGTTTTTCCTCCAAAAGAAGGAACAGATTACAGCTCCAGTATAATCATGCTGCCCTTTAAAAGGCGGCTGCTGCTCTCTTCCTCCTCCTGATTTCCACCGTACTGTTTCCATTCTGAGTTCAGGAGGGCTTTCCCGGTGTGGTGGTGGTAGGTATCGTTTTTTCCCAGGTTAAACAGTCCTGCCAGCTTTTGCCCTCCGCTGCGGCGGAGGATTTCCACCACCCGGGTCTCTTTTTTTATATTGACAGTGAGGTTTTGTTTATCCAGGGTGTTCAGCACGGGATGGCTTTTTCTTAAAGAAATCAAGTCTTTATAAAAGTTATGTATCCACCGGTTCTCCTGGTTCCATTTTTCCGGGGGCGTCAACCGGGAACGATAGAATGAATTATCGTCTTCAGGGTCCGGCACATCATCCCATCCGAAATTTTCAAATTCTTTTTTTCGGCCCTGGGAAACCGCCTTTTTTAACTCTGCATCTTCAAAATTGGTGAAAAACAGGAATGGGTTTTTTTCGGCATACTCCTCCCCCATAAAGATAAGAGGAATATAAGGGGAAAAGAATATCAATCCCGCTGCCGCTTTCAAATACGAAAAATCCACCAGGGAGGATATCCGCTCACTCTGAGCCCGGTTCCCCACCTGATCATGAGTTTGAAGGGCCACAACAAACTGTCTGCCCGGGTTTTCAGAGGCATCAGTTCCCCGATCTCTTTCCCAAAAATGAGAGTACTCCCCGGTATAAAGATAATTATGATATACCTTTGCCAGGCCTTCGATACTGCCGTAGTCCATGTAGTAACCCTGATTTTCCCCGGTGAGCACTGAGTGGATGACATGATGCATGTCATCCATCCACTGGGCGTCTATACCGAAGCCGCCTTTTCCCCGAGGGTTAATCACGGTTACATCATTCTGGTCCGTTTCCGCGATGACCCACATTTTTCTTCCCAGCCGACTGGAAAGC
>PWJM01000017.1 GCA_003560915.1 Syntrophomonadaceae bacterium
CCCCTGCCGCCGGTTGAAGTGGTTGACCTGAAAGAGGAAATAAACCGGGGTAACCGGACTCTTTTCAGCAGAACCCTTTATGAAAACATGGAGATAGCACTGGGTAGAAAACAACAGGTGATTCTTTTTTTAAACCGGCGAGGGTTTGCCACCTTCCTGGTCTGCAAAGAGTGTGGGTTTGTGCTGCGCTGTTCTAACTGCAGCATTACCCTGACCTATCATGCCAGTCAAGACCTCTTAAAATGCCATTACTGCCATCATGAGAAAAGGGTGCCGGAGGAATGCCCCGGATGTGGAGGGAGTTACATCCGTTTTCTAGGCCTGGGTACCCAGAGGGTAGAAAAAGGAGTAAAGGATTTGTTCCCCCGGGCCAGGATTCTACGCATGGATATGGATGCTACCACCCACAAGGGGGCACACCAGGTTATTTTCCAGGCTTTTAAGCGGGGAGAGGCAGATATTTTAATAGGAACGCAGATGATTGCCAAGGGGTTTGACTTTCCCAGGGTAACCCTGGTGGGGGTAATTCTGGCGGATACCGCGTTAAACTTACCGGACTTTCGTTCTGGGGAAAGGACCTTTCAGCTGCTGACCCAGGTGGCAGGCAGAACCGGCCGAAGTTCTCTAGGTGGGAAGGTTATTGTCCAGACCTTTAACCCGGATCATTACAGCATCATGGCGGCAAAAAACCATGATTATGAAACATTTTTTCAAAAGGAAATATCCCTCAGGGAGGAGTTCCAATATCCTCCCTTTACCCAAATGATTAGAGTGGTTTTTTCCAGTTTATCTGAAAAAATCCTGAGCCAAAAGGCTGGAGAATTTAAAGATATGCTGGAAAGAGCCTTGAAGGAACAACAGGCAGATATGCTGGGCCCCTGTCCCTGCCCCCTGTCAAAAGTTAGAGGCAGATACCGCTGGCACCTGGTTATAAAGAGTCAAGATCTCCAGGGGATACACGGAGTCTCCAGGTGGGTATGGGAGGAATTTTATAAAGGTACGGGGAATAAAGAAGTAAGAATAACCCTGGATGTGAATCCTATTAATATGTTGTAACATCAGGAGGAATGAAAAATGGCGATACGAATAATCAGAAAAAAAGAGGATCCGGCTTTACGGCAGAGATGCAGTGAAGTAAAGGAAATAACCCCTCAGATTATTACTATCCTGGAGGATATGGCTGAGACCATGTACCATAACGACGGGGTGGGACTGGCGGCCAATCAGGTGGGGATTCCCAAACAGCTGGTGGTGATAGATATTTTGGACCAGGGGCTTCTAGAGCTGATTAACCCAAAAATTGTTGAGGCAGAGGGTAAAGAGGCGGAAGCGGAAGGCTGCTTAAGTTTCCCCGGTATTGTAGGAGAAGTGGTACGGGCAAATAAAGTTACTGTGGAGGCCCTAAACCGGGAGGGAAAGAAAATCAGGGTTCAGGGAAGCGGGCTTTTTGCCAGGGCGCTTCAGCATGAAATAGATCACCTGGAGGGCAAAGTCTTTATTGACAAGGTGGTGAGTTTTTTGGAGCCATCGGATTAAACCTCTCCCTGTTTTTTAAGTTGTAAAAGACAACTCAGTCTAAAAATTAGTAATTTAATCAGGCAAAGCCCCTTCAATAATTTGGATAAATGTGTTAAAATGAAAAACAATTCGACAAGAGGCAGTAAACTGAAAAAAGGAAGTATTGGAATGAACAAAGAACGCAGAATACTTTTTATGGGAACCCCGGAATTTGCAGTGCCTTCGCTGGAATCGATTATTAAAAAGAAATATGAGCTTCTGGCGGTGGTAACTCAGCCGGATCGTCCCCGGGGCCGGGGAAAAAGGGTAATCCCCTCCCCGGTAAAAAAAATAGCTTTGGAGCATGGCTTACCGGTTTTGCAGCCGGATAAGCTCTCCGCTGATTTTGTGCAGGAAATAAAGCAGCTGGCACCGGATGTAGTGGTGGTGGCAGCGTACGGCAAAATTTTACCCAAGAGCCTGCTGGAGACCCCTCCCCTGGGCTGTATCAATGTGCATGCTTCATTGCTGCCTGGATACAGGGGCGCTGCACCCATCCACCGGGCTATTATAAATGGGGAAGTTGTTACAGGGATTACTATCATGTATATGGCGGAGGGTATGGATACCGGGGATATCATCCTTCAAAAAGAAACAAAGATTTCCTCCGTTGAAAACGTGGGCTCCCTACATGATCGACTTTCGATTATGGGGGCGGAGCTTTTGGATACAGTCCTGGAAAAACTCTTTAGAGGAGAAGTTTCTCGCAGAGGGCAGGACTCTACAGCAGCAACCTATGCCCCCCCTTTGAAAAGGGAAGAAGAAATTGTAAACTGGAAAGAGGATGCCCGAAAAATCCACAACCAGGTCAGGGGGATGAACCCCTGGCCGGGGGCGTATACTTTGTGGAAGGGGCAGAGATTAAAAATATGGCGGTCTGCTGTGCAGGAAAATGGAGTAAAGGGTAACCCTGGAGAGGTAATTCACCTGGGGAATGATGGTATAATCGTGGCAGCCGGCAGCGGTGAACTTTCTATTCAGGAATTACAGCTTTCCGGAGGAAAGAAAATGCCTGCGGAGGCTTTTTTGCGGGGTAATTTGCTTACACCTGGTACTGTTTTGGGGGGTGGGTCAGATGAATCTTGAAACCAAAAAAAGGACTTTTGTAGGGCTATTGCTGGCTGCTTTAGCAATTCTGGGAATTTTAGTTTATTATATATGGCACCTTACTTTTTTCAAGTCTACTTTATACAGCCAAATCATATTCGTAATTCTCATTGTTTTTTTGGCAGGGCTGGCGGGGATCACTCTTCTGGGGTTGTTTGGGATTTTCCTGGCTGTTTTTAAAATTCCCCTTTTTCCAAGCTGGCAGAGAGTTATCCGGATGTCGGTAAATATTTTTTATCCTTTTATCATACAGCTGGGCCGGGTCTTTAAAATTACCCAGGACAAAATACAACGTTCTTTTATTGAACTGAACAATTACCTGTTGGAAATACGCTACATCCGGGTGCATCCCAAAGACCTGCTGCTTCTATTACCGCACTGTCTGCAGCAGAGCGATTGTTCCTATAGAATTAACACAGATATTACTAACTGCCGGAAGTGTGGTAACTGTATGATTGGTTCCCTGATGGACCTGGCGGAAAAATACCGGGTAAAGGTAAAGGTGGTAACAGGGGGTACACTGGCCCGCAAAGAAATTGAATTGTTACAACCTAAAGCCATCATTGCCGTAGCCTGTGAAAGGGATTTAAGCAGCGGGATTCTTGAGGCCAGCCCTCTTCCGGTGTTGGGTATTTCCAATGAACGGCCTCAGGGGCCCTGTCACAATACCTGTGTAAATATAAAACACGTGGAAGAAGGAATTCAATTTTTCCTGCAGAGGTGAAAGGGAACCGGAGAAAAAGGCCGGTTCAACCGGAAGTATTAGGGTAGGGGTAGTGCCCCTGCTTTTTGTTTTTTCAATGATTGTATATATGAGGTGAATTAAAGATGGTTAAAAAAGGAGCCCGCAGAACTGCCCTTTTGATTTTATATGATATAGAGCTCCGGGGAACTTTCGTGGATCTGGCTTTAAAAAGCTATCTTCAAAAAGGTGGGCTTTCCCTTCGGGACAGAGCTTTGGTTACAGAGTTATGTTATGGTGTGGTCAGGTACACTCTGACCCTGGACTGGTGGCTTGAACAGGTATCTGGAAGGAAAGTTGCAGACTTGGATCCCTGGGTTAGAAATATACTGAGGGCAACCCTGTACCAAATTGCCTACCTGGACAAAATACCTGTTCCAGCAGCTATCCATGAAGGGGTAGAACTGGCCAAGGAATTTACTCACAAAGGTGGGGTAAAATTTGTAAATGGGGTGCTGAGGGGATATCTTAGGGAAAAAGGCCGTATTAAGCTTCCGGATCCTGAGAAGTATCCTCACCTCTATCTTTCTTTAAAATATTCTTTTCCTCAATGGATGGTGAAAAGGTGGTCTTTGGAATGGGGAGCGAAGCAGGCTGAAGAATATATGGCATCCCTTAATATCCCTGCCCCACTGACCCTCCGGGTAAATACTTTGAAAACCAAACGGCAGGAGCTGAAAGAAGCCCTGCGCCGGGAGGGAGTTGCTGCGGAGGAAAGTCTTTTATTATCCGATGCACTAGTTTTAAAGAAGGGACAGGATCTGTCTAAGCTGGATGCGTTTCGGAAGGGATTGTTTCAGGTACAGAGTGAGAGTTCTATGCTGGCTTCTCTTCTGGTGAACCCTATGCCGGGAGATACCCTGCTGGACAGCTGCAGTGCCCCTGGAGGAAAATCCACACATCTGGCCCAGCTTATGAAGGATCAGGGAAAGATTATCAGCTGTGATATCCATGGGCATAAAGTAAAACTGGTAGAAAAAAATGCAAAACGTTTGGGAATCAGTATTATTCAGCCCCTGGCTCAGGATGCCCAAAAACTATCCGTTCACCTTTCGGGTAAAATAGATAGAGCCCTGGTGGATGCTCCCTGCTCAGGGCTGGGAGTAATTCGAAGAAAACCAGATTTAAAATGGAAAAGAAAGCTTTCGGATTTTGCTTCTTTGGCGGAACTGCAGCTAAAGCTGTTGGAAGAAGCAGCCAGGGCTCTGAAATCCTCTGGAGTGCTGGTGTATTCGGTATGCACCAATGAGCCTGAGGAAACGTATCAAGTAGCAGAAAAATTTACAGCTGAGAATGCAGACTTCATTCCCACTGACCTGACTCCTTTTTTACCGGAAAGATTAAAGGGAGAAGGCTCTGCCCCAAAAGGAATTCTCCAGTTATATCCCCACAAACATAATTTGGACGGATTTTTCTTGGCTCGCTGGCAAAAAATGTAGCGTATTGCCTTTTAAGCAGGCATTTGTTATACTTTCCTTAAAGTTACAGGGGGTATGCTTACATATTTTTAAACTGGGGAAGGGTTAAGCTCTTCCGTCGGCGAATTATTAATTGCCGGACTTTATCATTATATGATTGCTTGCATGCTGTAATAGAAGATATAGCCTGTCAAAGTTATGTTGTAGAGCGGGTAAAAAAACGATGAATGGTACGGCTGGTGACATAAGGGGCGGTGAAAAGGTGTTCGTAACAGGTAGGACTGATGTTGGACAGGAAAGACAAAATAACGAGGATTGTTATCTAATTATGGGCATTGATCATACTCCCACACTTTTTGCCGTAGCCGACGGTATGGGCGGTCACAGTGGGGGTGAAGTTGCCAGTTCTATAGCGATTGAGAAGACAAGGGCCTTTTTCCTCCGACATCGGGACCGGCTTATTGAATCTTCCAGGCAGGATGTAAGAGCTTTTTTTACCCATATGTTTGAAGGGGCGAACAGGAGTATCTGGGAAAAGGCTTTATCTGCTGAGCAACTGAAAGGCATGGGGACAACCCTGACCGCAGCGGTTTTAACCCGGGAAGGTTTGCATATTGGGCATATCGGGGACAGCAGGGCATATATTATCCGTTCCCAGGAGATTTCCCAGGTTACGGAGGACCATTCTTATGTTCAAAAACTTGTCAATGAAAATCAACTGCAGGCAGGGGAGGAGAAAAACCATCCTAAACAAAATCTTTTGATCCGGGCTCTAGGAACTGATAGGGTGGTAGAAGTGGATATTTATCACCACTCCCTGGAAAAAATGGATCGAGTGCTGCTCTGTACCGATGGATTGACCCGAATGGTTTCTGATGAAGAAATCTTGGATATTGTTATCTCCTGTTCAGTACCTGAAGCGGTAGATCGTCTAATCAGTACGGCAAATACCCGGGGAGGCCCTGATAATATTACGGTGCTTCTGGCGGAGTTAAATAGTGAATCAGAATAATTTAGACTGAGCTTAAACCAAGAGGTGAGACGGATGATTGAAAAGGTTTTGGCCAATCGATATAAAATTGAAGAAAAAATTGGTGAAGGGGGCATGGCCGTCGTTTACCGGGGGTATGACAATATTTTAAACCGATCGGTAACGGTAAAGATTTTACGAGAACAGTTTGCCCTTGACGAAAATTTTGTTCGTCGTTTTAAGCGGGAAGCTCAATCAGCAGCCAGTTTGTCCCATCCCAATGTGGTTAATATTTATGATGTGGGAGAACAAGACGGCACGTACTATATCGTGATGGAATATATTGATGGGAAATCCCTAAAGGAGTTAATTACCGAAAAGGGAAAGCTTCCGGTAAACGAGGCAGTACAGATTGCCCGGCAGATTTGTGAAGCTTTAGTAACCGCCCATAAGAATAAGATTATTCATCGGGATATCAAGCCTCACAATATACTTTTAACCCGGGACGGCCGGGTTAAGGTTACGGACTTCGGTATAGCCAAAGCGGTAACTGCCGCTACGGTGACCTATGATAACAATGTAGTCATGGGCTCCGTCCACTATTTTGCTCCGGAGCAGGCGAAGGGCGGGCTGGCCGGGGCAAAAGCCGATATTTACTCTTTAGGAATTGTTATTTATGAAATGCTGACCGGAGAGGTACCCTTTTCCGGAGAGACTCCCATCTCTGTTGCTCTGCAGCATCTTCAGGAAAATATTAAGTCTCCTGTGGAGATTAATTCGGAAGTTTCTCCCAGCCTTGAAAAAATTATTTTAAAAGCGGCACAAAAGGATCCTGCCTCGAGATATGAGAGTGCAGAGGATATGTTGGAGGATATAAATATGTATATTAACCAGGGATTTGTCAGTTCTGAGAGATTTGACCGCCCTGGGGTTAATAAAATGCAGGATCAGTTTGTACCCGTGAATCATAACAATAATCATAACGGGAACAACGGGGAAGTCTCTTCGGGTCCTGAGGGGGAACCGGAGGATAAAAAATGGAAGTATAAATGGTTAATCATTGGACTTTTATCTTTTATTATCTTTGTAACCGTACTGGCTTATGGTTTCAGCCAGCTGCGAGGGATGTTAACCGTGGACGAAGTGGATGTCCCCTATGTAACCGGCCTTTCTCTCCAGGAGGCAGCGGAAGTATTGGAGGAAGCCGGGCTGGAATATGTAATCTTAGAGGAAATTCCCGACGACGAGGTTCCCGAAAATCATGTCATTTCACAATTTCCCGAAGCGGAAAGAACGGTAAAAAAGGGGCGGGAAGTGGAACTGGTGCTCAGCACCGGGCCTGTCCAGCTGGAGGTACCATCGGTAGTGGGATTAAAGGAACTGGAGGCAAAAATTTTTTTACAGGATATGGATTTAATCCCTGAAATTATTGAAGAGTACAGTCCTACTGTTCCTATGGGCGAGGTTATTTCACAAAGCCCCAGGGAGGGCATCAAGCTCAACAAAGGGGATACTGTTTCCCTGGTCATCAGCAAAGGCCCAGAACCCTTTAGAATGCCGAATCTGGTGGACAGAACCCTGGCAGATGCCCGGGATTGGATAGAATTGTATAAGCTGACCATGGGCAATGTCCAGGAACAATACAGCAATAGTGTAGCGGAGGGGAAGGTTATAGAACAGTCGCCCAAGAGCGGGGATATGGTCCAGGCTCAGGATACCGTTGACCTGGTAGTAAGCAAAGGACAGGACCCGGCGGAAATAGGTTATAAAATAACCATAGACCCCAGTCTGTGGGGAATTGCCGAAGGTGAGGCCATTAGAGTGGATATTGATGATAATAAAGGAGTAAGGACCGCTTACGAAGATAATTACAAAGGTACCAATATTGAGGTAGAAGGCTGGGGATCAGGCACGGTGACTATCATGAAGCTGACGGAGGACGGGTATGAAACTCTGGAGGTTGTAAAGTTTCCACAGTAGAGAGGGGGTTATTACCTGGAAGGCATAATCGTTAAAGCGGTCGGAGGATTTTATTACGTCAGGACCGATGATAAAAAAATATACCGGTGTAAAGCCCGCGGCCGTTTTAAAAAAGATTCTTCCAATCTCTTTGTGGGGGACAAAGTAGAGTTTATACCAAGGGCTGAGGATGATGGGATAGTGGAAAAAATTATGCCCAGAAAGAACCGTTTGATTAGACCTCCTATTGTCAACGTTGATATGGTTATCATTTTTTTTTCCTTGAAAGATCCACCCCTTACCCTTTCTCTCTTAGACCGTATCCTGGTGTTGGTGGAGAGCCATTATCTGGAACCGGTAATCTGTCTGAACAAAGTAGACCTGGTGGAGGGAGAAGAAATCGCTGCTTATGATATTTACAGCAGTATTGGATATCCGGTTATTCTCACCAGTGCCCTGACTGGACAGGGAGTGGAAGAAGTACAAGGGTATCTTACAGATAAAATTTCTGTGTTAACTGGGCCCTCTGGGTCAGGAAAATCTACTTTTTTAAATCGAATTCAGTCCAGGCTAAAGCTGAAGGTAGGAGATATCAGTGCTAAAACTCGGAGAGGGAAGCAGACTACCCGGCAGGTAGAGCTTTTATCCTTTGATTTTGGCGGGTTGGTGGCGGATTCTCCAGGGTTCAGCCAGCTGGATCTGGTGGATATAAAATCTGATGAACTTCCTTATTTATTCCCTGAGTTTTCAAGACTCAGTGCGGGCTGTAAATTTTCAGGTTGCCATCATGAGCATGAACCTTCCTGCGCCGTTAAGGAGGCTCTAAGCCGGGGAGAAATATTTCAGTCCAGGTATAAACATTATTTAATCTTTTTACAGGAGCTCAGGGAAAAGGAAAGGAGCTATTAAACATGGTGAAAATCGCACCTTCCATCTTGTCAGCGGATTTTGCCTTTTTATATGATGAGATAAAACAGATAGAAGAAGCCGGCGCTGATTGGATCCATATCGATGTGATGGACGGCCATTTCGTACCCAACATCAGTATCGGGGTCCCGGTGGTGGAGTCCTTAAAGGGCAGGACCAGTCTTCCGCTGGATGTTCATCTGATGATTTCTAATCCGGAAAAATATATTGATAGCTTTGTAAAGGCCGGGGCTGATGTACTTTGTGTCCACGCCGAGGCATGTATACACCTGCACCGTGTCATTCAGATGATTAAGGGGATGGGTGCAGCTGCAGGAGTGGCCTTAAACCCTGCTACCCCTTTATCGGTGCTGAATTATGTCCTCACGGATT
Organism: Syntrophomonadaceae bacterium; assembly: GCA_003560915.1. GTDB lineage: Bacteria > Bacillota > Dethiobacteria > SKNC01 > SKNC01 > Contubernalis. The sequence goes on from PWJM01000017.1 coordinate 9,053, forward strand.
TGGATATGGTACTGATTATGTCTGTTAATCCCGGCTTTGGCGGACAGGAGTTCATCCCCTCTTGTTTGAATAAAATAAAGGAATTAAAAGAGTGGGTAAACAGGGAAAGACTGCCTGTGTTGATCCAGGTAGACGGAGGGATTAATGCCGATACAGCCCCTGATGTGATTAGAGCAGGAGCTGATATTCTGGTAGCCGGTTCAGCTGTCTTTTCCGGTTCCGATGTTGGGCATGCCATAAAAATGCTCCGCACTGAAAAAAAAGTAGTTTGACGGGGTTTTTTATGCTATAATGTTTTTGGGTCAATTGAATATTCCTTCAGGGTCTGGTGAGAAAAATGCGTAAGCTTTTTCAATTCCGAACCGGCGGTAATCCTTCAGGGTAAGCCCGCGAGCCGTTTTAAGGTTGATCTGGTGAGATTCCAGAGCCGACAGTACAGTCTGGATGGTAGAAGGAAGGGAATACCTTGGAGGAAATCTTTGAGGTATTTTATTTTGCCATAATTTGTTGAAGAGGTGATCTTTTTTAGATGGAGGCTGACGAGAAATATATGTGGCTGGCGTTGGACCTGGCGGTTCAAGGGTTGGGACGGACAAGCCCTAACCCTATGGTTGGTGCGGTCATTGTTAAAGATGGGGAAATCATAGGAACCGGTTATCATCAGAAGGCAGGAGCGCCCCATGCGGAGATTAACGCCCTAAACTCTGCAGGAGAAAGAGCCCGGGGGGCTGCCCTGTATGTAACCCTGGAACCCTGCAGCCATTTTGGCAAAACTCCTCCCTGTACAGAACAGATTATCTCTGCCGGCATTAAAAAAGTAGTGGTGTCGGTGGTTGATCCTAATCCTTTGATGAATGGGAAGGGAATTAAAACCCTGGAGGATGCCGGGATTAAAGTAAAAGTGGGGGTGCTGGAGGAAAAAGCGCATCGAATCAATGAAGTTTTTATTAAATATATTTCCACAGGCCTTCCTTTCGTTACTCTTAAAACAGCCATGAGCCTGGATGGGAAGATTGCTACACACAAAGGTTTTTCCCGCTGGGTCTCTTCCGAAAAGTCCCGGGAGTATGTGCACCGCCTACGGAACCAGGTGGATGCAGTTTTGGTGGGCATAGGCACCGTTTTAACGGACAATCCCAGGTTAAATACACGAATTGAAGGGAATGATGATGTAAAAAACCCGGTCCGGGTGATTGTGGACAGCCGTGGGCGGCTGCCTCTGGAAGCCGAACTGGTAAAGCAGATTGTAGATTCTCCCGTAATCCTGGCGGTTACTGAACTGGCCCCTGAGAAAAAGCTTGAAGCTCTTTCCCGGGTGGGGGTAGAAATCTTGAAGTTACAGTCCAGGGATGACCGGGTTGACTTGAAAGAATTGATGAAGATTCTAGGGGAAAGACAAATTACCCATCTTCTGGTAGAAGGGGGATCAACCTTAAATTATCAGCTCTTAAAAGATGGTTTAATAGATAAGGTGTTGTTTTTTATCGCCCCAAAACTGATTGGTGGAGCCGGGGCTCCTACCCCTGTGGGAGGAGATGGAATAGAGTTAATGGAAGATGTTTATCAAATATTTGATCTTCAGGTTAAAAATCTGGGAGAAGATATATTGGTGACAGGATACCTGGATAAAGGAAACCTGAAGGAAAGGAGCTGAGCCGGTGTTTACAGGAATTGTGGAAGAACTGGGGTTGATTCACGGATTGGAGCTGGACGGTACCAGTCCGTCTCTAGAAATCAAAGCCCAAACTATACTATCAGATATGAAAATTGGTGACAGTATATCCGTTAACGGAGTTTGTCTGACTGTAGTTTCCTTTGACAGTGAATTTTTTAAAGTTGAGGTAATGCCCGAAACTCTACGGAAGACAGGACTTTCTGAGCTGAAACGGGGAGACCGGGTTAACCTGGAAAGGGCCCTGGCCCTGGGAGGCCGCCTGGGGGGTCACCTGGTAAGTGGTCACATCGATGGGGTGGGCACCATAAGGAAAAAGCACCGGGAGTCCAACGCTCTGGTGATTGACATACAAACTCCGCAGGAAATCATGAAATATGCTATCCCTAAAGGATCTATGGCAGTTGACGGCATCAGCCTTACGGTGGTGGATGTCAAGGGTGACAGCTTTAGCGTTTCTTTAATCCCCCATACTGCCCAGAACACAACTTTGGGTTTTAAATCTGCCGGCTCCAGGGTGAACTTAGAAGGAGACGTGATTGGTAAATACGTGGAAAAATTCATGTCAGCCCGCAGGGAGGATGAAAGGCCTCAAAGGGGCCTTAGTTTGAAGGACCTGGCGGAAAACGGGTTTCTATAGAAAGCGAGGGATGGGGAATGGAATTTAATACTATTGAAGAAGCGTTAGAAGAATTGAAAAAAGGGAATATGATTATTGCTGTAGATGACGAAGACCGGGAAAATGAAGGGGACTTAATTATGGCCGCGGAAAAGGTGACTTCAGAGGCCATTAATTTCATGGCCAAATACGGCCGTGGCTTGATTTGTGTGCCCCTGACGCCTGAACGCATGGAGGAACTGGACCTGCCATTAATGGTAAACAGCAATACGGAAGGTCATGGTACAGCGTTTACGGTTTCGGTGGATGCCAGTTCTGTAACCACCGGGATTTCCGCTCCGGAAAGGGCATGCACCGTCAAGGCCTTGATTTCTCCGGAGACGCAGCCCCAGGACTTGAATCGTCCGGGCCATATTTTTCCTCTCAGGGCCAAAGAGGGGGGAGTCCTTCGCAGGGCGGGACATACAGAGGCCAGCGTTGACCTGGCGAAAATGGCAGGCCTGTATCCGGCGGGAGTAATTTGTGAAATTATGAATGAAGACGGAACCATGTCCAGGGTTCCGGAATTAATGCAGTTTGCAGAACAGCATGGACTAAAAATAATTACCGTAGCTGAGTTAATCAATTACCGCATGAAGAAGGAGAAGCTGGTGTTTCGGGCAGGGGAGGCAGAACTACCCACCCGGTATGGGGAATTTAAATTAATCGCCTATGAGAATTCTGTAGATAATGATGCTCATGTGGCCCTGGTAAAAGGAGACATCGAAAGCGGTCAGCCGGTTCTAGTGCGGGTTCATTCGGAATGCCTGACAGGGGATGTATTGGGGTCCCTTCGTTGTGACTGCGGCAACCAGCTGGCACAGGCTATGATTCAGATTAACAACGAAGGCCGGGGTGTGGTGATTTATATGCGCCAGGAGGGCAGAGGGATTGGCCTGGCCAATAAAGTTAAGGCCTATCAGCTGCAGGACGAGGGGAAAGATACCGTTGAAGCCAACGAAGCGCTGGGCTTTGCTGCCGACCTCAGGGATTACGGAATTGGGGCCCAAATCCTGGTGGACCTGGGGGTAAAGGAAATCAAGTTGTTGACCAATAATCCCCGAAAAATAAAGGGGCTGGAAGGATACGGCCTGAAGATTGTGGAGAGAGTTTCCTTAGAAATTAAGCCGGGAATATATAACTACAATTATCTTCATACCAAGAAAGAAAAACTGGGGCATCTTTTAGGTTATTAGCCATTTTTGCACACAACATGGTGATCAGGCGGAGGATAATTTAGTTTTATTATAACATCAGCTCTATATATATTAAAAATTTAAACAGGGGGAATGTTTTATGAGCAAAATTTATGAAGGGCAGCTAATTGCCGATAAATACCGTTTTGGTATTGTGGTCAGCAGATTTAATGAATTCATTTCTAATAAACTGTTGGGGGGAGCTTTAGATGCCCTGCAGAGGCATGGGGCTCCATCGGAAAATATTGAAGTGGCCTGGACTCCAGGAGCTTTTGAGGTTCCATTGATTGCTCAAAAAATGGCTAATACTAAAAAATATGATGCGGTAATCTGTCTGGGCGCTGTCATTCGGGGCAGCACTCCTCATTTTGAGTATGTGTCCAGCGAAGTATCCAAGGGGATTGCTAAAGTGAGTTTGGATACGGAGATTCCGGTTATTTTTGGAATTGTTACCACGGATACGCTAGAACAGGCCATCGAGAGGGCCGGGACCAAGGCCGGCAACAAGGGTTGGGATGCTGCTGTAGCAGCTATTGAAATGGCTGATTTGTCCGGACAAATCAGCTGAATGAGTTCTATAACAAGTTTACATTAATTGTATGGGGGAACAAGTATGGCAACCTTTTTCTTGGATGCACTGGGGGATATGTGTCCGATTCCGGCCTTGAAAGCGGAAAAAAAATTAAAAGACTTGAAGGAAGGGGATGTCCTGGTGGTGGAGACAGACCACAGCTGTGCCATGACTAGTATCCCCAATCATTTAAAAAGAAAGAAGTTTACTATAGAAATTCAGGAAATTGAAGAAGGGATTTGGCATATTCTTATTACTAAAATTAATTAACAGAAGCTTCTGGTACGGGGGCATTTAATAAATTCTATGAAGGTCTTTTGCAGGGCAGTTTTAGGCTTTACACTGGAAAAGATTACCGTGAAGTAATGAGGGAAAGAAATCCCTTCCACCTGCAGGGCTTTAAGGGACCCGTGTCGGAGCTCACGGCGTACTGCCAGACGGGAAATGATAGAGATACCCTGGCCTGCTTCCACACAGGACTTGATGGCTTCCAGGGTGCTCAGTTCCATGGTTAGCTGACAGTCATCCAGTTCTAAATTATTGTCAGAGAGGGCTTTTTCCACTGTTTCCCGGATGCCGGAACCTTTTTCACGAAGAACCAGAGGAAAGACCTTTAGTTCATCAAGGGTTACTACTTCCTTTTCGCTCCATTCTTCATTGGCCGGTGTAATCATGACCAGCTCATCCCTGCAGATGTTTTTGGCAATGAGTTTCTGCTGGTTTAGGAGCTTTTGATCGAAGGGGCCTTCAATCAGTCCAATGTCCAGGACACCGTCTTCGGTTTTTTCTAAAATTTCTTGAGTGTTGGCGATACTCATTTTGATATCGCTCTGGGGGTATTTTTCCTTAAAAATATATATGCTGCAGGGCAGGGCATACCCTCCTATGGTGGAACTGGCACCGATATTCAATTCTTCGCTGCTCAGGCTGGTCAGGGCGTTGATTTCCTGGACCAGGTTTTCGCTCAGGGACATAAGCCTCTGTCCATAGGAAAAAAGCAGTTCTCCCGAAGGGGTGATTTTTACCCCCCGGTTGCTTCTTTCCAGGAGTTTGGTATTGAAAAATTCTTCCAGGTCCTGGATTTGAAGGCTCAATGCGGGTTGGGTTATATGCAGATGTTTTGCGGCCTTGGAGATGCTTCCGGCTTTTACTACGGTACAAAATGCCGTAATCTGATTCAG
>PWJM01000046.1 GCA_003560915.1 Syntrophomonadaceae bacterium
CCGGAATTCTCCAGGCTGCACCCGATCTCCGGAACCGAACGATATTGATCAACGGATTTTCAAAAGGGTTTGCAATGACAGGCTGGAGGCTTGGATATCTGGCAGCACCGGCAGAAATTGCCGGCGCAGTAGCAAAAATTCAGAGCCAGGAGACCTCAGCCCCGTCATCAATTTCACAAAAAGCCGGTGAAGCTGCCTATAACGGTCCATTAGACGATGTCCTGCAAATGAGGAAAGCATTCAGTGAACGCCGAACTTATGTTGTAAATGCTCTTCGGGAAATTCCCGGCCTGAATTGTTTCATGCCGTCAGGAGCTTTTTATGTATTTCCTGACTGTTCCGCATACCTGGGTAAAAAGACTAAAACAGGCAAAGTTATCCAGACATCGACCGATCTTTGTATATATCTGCTTGAAAATTATGGTGTCGCTGCAGTACCGGGTGATGCATTTGGAGAACCAACCGGTTTCCGGATTAGTTATGCTGTGTCCATGGAACAATTAAAAGAAGCAATAAACAGGCTCAAAAAAGGTTTTAACGATTTAAAATCCTGATTCATTATCAATGAATTGAGTTCAACGAAAACAAATATGACAGATTATGCCAACGTACGAATATATTCGTGAAGACGGAACCACCTTTGAATTCCGTCAGGGAATTAATGATGAACCACTCGGTAAATGCCCGGAAACTGGCCAAAAGGTAAGACGACTGATATCAGGCGGAGCCGGAGTAGTCTATAAAGGAGAAGGCTGGTATGTGACAGATTACAAAGATAACAAACCGAAGAATGGTTCATCCGGTGAAAAGAAAGCGGAATCAAAAGCCGACGGCAGTGAATCCGCCAACAGCAGTGAATAACAGAATATGCCCGACCATCCAGCGGATCCATATCGTGAAGCTATAGATAAATTCGTGCTCCTTTGTGGAGAGATGGCAACTTCATGGGGCATTAATAAAACCATGGCTCAGATTCATGCCCTGCTCTATGCAGAAACACGGCCGCTTGATACCGACACAATTATGAATAAGCTCGATATCAGCCGTGGTAATGCAAACATGAATCTCAGAAACCTGATCCAGTGGAATCTGATTCACAAGGTGCATTTTAAAGGGCAGCGAAAAGATTACTATACGGCTGAAAAAGATTTATGGAATATCGTTTCTATCCTGATCAGTGAAAGACAGCAGCGGGAAATCGCTCCAATTCGTGAAAACCTTCAGGAGCTCTGCAAAAAATATGATGAAGAGAGTCTTGAAACGGAGGAAGCCCGTGAGTTTAAAGAGAGAATTGAAAATTTCATTGAGTTTCTTGAAATGTTTGAAAGGTTCACAGCCGCTCTTTTGCCATATATCAATAAAAAAAATCTTAAGTTTTTGAAGCAGCTCGTGAAGATGGCTGAAGCTCATCAGTCGTTTTCAAAAAAACAGGATAAAACATCCAAACCAGAACCGGAAACCGATGAATAAATCAACACGGGAAAAAGGATCTGAAGCAGAGAAAATTGCGGCTGCCTATCTTGAATCCAAAGGGTGGATTGTGCTCGACCAGAATTATTTTTTTGAACGGGCTGAAGTCGATATCGTTGCTTACGATCAAACCTGTATCGTATTTGTAGAAGTTAAATCACGTTCAGGTACACAATTTGGGCATCCCGAGGACTTTATCGATCCTAAGAAAGAAAGAAATATTTATAAGGCAGCAGAAGCCTGGATGTACGAAAGAAAAATGGAAGGATCGCCTGCACGTTTTGATGTTATATCTATAGTTCAGAAAGGAAACGGAGCCCCCGACATCAAACACTTCGAAGATGCCTTCCGGTAAAACCAAATATGGAGAAACGGCCGCTTACAGCTATTGAATATTTCAGGAGCACACTCTCCATTATTGTATTCTTTCTGCTTCTCATTCTCATCTACACCCCTGTTGTGCTTCTCCTTCTCATATTTTCTTTTGGCAAATTGACGAATTTCATCATGGAGAAAATGGTGCCCCCGCTGGGTAGATTCGTAATGTGGATTGCCGGTATAAAATTCAGAATAAGGAAACACACAGACCACCTCCCGGAAAATGCCCTCTATATCGTTAACCACAGCTCAACTCTCGATGTATTAACGATTCTGGCAACCGGTTTTCCAAGAATCCGGTTTGTTGCAAAATGGGAATTCCAATACAACCCGATATTCTTTCTACTCGGAAGATTAACCGGCCAGGTATTCATTAAAAGGCAGGATTCAGATAAAGCCGTGGAAACTCTCCGTAAGTCACAAAACCGAATTAAAAGAAAACAGCTTTCACTATTAATGGCTCCGGAGGGTTCAAGAAAACACCCAGGAATTATCGGCCCTTTTAAAAAAGGCCCCTTTCGTATGGCTATCGATCTCGGTTACCCGATTGTTCCGGTATATTTTGAAGGAAACCGGGAGTTGAGCGAGGGCGGATTATTAATGACAAGAACGGGAACCTGTACGGCGCACATTTATCCCCCGATTGATACCTCTGGCTGGACCCTCGAAAACCTGGATAATCACATCAGCGAAGTCAGGGAGATGTACCTCGAGTGGGCAGGTATTAAGGATCATGAATAGGCGAAGAGAGGATTGGGCGAACGGAAAGATTCATTTTCCATGATATTCCTATACTGTGATTTTTTTATTTATAATATGCAGGAACGAACGTCAGGCTTTAAAAAACCGGTTATATACATTAGAAAAGTGAAAACCGGAAGCTGAACGACAACTTTTCAGTAAAATCAACTAACCAATGGCTTATATACTTTCGCTCGACCAAGGTACTACAAGTTCTCGTGCAATTCTCTTCAACCACGACGGAAATATTACATCCGTTGCCCAAAAAGAGTTCAGGCAAATTTTCCGTAAACCGGGCTGGGTTGAACATGATCCGGGTGAAATCTGGTCCTCACAGGTCAGCGTTGCTGCTGAGGCGGTTTCAAAAGCGAATATAACTGCAGCAAATGTTGCCGCAATTGGTATTACTAACCAACGGGAAACCACCATTGTCTGGAATCGAAAAACCGGGAAACCGATTTATAATGCTATTGTATGGCAGGACAGAAGAACTGCCGATATCTGTTCCCAACTGAAAGATGACGGACATACCGATACATTCAGAAGTAAAACCGGCCTGGTTCTCGATCCCTATTTCTCGGGTACCAAAATCAAATGGATTCTCGATAATGTTGATGGTGCACGAAAGTTAGCTGAAAATGGAGATCTGCTTTTCGGAACCGTTGACAGCTGGCTTGTCTGGAAATTGACAGAAGGAAAAGTGCACATCACAGATGTGACCAATGCCAGCCGTACACTTTTATTTAACATCCATAAGGTTGAATGGGATAATGAACTTCTTGAAATCCTTGATATTCCGGAATCAATGATGCCTGAAGTCAAATCGAGCAGTGAGGTTTATGGCCACTCGGGGCCCGAAATGTTTGCCCGAAAAATTCCGATTTCCGGGATTGCCGGGGATCAGCAGGCCGCACTCTTTGGCCAGGTTTGCAGCAAACCGGGAATGGCCAAAAACACGTATGGAACCGGATGTTTTATGCTGATGCAGACAGGCGACAAACCGATTGAATCAAAGAATAATTTGCTCACTACGATTGCCTGGCAGATTGATGGAAAAACATACTATGCTCTCGAGGGCAGTATATTTATTGGTGGCGCAGTTGTTCAATGGCTGAGAGACGGACTCGGATTTATTGACCGATCCGA
>PWJM01000100.1 GCA_003560915.1 Syntrophomonadaceae bacterium
ATTCCCCCGGCAAACTTATTTACCATGTTCAGGGTCCGGTGAATCAGGTTACCCAAATCATTGGCCAAATCAGAATTAATTCTTTGAATAAGCGCTTCGGAACTAAAAACCCCATCGGCCCCAAAAGGGATTTCCCGCAGCAGAAAATACCGAATGGCATCCGAGCCGTATTGATCCACCAAAACCGTAGGGTCAATAACGTTTCCTTTGGATTTCGACATTTTTCCCTCCTGCAGCAGAAGCCAACCATGGCCGAAAACCTGTTTAGGCAGGGGTAAACCCAGTGCCATTAAGAAAATAGGCCAGTATATGGTGTGAAACCTGACAATCTCCTTCCCGATTAGTTGGACATCTGCAGGCCAATACCGGTTCACTTTATCCATATCCTGTGGATAACCTAAAGCCGTTATATAATTGCTCAGGGCGTCTAACCAGACATAAACCACATGTTTTTTGTCGAAAGGCACCTCTACCCCCCAGTCAAAGGAGGTCCGGGAAACGCAAAGTTCTTCCAGTCCCGGCTTCAAAAAATTATTTATCATTTCGTTCTTTCGAGAAGGAGGCTGAATAAATTCTTCATTATCCAGGATATATTTATAAAGACGATCAGCGTATTTGGACATTTTGAAGAAATAGCTTTCCTCCGACACCATTTCCACTTCTGACCCACAGTCGGGGCAGCAGCCCTCCTTCACCTGTCTCTCCGTCCAAAAAGCCTCACAGGGAGTACAATACAATCCTTCATATTTATCTTTATAAATATCTCCCTGTTCATACAGCTGGTTAAAAATAGCCTGAACTGATTGTTTGTGACGATTTTCGGTGGTACGGATAAAATCATCATAGGAAATATCTAAAATATCCCACAATTCCTTAATCCATTCCACTATCTCGTCCACAAAAACCTGGGAACTCTTGCCCGCCTCTGAAGCTCTCCTCTCAATTTTTTGACCATGTTCGTCGGTTCCTGTCAAAAGCCACACATCATACCCCTTCAGCCGTTTAAACCTGGCCATGGCATCCGCCGCCACCGTTGTATAACAGTGCCCAATGTGAAGTTTGTCACTGGGATAATAAATGGGTGTGGTAATATAAAAACTTTTCTCGGTCAAAATTCTACCTCCTTTTATTAAGGGGCGGCAAATAATAGTTTTTTACTGCCCGAAATAATAATTCTTCACTGTATTTAAAATATTATCTTAACAAAAACTATAATGTCAAGGAAACTATTGCATATATAGGGTTTTTTATTTAGGCCTTCGGCACTAATTTTACTTATCTTGTCCATAAGTGAAAAAAATGGCTTTTATCCTTAATTTTTTCTTTCCATATAAGAAACATACTAAATAAATATAACAATTATATAATTTTTTTAATGGTTTATTTCACGTTTATTTTTAACAATAAAAACAATATGTAGTTTATAGGACTTCAATCCTATTTTTTAGTAATTATTACTTTTTTTGAAATAAAAGTATTGCTCTTCTTGGGAATTGTTGGTATACTATTATCATACAAAATTTGTCGAACATTGTTGGAAAAGGAGGGCTTAGATGAAGTCTACAGGGATTGTAAGAAAGGTAGATGAGCTGGGGAGGGTGGTTATTCCCATAGAACTGAGAAGGACTCTGGGAATTCAGGAAAAGGATGCGCTTGAGATTTATGTAGATGTGGAAAAGATCATCCTGAAAAAGTATGAGCCTGCATGCATTTTTTGTGGAAATGCAGACAACGTGCAGCATTATAAAAACAAAATTGTCTGCGGTGAATGTATCGGCGAAATGAAACCATAAAAAAGGGGCTTAGCCCTTTTTTTATTTACTCTTCTTTTTCTTCAATCACTTTTTTATACAGCTCTCTGACAGGTAGGCTCAAGTATCTGGCCACCCTTTTTACCGCTTCCTTTTCCCTTAACCCGGCCTCCTTCAGCTGCCTTACCTCCTCAACCCCCTGAATCAAGCTGCCCCTGATACAGGGGCCGTCCTCTTCTTTTCCCTCAATTACTAAAGTAATTTCTCCTTTAGGAGGAGTACTTTCAAAATAACAGATTAACTCAGAGAAGGTTCCTCTTTTTACTTCTTCGTACAATTTCGATAATTCTCGACAAACCGCCGCTTCCCGATCCCCGATAAATTCCAGCAATTCCTTTAAAGTTCGGAGCAGACGATGAGGTGCTTCATAAATCACCACCGTTTTATCTTGTCCAGCAATTTCCTCCATCTCTTTTCTTCGGTCTTTTCTCTTTTTACTCAAAAAGCTGTAGAAAACAAAACGGTTAATGGGAAACCCGGAAACGGTGACTGCCGTTACGGCAGCACAGGGCCCCGGAAGAGAAATTACCCTGATTCCTGATTCTATGCATTCCTTAATTAATTCAAACCCCGGATCAGAGATTCCCGGAGTACCTGCATCTGCTACCAGGGCTACCCTTTGCCCCTCCTGTAACTTTCTTATAATTTCTTTACCCCTTTTCCCCTTATTATGTTCATGATAACTTATGATAGGAGATTTAATCTTGTAATAATTTAAAAGATTGAGGGTGCGTCGGGTATCCTCCGCAGCAATCAAATCAACTTCCTTCAAAATCTTTAGGGCTCGAAGGGTTATATCCTCCAAATTTCCTATAGGTGTTGCACAAAGGTAAAGAATTCCTTTTTCCTCCATTGCTGTCTCCTCTTAAACATGCACATATTTTTTGATTCTTCACAAAAACTAAGGGTAGAAATGATGATGAACTGAAAGGAGCATTCTTATGCCGGCCACACCTGTCTTTCTGGGGGTTACTGGAATAAACGGAAAGTCCAGCACACTAAAGATTTTAGAGAGTATCTTCAGAGTAAACCGTCCTGCCGCTAACCATACTTTTAAAATATTTCCCTCTGCTCTAACGGAAAAACCCTCTATTATAGAAAAAATTCGAGATGCCAGCCGTCAAGGGGTTAATTACTTTTTTCTAGAAATTCCACCCAGGGCCCTGGCCAGCCCCCATATAAAATCACTACACTTGGACCTTCTGGCCGTAACCAACCTGTCACCCGATAGTTTAGCCGGGCCTTCAGGAAAAGCATCCGGGTTACTATCTAACTTTTCAAAACTTCTGGGAGAAGACAGCACGTCTTTAATCAATGCGGATGACCCTCTTGCCCTGCAAATGGCAGATGTAACCCATTCCCAGGTCATCACTTATGCTCTGGACTATCCCAATGCCATGGCCACTGCAAAGGAGATTCTCATAAATTCCGATCAATCACAGTTCAAGGTTTTTGTGGAAAGCGATTTGACCACCCTCAGTGGAAAAGTGATAACTCCCTTCAGCCAAAACTATACCCTTCCTCTGCCCGGAAGGCACAATATTTATAATGCCCTGGTGGCCACTATAATTGCCCTGGCCTGCGGCATGAGCTCTGAGTCTATAAAGGCAGGTTTTACCCGTCTCCCCCCCTTTAAGCGCTGTCTAGAGGCAGTATACAGCAATCATTTTAAAATCATTGATGATGGAGCTTCTAACCCCGGGGCCATTAGCAGTGTCCTGGAAGCCATCAGCTCTTATCAGTATAGAAAATTAATCCTGGTTTTTGCGCTATCGGCAAATCAGAACAGCGCTGTCAGTGCCCTGAACGGCAAACTGATTTCAGAGTGGGCTGAAAAAATTCCCATAGAAAAAGTAGTGGTAACAAAGAGTATCAACCAGGTAAACAAAAAGGCCCGGGCAAGCCTTCAGGAAGAAAGGGCTTTTCTGGAAAAATGCCAGAACATCACCGGGCGGATTTCGGTCATACCAGATCTGGGAGATGCTATTCAGGATTCTATCCTGGCCGCCCGGGAAGGGGATATTATCCTTCTCTTAGGGGAAAAAGGAATGGAAGCCGGAGCCTCTCTCAGTCAAAAAGTTCTTCATTCTTTTTCGGGTTCTTCAGGTTAACTGTTCTTATCATCAACCTCTACCCAGGGAAATTCCATGACTTTATGAGATTCATATAGTTCAACGGAGATGCTTTTCTTGGCTCTGTTGACATTAACAACTTTCCCCTCTCCCTCGGGAGTAATCACTTCATTTCCCACGTGGGGACAAGTTTCCTTTGCAACTTTATAAGCATCGGATTCAAAACGCAGACAGCACATAAGCCGGCTGCAGATGCCGGATATTTTTGTAGGATTCAGAGATAAGTTTTGGTCTTTAGCCATCCTGATGGATACCGGCTCAAAATCCCCTAAAAACATGGAGCAGCACAACATCCTGCCGCAGGGGCCAAGGCCTCCCATCATCTTTGCCTCATCCCTGACACCGATTTGACGAAGTTCTATCCTGGTACGAAATACTGCCGCTAAATCTTTTACCAGTTCCCTAAAATCTACGCGGCCATCGGCAGTAAAGTAAAAGATAATTTTATTCCGGTCAAATGTATACTCCACATCTATGAGTTTCATATCCCGGTTGTGGTCCGCTATTTTATCCAGACATATTTCAAATGCCTCATCTTCTTTTTTTCGGTTTTCCTCCACCTGCTGATGGTCCTGTACAGTAGCCATGCGTATAACCCTCTTAAGGGGCAGAACCAGATCCTCTTCCTTAACATCCTTTCTTCCCACCACTACTTCTCCAAATTCTATCCCCCGGGAGGTCTCAACAATTACAAAATCTTCCTTGTTTATATCCTTGTTCTGGGGATCAAAATAATAGATTTTCCCCGCTTTTTTAAATCTGACACCTACTACTTCAGGCATTATTTCACCCCTTTCATTTTAATCAGCATTGCTTCCAGGGCAAGTTTTTTGTTCAAAGGAATATACATCTTTCTTTTAAAACGTTCCAGTTCTTCAATCTTTTTTATCAGTGCCCTACTTGGGCTTATCTTAATCTCTTTTATTTCCTCCAGGTAATCAATATTTAAAATCAGTTCTTTTTCCCCAACAGCCTGGTAAATTAAACAATCCCTATAATAGCTTTCTATAAAATTTAAAAAATCTAACAGGTTTTCTTCCAGGGATAGCTCTTCCGCATAAGAAAACAAATCTTTTTCGGAACTGTTTAGAAAACCCTTCCACCATTCAAAGGCTTTCTTCCTATGGTGGTTCCAGTTATCTGAGTTTAAAATTCTTACGGCCCGGCCTATGCTTCCTTCAGCTAAATGAGCCGCCGTCCAAAGCTGTTCGTCGGAGAAAGAGAATTCCTGCATTCTTAGAAATTCATAGACTTCCCTTCGGCTTACCCTGCTAAAAGGGATACAAAGGCAGCGGGAAACCACGGTCTCGGGGAGAAGGGAAAGTTGGGGAACCAGCAGAATAAATACAAAATATGATGGAGGTTCCTCTAATATTCCTAAAAGGCTGTTGGCTGCAGGAAGGCTCAGGTTCTGCGCATCTTTCAAAATATATACTTTTTTTTCTCCTTCATTGGGCCGGAAGGAGGAGAGGTTTTTTAGCTGCCGAATTTGTTCTATTTTTATATTTTTTCCTTCCGGAGCAATCACCGACACATCCGGGTGAATACCCTTATCAACCTTCTTACAGGAGATACATGAACCACAGGCCTCTCCACTTCCAACCAGACAGTTCAGCGCTTTCGCCACAATCAGCGAAAAGGTAAGCTTCCCGCTTTCTTCAGGACCGTAGAAAAGGTAAGCGTGATTTAACCTGTCTTCCGTCAGGGCCCTTTCCATCAAATCTACTGCTATTTTTTGGCCTGTAAAATCTTTTAATTTCATTTTGGCATCCCTGGGAACCTCGTATTTTTATCCTTGAATCACTCTTGTGGATAGCAGTGTCTCCACCGCTTTCATTACTTTTTTATGCACCTCTTCCTCTCCCTGGCCGGCTTTAATCAATAATACTCTTTCTTTTTGAATCGCGGCCAAAAAGAGGTACCCCTGTCTTACCCTTCGGTGAAACTCCAGGTCTTTCAACTCAATCCTGTCCGGTGCTTCGGCTCCTTTAGTATGCCTTTCCTGCTGTCGTTTCAAGCCATCCTCCGGAATTACGTCTAAAAGCAGTGTAAGGTCCGGGTAAAGACCCCCGGTAGCCTCTTCATTTGTTTTTAGAACAAAACCAGTATCTTCTCCCAATCCAAAGGCCTGGTAGGCAAAGCTGGAATCCACGTACCGATCACAGATTACAACGTTTCCTTCTTCCAGGGCTGGAAGAATCACCTGGGTTACCAGTTGGGCCCGGGCAGCAGCATAAAGAAATACTTCAGCCTTGGCAGACATTTTCACATTTTCGGTATCCAGCAAAATATCGCGAATCTTATCTCCGATGGAAGTCCCACCAGGTTCCCGGGTTAACAGGCAGGAAATCCCTTTCTGTGTAAAATACTCTTTCAGCTTTAGGGCTTGGGTTGTTTTCCCCGCGCCATCGGGTCCTTCAAAAGTTATAAATATCCCATTCTTTTTCACCGCTCCCGGGGATAAGCTGCTTCCCCCGGGAATTCACCTCCTCTATTTTACCACTATGATTTTATTCAATCCCTCCATACCTGACTCAATCCCCGGATGGACATTTTTTTCCCGGAGTATATATTCAATAATTTCTGAAGTAATAATCTCTCCCGGCACCAAAAGGGGAATCCCCGGGGGATAAATATTTACCATTTGGGATGAAATCCTACCGGCTGCCCGATCCAGAGAAATGATTTCTGTTGGAAGGTTTACTGCTTCCCTGGGGGTTAATAACTGTGGGGATACCGGGTGCAGATAGCTTACATCTTCCGGTTCTTTTTTTTTAAAAGTTTTAAGAGTAAGCCATTCCCTCAGCGAACGCGCAGCATTTATCAGGGCAGCCAGGTCCTCTTCATTATGTCCCAGGGTCAGCAAAACTAAAATATAATCCTTCCCATACATTTCAGGCTCAACTTTCCCACTTCGGCGTAAAATAAAAGCCGCTTCTTCCCCGCTTTCCCTAAACCTATCGGTAAAGAAGGCCAGCTTGGTAATGTCCAGCTTGAACTCCCCCTGCTTTGGGGGGATCAATCCAAAACCCAACTGCTCCAGCCGTGACCTGGCCTCTTCGGCTAATAACAAAATGTTACCCAGGAGTTCTTTTCCCTTTTGAGCCATTTGCCTTCGAGCCGCGTCCAGCGAAGCCAACAGCAGATAGGAGGGGCTGGTGCTCTGGAAAACGCTCAGCATATGTTTCAGGCGCTGCCGGTCTACCTTTTCCCCACCCAGGTGAAGCATTGCGCTCTGGGTCAAAGACCCCAAGGTTTTATGGGTGCTCTGCACCCACATGTCGGCCCCTGCTTCCGCTGCACCGGCAGGAAGGCCATGATGAAAAGACAGATGGCCACCATGGGCTTCATCAACCAACAGCAGAACTCCTCTTTCTGTAGTTATCCTCCGGATTTCATTTAAATCGCTACAAACTCCAAAATACGTGGGGTTGTTAACTAAAACAGCCCGGGCCTCGGGGTTTTCCTCCAGGGCCTGTTCTATCTGACCGACGGTCATGTTAGTGTATTCCCATCTGCTTCCCGAAAAACCTTCTGGGATATAAACGGGAACAGCGCCTGAGGTAATAATTGCTCCAAAAGCCCCCTGGTGAGCACTCCGGGGTAGTATTATTTTTTCTCCGGGCCTGCAGACGGCATTGATCATAGCCATCAGTCCTGCCGTAGATCCGTTAACCAGGAAAAATGTTTCGGCAGCTCCGAATGCTTCTGCCGCGATTTCCTGCGCCTCCCTGATCATTCCCCGGGGAGCATGAAGGTTATCCAGACCGTGAATTTCTGTCAGGTCTGCTTTTAAAGGTTGTTTTAAAAGCAGTTTTAAAAGCCCGTCCACTTCTTTTCCACCCTGATGCCCTGGAACGTGAAAAGATTTGAAGTCTTCCAAAATATATTTTAATATACCTTCTATTATGGGTGCATTATTCTGGTTCATATAATTCACCTTTAAAATATTATAGCCTATCTTTTCTATTATATCAAAAAAGCGGGGAAAACTCCCCGCTCTTCTTAATAAGTTAAAACGAATTCCCATATTTTTTTTAGTTTATGAAGGTAACCACAGTACTCCTTCTCATGAACCCTGGTTTCTATTATTTTTTTCTCACAATCATCGCATATAAAAGAGCCCAGGATGAGGATGCCGGAGCACTTCTCCTCTTCACAAACCAGGCATGCTGATTTGGTTGTTGTTTCTTCCAACTTTGATCACCAACCCTTACTATTATGTGCATTATTTAGTATATTTTAGCAATTATGAGATTATGCTTAGATTTACTATTTATTATATCTTTTTTTATTAAAAAAGTGCCTGTCTTCTAAAATAGAAAAGGGTTTCAAGAAATGGGCTAAATATTCCCCAGCATATAGTTGGGAGCTTCCTTAGTAATTTGAACATCATGGGGATGGCTTTCCTTTAAGCCTGCCGAGGTAACCCGGATAAATTTAACTTTGGTTTTCAGCTCAAAGACATTTTTAACGCCACAGTATCCCATGCCTGCCCGGAGCCCTCCCACCAGCTGATAAACGGTGTCCGCCAGGGTTCCCCGGTAGGGGACCCGGCCTTCAATGCCCTCGGGAACCAGCTTGGTGGTACAGTCCTGAAAATATCTGTCACTGCTCCCTTCTTTCATGGCTCCCAGGGATCCCATGCCCCTGTACACCTTGTAGCTTCTTCCCTGGTAAATTTCAAACTCTCCAGGGCTCTCCTCGGTGCCTGCAAACAGGCTGCCGATCATCACCACATTTGCTCCCGCAGCCAGAGCTTTGGAAATATCTCCTGAATACTTAATCCCTCCGTCTGCAATAATGGGAACCCCATGTTCCTCAGCGGCCTGAGATGCGTCATGGATAGCCGTAATTTGAGGTACTCCGATACCGGCAATTACCCGGGTAGTACAGATAGATCCGGGGCCAATACCTACCTTGATGCAGTCAGCACCTGCCTTAATTAAATCCAAAGTGCCCTCTGCCGTAGCCACGTTCCCGGCTACCAGCTCCACCTGGGGGTTTTTTTCCTTCAAAGCACTGACAATCTTTAAAACTCCCAATGAGTGGCCATGGGCCGTATCCACAACAATTACATCTACTCCCGCTTCCGCCAGGGCTCTGGCCCTTTCCATGGTAGCGGGATCAATTCCTACAGCAGCAGCAGCCAGCAGTCTCCCATTCTCATCTTTCGCTGAAAAGGGATACTGAATGGCCTTTTCAATATCTTTAATCGTAATAAGGCCCTTTAAATGAAAGTCTTTGTCCACAATGGGGAGTTTTTCTATTTTATATTTTTGCAGAATAACCTTTGCTTCTTCTAACGTGGTTCCTTCAGAAGCCGTAACCAGGTTCTCCCTGGTCATTACTTCTTTAATCCTTTTTGTATAGTCTTCTTCAAACCGCAGGTCACGATTGGTCAGGATTCCCACTAACTTAACTCCCTCGGTTATGGGAACACCGGAAATCCTGTAACGGGCCATGAGGTCGGCAGCATCCTGCACCCTGTGGTCCGGAGAAAGGTGAAAAGGCTGGGTGATTACTCCGTGCTCGGACCTTTTTACCTTATCCACTTCCATAGCTTGTCTTTCAATGGACATGTTTTTATGAATTACGCCAATTCCTCCCTCCCGAGCCATGGCTATAGCCAACCTGGACTCGGTGACGGTATCCATCCCGGCGCTGATAATAGGAATGTTTAACTTAATTTTTTTGGTTAAAAAAGTGGAAACCTCCACATCCCCCGGCAGCACTTCGGATCTGGAGGGAAGCAGAAGCACATCATCAAAAGTCAATCCCTCTTTACTAAATTTTTCGGGGAGCAATAGATTCACCTCTCTGTTTAAGTGTATTAAAAAGTATTATACCACATTTCCTTTTTAATTAATTAATTCTAAAGCATTTTATTTCTTGATCTTCTATGGGGCTTACGGTAATTTTTTCTTTTCTTTCTTCTTCTCCTACTACGGTCACGATTACGGTGGCCGTCTCCCCCTGGGCATCACTGTACCTGGCGGTAACTGCCGCGGCCAATTGAATATGTTCCGCCCCCCCCTTGTAAAGAGCAGTAGGCCCCGGGATATCCAAAGCATGAAGTATTCTGTCTCCCTCCCGGGCCAGGGATTTTATTTTTTTGTTTTCTTCATGATTCCTTCCCACCACCAGTTTTACTCCCGGGGCCAGGCGAAAATGCCTGCCTACCTTTAAAAGTTCAATATCTAAGCGGTGAGGGTCCGGATTCTCCGAGAGAAGGTCCTTTAGTTTCTGAGAGAAACCTTCTACCGTCAAAAGGCAGCCTCCTGCGGGAGTGGGGTACTCCTTTAAACCGTATTTTTCCGCCATGGCCATCTGGGGTTTACGGGAGCGTCCCTGGATATCCCCCAGCTTTTCCCGGTCCACCCAGCCCTTTTGCTCCGGAATTGTTGGCGGCAAATGTTTGGCAGAAAGGGGCCTTAAAACCAACTCCGGGTAACCGGATTCCTTTTCCACAATCCCTAGAGCTTTAAAATTCTGGGATTTAGGCCGTTCCCCCAAAACCTCCCCGGTGATAATAAATTGTGCTCCGATTTTCTCCATGTACTGTCCTGCCTTCCTGACCATAAGGGCATGACAATCTATGCAGGGGTTGAGATTTTTTCCGTACCCGTACGCTGGATTTTTAACCACCACCATATGTTCTTCGGTAAAGTCCTCTACCTCCAGAGGAATCTTCAGCTGTTCTGCTGCTTTCACAGCAGTTTCCGGCGTAAAAAAAGGCGTGGCAAAGGTAATCCCCACCACCTCTACTCCCTGTTCCTGCACCAGAAGCACTGCCAGCTGGCTGTCCAACCCTCCGGAAAATAAAGCAACGGCTTTTATTGACATATCTTTCACCCCATTACTTCCTTTCTCTTTCCTTTTCAGAAAAAATTTTTTCAGTCAAAACCAGGAGCCCTTTTTCCTTCAGAAGGGCTGCCGTAACTCCTTCCCCCTTCTTCAGTTTCCCGTCAAACTCCCCACTGTAAATAGCTCCTGAACCGCAGGAGGGACTGTTGGATTTTAATATGGCCATATTAGAGCCCATAATCTCCGCCAACCGCAGTGTTTCGGCAGCACCTTTTAGAAAATAAGAGGTAACATCCTCCCCTTCTTGGTTTACCACCCAGGCTTTTTTCTCCAATACTTCCTTGCCCCCTCCACCGGTTATTTCCGATCCTATCCGGGGAGTAGGAAGGCCGCCCAACTGTTATCTATTTTTTGCAAACCCCACCAGTTCAATACCCTGCAGTGCACCCATAATTTCCGGCAGCGCTGCGGGGATTCCTTCTCTGCAGAGGTCCCGGGCAAAACTTGTCTAACTATAGATTTTCCCCGCTTGTTCCACCAGCAGCTCCGTCAGGTATGCCCCTGCACCGGCCAGGTCCTCCGTATGAAGATAATCGCCTGCAGAAGAATCGAATAGAACATTTGCCTGGGCACTAATCTCCTCATCGCCAGGCCAAATGATGTATTTTAATAGGACTCTGGGAAGAAACCGGAATAAAATCTGGGTGCTGGAACCGGCTTCCATTACTTCTCCTCCCAGATTTAATGCCAGGGCCTGCAGCCGCTCAGGGTTTCTGCCAAAATTCTGGGCCAAAGGTTGGATAGCGCTCTGGTAAAAAGCAGCATAGAAAGCATTCCCTCCGGGGAAATCCCGATAAGGTAGAAACTCATAAGTCAGGGGCTCCCCCCCTGAGCGGGCAAGGTAATTGATAATAATAAGCTGTAAAATAAAATGAGGCTCTAAGTCTGTATTCTCACTGAACTTAACAAAACCCTGGGGATGTATTACGGAAATATCATGCCCCAGGACTTTTATGTGAATTTTCCCTTCTATATATGTGCCGCCGCTATTTTTAGCCATCCTCTGAGGCTCCTTTTCAGAAAACCCGCTGCGGGATTCCTTCAGTGCCAGTATATAGTTTTTAGGGTCGCTTTTTTTATAAGCAGGAAGATAGAATTTCATATTCTCTCCTTGTTCAGCATTATTTTTTTCCTGAGACCTTCATGGATAAAGCAGCTGCATAAGCCAGGGGCTTTTCGGTAAGCTTGCCTAGAATTGTATACTCTTTAGCCGGCTAAAACAAGGGTTTCTGCAGAGACAGGTACTTTTATCCGAAGTTTTTTAGGAAGAATGGAGTATTTCAGGGATGTAAGATGAAGAATTTCCCCGTCGCAGTGAACATGTAGAGGCCTTTCGGTCTTTATTTGCAGTTCCCTCTCCCGGAATACCCTCACTTTAGGATGGTTTAAATGAGTCCCCTTATAAACCCGGGGAAAAACCTTTAAAAATTCCAGCCGGGGAAGATCTTCTACGATTACTATATCCAACAATCCATCGTCTAAAAGGGCCTGGGGAGCCACCATCATTCCATTACCATAGTACCTGCCGTTGGCTACGGAAACCAACCAGGCCGGAGCGGAATAGCACACATCCCTGCCCAACAATTCAATTTGAAAGGATTTAAAAAAAATCAACTGTTTCAAGAGGCCCAGCACGTAAGATAATTTTCCAAAATATTTTTTATATCGGTTGGCCTCCCATGCCGACATAGCATCCAGGCCGGTCCCCGATAAATTTATAAAATAGCGTTCGTTGATTTTTCCCAGGTCAACGGCCATCTCTCTTCCTTGGGTTAGCACCTGACATGCTTTGGCCCAGTCCAGAGGAATCCCTGCCGTTCGCGCAAAGTCATTTCCCGTTCCCACTGGAATCATTCCCAGGGTAACCCTGCTTGGGTCAATCCCGTTAATTACTTCAAATAAGGTGCCGTCTCCACCCACTACCATAATATATTTAAAATTTTCTGCGCTGGCTTTCTGAGCCAGCTGCCTGGCATGGTCAAAACCCCGGGTACATTCGTAAGTGAAGCTTATATTGAGCTGTTTTATAGTTTTTTCAATTTCCGGCCATAACCTTTTAGCTTTTCCCTTGCCTGCCGCAGGGTTAACAATAACGTACCAATCCAAAGCTGACCCACTCCTCCAAATACCTCTTAATTATAATTACTGAAGCCTCTCAATATTAGAATGTGAGATATTTTTATATAATATCTATGCTTGTCCCCCTTCTAACTTATAAAAGATTGAAACGCTGAGAGGTTTCTGCCGTCAATCGGTAAACCTGCTCTGCTGTTTCCGGTGAGTAAAGCCCCGTGCCGCAGGAGGGGGTGATGATCATCTGTTGGGTAAGAAGCCTTTCATTTACCCCTCTGGCAGTTAATTTTTCCAGGTATCCCTCTAATCGTTGAATCAGGGTATCACTTGTTTCTTGAAAACAGGCATCATTGACGGGAACAATTCCCCAGGCGATGTACCCTCCTTTTTCAAAAAAAGCATTCAACTGGTCGACTGCAGTCAATAAGGAGTTAAAATAGTTATAAACATCTAAATTTATGATTCCTGGATCAGTAGGAAGGAGCACAGACCAGTCAGTCATGCAGCAGGCATGGATTCCTGGCACTGCCCCCTCTCTTTTAATAGCATCCATAATCATTTGAAATGAATCCGAAATCCAATCACCCCTTAGGCTCAAGAATTCCTTGCTGCCATAAACCTGCATCATGCCTTCATCCAGGAAGATAATTACCGGAAGGCCCAATTTTTTTAATTCTCTAACCTGCCAGATAACATGCAGTTCTAAAGCTTTTACTACAAGATCCCTTAACTGTTCATTAAAAAATGAGGAAGATCCCTCTTCATTCAACACCTGCATCCCCGCTGTTAATGGTGCTGCCGATTGTCCCTTCACGCATACGGCATCCTTCACCCCATTTTTCTCTAAATGCTTAATAAAATGATAAAACCCTGGGGCCGACTCAAGCGGCACAGCCAGTTTTTTATCCAACTGTTCAGCATCTATATTTTCCAGGTACATTTCATAGAACACGGCAACATTATCCAAAAATTCAATGTCCTGATCCAGGAACCTGGGATTTTTCCCCGGTTCCTTTTTAATAATATTCAGTTCTTTAAGTAGATACAAGCACTGATTGTCGTAATATTCCGCCGGCCTGGTAGGAAACTGCGGCCAGTGTGGACAAAGGCGTAAATTTTCCTGAATCAATTTTAGCGCTTTTTTCTCTCCTATATCCGGCAGGCTGCCTATACCCGTAGCTGCCTTACTCATTTTTTTCGGAATATTAATTGACATAAGTATTCCTCTCCTTTTTATAGAGGTTTTTGTACTGTTTCAAGTTTATCAATGTTTTATTCGTTAATTATTGAGCAATTCCTTTTAACTGGGTTAATTTGTCCCTTGAAATGACAACATATTTTTGAACCTCCCCTACCTAGGGAATTAAGGGGA
>PWJM01000097.1 GCA_003560915.1 Syntrophomonadaceae bacterium
GGGGAGACGAAAACCATAGTTTGTGATTACAGCATTTCCATTCGCCCGGTCTCCATCAACTCTACCAATGATACGGTGGAAAAAGCCCGGGAAGCCTATAACAAGTATGCGGGAAGTGGAAACTGCCATACCCTGGCGGTTGGGTTTGTCAACCACTGTAAAAGACTGGGACTTAAAGCCAGGGTAGTTACCGGTTTTGCCAGGCCCCAGAGGGGGAACATGACTTCGGGTTCTTTGGCAGGCTGCCGCCACAGCTGGGCAGAGTTTTATGTAGATGGCCTGGGTTGGGTGCCGGTGGACCTTACGTTCAAATATTTTGGAAGCTTCCCCCATGCCTCCCATGTTGTTGAAACTTACAACGATCAGTCCATCAGGGTTAGACATTCCGGAGGGAGTATTGGGGCAGTTTGGAAGAATTCCATCTTATAAATGTTTTAAAAACGAAATTTGATAAGGTTTTTGCAGCAGATTCAGCCGCCCCACCGGTTGTAAAAAGCTGCAATCTAAGAAAGCTCCTTCTTAAAGGAGCTTTCTTGTTCTAAAGGCTATCTGGGCAACAGAAGCTTCTATTGAAAGAGTAAAAGTTTTGTAAGGGATCACCTGTGATTTGACGATTAAATAAATTGTATGTTATAATCTCTTTGCTGGACTTTGTATCGATGGATATCTTGAAGGAAAAAATATCAGTGAATAAATAAAAGGCTTTTTGAAATCCTATGAAATAGTGTCAATAATTTGTCCGGAGAGATGGCTGAGTTGGACGAAGGCGCTCGCCTGGAAAGCGAGTAGACGGGCTTAAACTCGTCTCGAGGGTTCGAATCCCTCTCTCTCCGCCATTTGTAAAAAAGAAAGCTTGCCTTTTTAAATAACCAGCAAGCTTTTTTATATCAAAGATTAAAATATTGGCCGTGCTAAACGGGGAGGTAGCGGTGCCCTGAACCTGCAAACCGCTATAGCAGGGTTGAATTCCTGCCCGAGGTTTATATTCTTTAGGGTCTGACCCCGGTAAGTGGTGATGAGGATTGGGTCCTGTGCGACGTAAGCTCATGAACCCCGTCAGGTCCGGAAGGAAGCAGCGGTAAGTGAATCCTTGCGGGTGCCGCAGGGCTACCTGGTCCGAGCTAACTACCTGGGTAACGCCTGGGGAAGTAAATCGACGGCAGGTGCACGGCCATAATTAATTTAATATAAAAGGGAGGAACTCTGTGAGCTGGGGTTCCTCCCTTTTATATATCATATTTATCACTGTTCAGTACATTAAACAAAACTTTTTAACAACTTATGCCTCTGCTTCTGCTTGTTCCAGGGCTTGCCCTGTCAATTCTTTTTCGCAGGAGCTTTCTGCTTTTTTCTTCTCCAAAATATCTTTAACCGCCTGGGGTTGTGCCGGGGTAATGACGATATTTTCCTCTCCGGTAACTAAAAGTAGTGCTTTCCCGGGAAAAGTGCTGGCAATCATCATGACCTGACCTGTTTCTTTAATTTTAGGCCTGCCCACATGATACCCTACTCCATTGGTTAAAAAGGGAAACGTTATAATTGGGATATTTATAATACTTATCTCTTCAAGAGCCTTTATATCAATGTCTTTTCTGCCCAGGAGACTGGTCAAAAGCAGCCTGTCTCCCATGATAAAATAGCTCATTCGGGTTTGTGGCACAGACAAGATATAAAGCAGTATAACCAGGGATAAAAATCCCGGAGCCACTAAATTGGTTATATGGTAAACTAAAAAGGAAAAGATGATAACGAACATACTGAAAAATAATATTAGAAACCGTGATTCCTGTGCCTTTACAATTCTTTGTATTACCATTTGGTTTTTTTCTTCCATATAAGATGTTCACCCCCCTCTTCTAATTTAACATAAGGTTAGGAGATTCCTTCTTTTAAAAATAACTTTAGCTGAATAGGGATTCTTGATTATCTATATTTCTGTGATAAAATGGGTTTAGCATCAAAAATTAAAGATAAAAGGTGAATTATGGATTACTTAGCTTTATACCGTAAATGGCGGCCGCAGATTTTTGAAGATATAATTGGCCAGGATCATATTACCCGGACCCTTAAAAGTGCCGTGAAGAGTGGACGTGTTTCCCATGCCTATCTTTTTTGTGGCCCCCGGGGTACAGGAAAAACCAGTGCTGCTAAAATCCTGGCAAAAGCGTTGAACTGTGAGAATGGGCCAACACCCACTCCCTGTAATGAATGTTCTTTGTGCCTTGGAATTAATCGAGGTAGAGTGATGGATGTCTTAGAAATTGATGCGGCTTCAAACCGGGGAATTGATGAAATCAGGGAACTGAGGGATAAAGTCAGATACGGGTCTGCCCAGGCCCGTTTTAAAGTATATATCATTGACGAGGTTCATATGTTAACTCCAGAAGCCTTCAATGCCCTTTTAAAGACTCTGGAGGAACCTCCAGAGAATGTTGTTTTTATTCTGGCTACTACTGAACCCTTCAAACTTCCGCAGACTATACTTTCCCGCTGCCAGCGTTTTGATTTCCGCCGTATTCCGATACCTGTTATGATTCAGGGATTGTCCCGGGTGGCTTCAGGGGAAGGGGCGGCGGTTGAGGAGGAGGTTTTACAACTGATTGCCCGGAGTTCTGAGGGAGGAATGCGGGATGCCCTGGGCCTCCTTGAGCAGGTTATGGCCTATAGTGGGCATCAAGTAACCTTAGAGTCCGCCAAAAGCATTTTGGGGGTTGTAGAAGAGGAGATCTTTGTAAAACTGGGGCAGGCAGTCCTTACCAATAACCTGGTGAAAGGTTTGAAGATAACTGAAGATGTGGTGGATTCAGGGCACGATATCGGTAAGTTCCTCAGGGATATGTCCAGCTACTTCAGAAGCCTGGTTCTTTTAAAAATGCAGGGGCAAGGTCCCACGCAGTTAGATATTCCATGGTCTTCCAAGGATGTAATGAGAGAACAGTCCAAGGAATTTCACCACGAAGCCATGATGTCGGTGATTGAATATCTAGGGGAAGCCATTTCCGACCTCAGGGGCAGTTCCCAACCCAGGTTTGTTCTGGAGATGGCTGTATTTAAAATATGCCAGGTGGATTATCACCTGAACCTGAAAAACCTCCAACAAAAAATGGAGGCCCTGGAGAAGTTGGTTTTAGAAGGTTATGGAAGTTCTCCTGAAGGAGAAAAAGCCCGGAAGGATAAGCATCCTGAAGCCCGTGATTTTCACCCTTCGCCCAGAGAAGAAGTGTCAGTGTCTTTCCCTGGTAAAGAGGAAAAGATTAACACGGGTTTTCTATCAGAAGAAGAAGGACCAAAAGGGGCCTTGGCTGAGACAACAAAAACCCCTGGGGGTGCTGACGCTCAATCATCTCTTCCTAAAGTTGCCAGTTCCGAAGATGATGCGGAGCCGGTTCTTGTTGAGGAAGAGAATATTTCGCATGATGAAATTAAAGTGATGTGGAAAAAGTTGCTAGAGATGCTCTCCCATAAAAATGTGAAAATTCATTCTATGCTGTCCAGAGGAAAACCGGTATCCTTTGAAGAGGGAATTCTGACTGTTGCTGTGGAAAACTTCATATGTAAGGAAAAGCTGAGCTCTAAAGATAACACCATCATTATAAAAGATTCCTTTCAACGCCTTACCGGTCGGGGGATAGGATTTGATTTTGTTTTAAAAGGTTTAGATGCAGGAGAAAATGAGAATATTGAGGAA
>PWJM01000172.1 GCA_003560915.1 Syntrophomonadaceae bacterium
ATCCATAAAATCAATAGCTGGAACCGTATCCTCCACTGCAGTCACTTTCCCCCTTAAAACTATTTCGTCATGCTGCTCAAAACAGTAAGCTGACCGGTTCCAACCCAATAAAATAAAAATTACAAAAAATAAAATAATAAAAATATATTTAAATATATTTTTATCCTGGAGACTCATAATGCTGACCACTTCCTCTCAAGAATGCTACTTAATTATAATCAGCCTTTCTTTTCCATGTCAACGTTTATATTTCTAAAGGAAGGACCGTTAAATATTAATAAGAACATTTTGGACGTGTCCTTTAATTATATGGTAGAATTGATATAGTAAGTAAATACACGGAAGCGGATGTTTGAGAATATGACGCCCGTACAACAAAAGGAGCAGGGTTTATTTTATGGATGCGGTACAGGCATTAAGGGAAATAAAAAACGGAAATATTCATTCCTGCTATCTCCTGTACGGAGAGGAAGAATATCTGAAGAAAAAAATTCTGGAAGAGCTTAAGGTAAAGCTATTGAAGGAGGAAATGATCTCCTTCAACTTCGACGTGTTCAGCGGCAAGAAGAAATCCCTGGCGGAAATCATATCCCGGGCTGAATCCCCCGCCGTATTAAGCCATAATCGGCTGATTATAGTCACAGATGCCCCCTATTTTTCGGAACCCCTCAAGGACATTGAAACCCAAAAACTTCAAAACTACCTGGAAAAACCGGCCCCTGAAACTTGTCTTGTTTTTATGTCCTCCAATATTGACAAAAGGAAAAAATTTACTAAACTTATGCTGAAAAACAACTGGGCAATTCTCTGTGAGCCGGTGAAAGGCAGCAGCCTGAGCAAATGGATCAGAAAAAAGCTGAAGCAGCAGGATAAAGATATGGATTCAGAAACCCTGCAGCTGCTGACCCAAAGGACAGGGAATAATTTACATAAGCTGGAAAATGAGTTGAATAAACTCATTTGTTATATGGAAGAAGAAAGAGTTATCCCTCGGGAAGCGGTTGACCTTCTGGTTACGGGTTCGGTAGAGGTGAGTATTTTTGAACTGGTTGACTCTCTGGGTAGAAGGGATAAAGAGCAGGCCTTAACCCTGCTTCAGGGAATTTTGAGGATGAACGAGCACCCTTTAAAAATATTGACCATGATTGCCCGGCAATTCCGCCTGTTAATCCAGGCAAAATCCTGTCTTGAGGAGGGCATCCCCCGCAGGGAGATTGCCTCTTCACTTAAAGTTCCCCCTTTTGTGGTGAACAAGCTGATGGCCCAGGCAGATAACTTCTCTCCTTCTGAACTGGCCCAGGCCCTGGTCCTTTCTCATGAAACCGATATAAAAATAAAAACCGGCAGACTGGATCCCTATGAAGCCATGGACCTTCTGCTGGCCGGTATAATGAATTAATAATATGTGTAACCCATTTTTATATAAATTAAGCCATAGCTGTGGGGCCTGCCAGGGGGTCATATTTCCATTCCCTGTCGTCTACCGGTGCTTCCAGCACCGGCCCTTTCAGGTATTCGGGAACCTCCATATCCAGCACCTTGTAAACATTCATCAAATGCTTTCGAAAAAGAGCCTCAAAGGGGGCCGCCAGGTAGTAGGATGTGCTGTCTACCCACCAGGGAAAATC
Organism: Syntrophomonadaceae bacterium; assembly: GCA_003560915.1. Classification (GTDB taxonomy): domain Bacteria; phylum Bacillota; class Dethiobacteria; order SKNC01; family SKNC01; genus Contubernalis. The sequence continues at coordinate 1,629 of PWJM01000172.1, forward strand.
GCTGCCCTCTGCCATAAAAAGGCTTTCTCTGGCTTTTTTAATTTTTTCGGGGTTTTCCCCGGCATCTATTCTCTTTTGTAGATCTTTCCGGGTTTTACGCAGGTAATCCCACATCACATTTTTATTCCGGGTTCCAATCCATCGAGCAAGACTGTGATGCACCCAGGAACCGGTAAACAAGTAGTTTAACTTTTGGCTGGGAGGATTAACCTCCAGATAGCTGTTTACCGTTACCGTATTTAAAAGCGGGTCATCGCTCAGACGGCGGTAAAGCAGGTGCAGAAAATCTTTTCGATCATTGGGATACCATTCCCAGGCATTTTCACCATCCAAAGAAATGGTAACCAGGTAATTTCCTGTAGACCTGATTAGGTTTTCCCGAATGCGGTGCAGGCGGTGATGCAGATCATCTACAGCATGCTGCACAGACATATGATGATAGGTAAAACCAATTTTATCCGATAGAACGTGATCTCTAAAAATCATGGCGATCTCACTACCGTTAATATTGACCCGATACGGTTGGTAGAGGACTTCCGGGTTGGTTACATGGCCAAACTCATCCCGGTAAATCTCTATCCCTAAAGATTTAGATAAAATCTCTTCGTCAGAAATAGTCCATTTAAAGCCCAGTTCCACCAGCTGCGTTATGGCTTCGGGACTGACCGCCTGTTCAGGGGGCCAGACTCCGTAAGGTTTAAAGCCAAAATATTTTTCATACTGCTCTATGGACTTTTCAGTATGCGCCAATGCATCCTCCGGGTAGGCAAACTGCTTTGGAAGGGGCATTCCGGGATTAGCCCGCATGGCGCTGTTGCTGTCAATTAGCAGAGGGAGAATAGGATGGTAATAAGGAGTAGTAATGATTTCAATCTGCCCTTTCTCCTGCAGTTCCCGATGCTCAGGAATAATCTTTTGTAAAATGTTCCACTGTTTGGCCAGCAGCGTGGATTTTTCCTCTTCTGTAAAATTGCTGCCCTTCTCCTGAAGCTCCTTTAAGAAAGGGTCCTTTTCCCTGATCTCCAGGTCAATCCAGACCAGGTTAAACCAGACCTGCAGGTCCAGGTAATCCTGGGTGCTGAACTTATCCACCGCTTGTTCCAGGGCACCGGGTTCCCGTTTCCTTCCCTGTTTGTTCAGCAGCTGATGGTAACGGGGGTAAAGAGCAATCACCCGGTCCCAATGAATATCAAAATAATGCTGTAAAAGAAATCTTTTTTCCCGTTGGCTCAAAGACCGGGCGGTTTTCATTGCCAGCAGGTAATAGTCTACCGCTTCACCCTCCAAATAATCTTCTATCTGGTCAATTAAAGCCGGAGTCAGGTTAAATGTAGCCCGCATAGTTGGATAATCCCTGAGAATAGCCACCATTTGATAGTAATTTTTGCAGCCGTGAAGCCTTACCCAGGGCATAATATATTCATTTTTGACCGTATCCTTATAATACGGTTGATGCTGATTCCAAACAAAGGCTATATTTAACGGCTTTTCTGACATGTAAAAGGTTCACATCCTTACACTGATTTTATGTCTTTCTTAATCTGTAGATCCCACTCTTCACCCGGCATAAGCTCCAGTTCCCAGTAGGGAATTACCACAGAACTTTGGTAAACCCTTTCAATGCCGTCCTCCGACTGAGATACTGTTTCTATAGGCAGCCGCCATACTCCTGCCGGACGGCTGAAATTCAAGGAAAGGTCAATATTCAACCAGTGATCTTTGATTCCTATTTTTTCCAAGCCTTCCAGGTCCCCGGTACTGGCCAAATTGGATTCTTCAATATCCCCCTGGTCTCCATAGTAGTACCGGTCATCGGCATAACCTGCCAAAAAGGAATAATTGAACTCTATGCCGAACCGGGTATGGATAGGGTGCTTTCCGCGGTTTTTCAACTTATAATTTATTTCCATCCCTAAATCCTGCGGGTCCACCGTAATAACTTTTTCCAGAGATACAGGCTTTTTGGTATCCTCCTGCTCAACAGAACCCTCCCGGCTCAAAGTTATGTTGATTATTTTATTATCTTTACTCACCTCAGCCTTATATGGTGACATAATAAAGTCACCTATTTCCACATGTTTTAATTCCTTAAAATTTTCCAGGGTTTCCCCAGGATAAAAGAAATGGTCCTGAAGAGAAATTCGCTGGTATTCATCATAAATCAAATATTTATCCAGGCCTTCTTCCTTTACCTTTACGATTTCATGTATGGTCTTTGTCCCCCCGCCTCCGCCGTCACCAGTGTTTTCTATGTCCACTGCTTCACCTGCTGCCATACACTCATTTGTATTCCCTATGAGGTCAAATATTCTGTCATGATAGCTTTCTCGCTGCCGGCTCAGGGTATCCATCAGGTTGAATGCAGAGGGTTTATAATCCAGACCATACATTCCCCCGCCCTTGGCAGGAGAAATATATATGCCCAATTCCTTGGTATTTACCACCATTTCATTAATTCCATCATATAGAAAATCCCTTTCTTCCACTTCCGCCCAATGCTCCTCAGGATAAAGCTGCTCCTCCGCTAAAACCTGGGCTTTAATTAATGAACTGTAAACAGCAGAACGCAGGAAATTCAGGTAAAGGCCGCCAAAAACTCCGTGCCAGTATGCACAGTTGCACTGTCCGGCCCAAAGCTGGTCAATGGCCTGGTTCCTCAGTAAAGGGTCTGTAATGCGGTAAACTTTTTCCCGGGTAGCCAGCATCCTCTTATGCATCCTGTTGCTTTCAGGATACTTCACCATAAAATTCCTCCAAAAACCTCCGGACCATTCCATCATTTCCCGGTAAGAACCATTGGGAAGATAAATTATATTTTTGGCCGGAAAGCTGTCGATATACTGGCTGAAGGTCATGGTTTCCAGCCAGCTGCTGTTTTCCTCCAACAGCTCAAAGAAACGATTCAGCCAGCCATCTTCATAAACCGACTTATAGGTTTCGGGCCAGCAGCCGAATTTTTCCCCATCATCCGCCAGGACCAGGACTCGATCCCCTTCCTCCGTGGCCATCTCCTTTAAAAAGTCAATAGTTTTTTCGGGACTTTTAAAGGGAATCAGATAGCGAAGCTTTTCACTGATGGGGAAAATTTTCAATTCTCGGCCCTGTTCCTCCGTTATATAGTAACCGGTACAGTCCTCATCGGAAAACCCTACTCCTTTGAAATGGGCATCGTCCACCACAATATACTCAATACCCGCCTCCGCGATGGGTTTAGCCAGCTGGGGCTCCCAAATTCTTTCCGCCAGCCATATACCCTTTACTTCGGTTCCGAAATGAAGCCGCACAAAGTCCGACATCTTCTTAATCTGCCCCAATTTATCCTCATCGGGAATGACCGGAAGGATAGGTTCATAAAAACCTCCCCCCATAATTTCTACCTGTCCCCGGGAAACCATATCTCGAATCAGGTGCAGAAATTCCGGCCTTTCTTTTAAAAACCACTCCAGCAGTATTCCCGTAAAATGAAGAGTAACTTTAATATCCGGGTGCTGCTGCAGTTCCGTAACAAATGGTTTGTAAGACTTTTCAAAAGCTTCTTCAAAAACATGGGACAAGTTGCCTACCGGCTGATGATTGTGGAGACCAAAAATAAAATTAATTCTTTTATTCATTGTTTTAATGTCCTTTCCTCATATATTCAGCCGATGCCTCTGGGTTGGAAATATTGATAAACATTCCCGCTCCCAATTCAAAGCCGGCTACCGTGGTTAATTTTGGAACTATTTCAAAATGCCAGTGGTAATCAGGTATATGATTATAATCTGTTGGAGATGTATGCAGGTAATAATTATAAGGCGGATCCTTTAGATAATCCCACATTCTGGAAAGGATGTCATGAAGAATTTCCGCCAGGTTTTGTCTTTCATCCATGGTTATTTCCGAAAAAGAGGATTGGTGCCGCTTAGGCAGAATCCAGGTCTCAAAGGGAAACCTGGCAGCATATGGAATAAAGGCAGCAAAATCTTTATTTTCCATGATTACCCTGTCTCCCCGCCCCAACTCTTCCTCAATCATTTTGCAGTACACACATTTTTTCTCTCGAAAATAATAATTTCTAGCCTCCTCCATTTCCTGTTTCAAGGAGGGGGGCAGAACGGGAAGAGCTATGATTTGAGAATGAGGATGCTCTATGGAAGCTCCCGCTTCCTGGCCATGATTTCTAAAAATCTGAATGTATTTAATGCCCGCATCCTTTTCCAGTTCGACGTATCTATGGTAATAGCTGTCTACAATTTTTTTTACATGTTCTACGGGAAGCTTTCCGGGGCTAATTTCATGATCCGGAGTTTCAATAATCACCTCATGGACCCCACTGGCTGCCATAAATTCAAAGATTCCCTGTTTTTCACACTCTTTACCTTCACAAATAGACAGGGCGGGATATTTATTGGGAATGACCCTTACATCCCAGCCCGGCTCATCAGGAATGGAGGTGTTCTTTCGTATGGCTAATACCTCTGGAGGAGTCATATGTTCATGACCGCAACAAAATGGGCATTTATCTAGTTTATCATTTTGCTTTTCCGGTTTTTGCGGGGTAAAAGTTTCCGGTCTTTTTGCCCTTTCCGTAGCAATGATTACCCAGCTGCCCGAGACAATGTCCTTTCTTATTTCAGGCATTTTATTCTTCCTCCTTCAAATGTTTGCAGGCACAGGATTTTAGCCTTAGCCTTTGGCTCCAGGTAATCTTTATCTTTTTAACATTATACCTTTAATTCCACTATATGTCTGAAATTTTTGGTTAAAATCAGGTTTAGCTTCCCCTTTTAAACATTTTTTATGCGGCTCCAATCTTTACAGGAATAGAATTCCAGGCCATATAAATTCACTTTAAAAAAATAAAACCAGAATGTTTGGGTATAATACTAAAAGCTATTGGTAAAATGCAAATCGTTGAAATTGTTGGAGGGTAAAAACGTGCACGAGCTCTACAGAGAAAATTTAAACGCCGGGTATCATTTGCCTCTATATTATGGAGAAGATCGCATGGTTTTGATGATGCGCGATCCTTACTGGCTGTTCTCCTATTGGGAAATTACTGGTGGAACACTAAACTATTACCGACAAAATTTCCATCCGTATGGATGGGATGGCAGTATCCCTATTCTTCGAATATACAGATTCCCCATCGGGTTAAAACCGCTGAATCAACCGGAATTAACTTTTGATATTGAACTTTCCCACAGCACATACAGCTGGCACATAAATGCAGGTATGCCCCATAGAACGTATTACGCGGAAATGGGAAGAAAACTGCCGGGAGGAGAATTTATCCCCATAATTAGATCAAATTCTGTCACCACTCCCCGGGATTCAGAAAGCGATATTATCGATGAAGAGTGGAGGCTTTTCAATCTGCAGCAGAGAATATACCGCAGGATGACACTGTACCACCTGAGCTCGGCAGAACTGCAGAGTAAAGGGATTGATCCAGAGCAGTTTAGCTGCAATAATTCTCATTTGAAAATTATCTAAGCATAACTATTTCCCAGGTTAATGAACGGCCTGGAAACAATGTGCTTGATATATTGCCGGAATTTTTTTCTTCGGAACAGAGTTCCTACCAAGTTGGACAGCTTTTTTTAATTAGTAAAAATAACTTCCAGCAAGCCTGAATAGCAATGTGCAGGCTGGAATTGAAGCTGAAAGGACGTGTTTGAATGCCCAAAGGATATCTTTGTCTGGTGCTGCATGCTCACCTGCCCTATGTCCGTCATCCGGAATATGAATATTCTCTGGAGGAAAAGTGGCTTTATGAAGCTATAACCGAAACATACTTACCATTAATTAAAGTTTTCAAGAAATTGATTGAAGACGGAGTGGACTACCGGATTACCCTTTCATTGTCTCCAACGCTGGTCTCCATGCTTTCTGATGAATTCCTCCAACAGAGATATGTCCGTCATCTGGAAAAGCTTATGGAGCTGGCAGATAAAGAAGTATACCGGACTAAGGATGACCCCACTTTTCATCGCCTGGCAAAGATGTATCAAGACCGGTTTTCCGAAAGTTACTTTTATTTTAAAGAGCAGTACAATAAAAATATTTTGCAGGCCTTCCGGGAATTCCAGGAAGCTGGAAAGTTGGAACTTATCACCTGTGCAGCTACCCACGGATACTTCCCCTTGATTGGTCAGCAGAGAGAAAGTTTATATGCCCAGGTGGTTACCGCTGTAGATCTGCATACCAAAACCTTTGGAAAAGCTCCTAAGGGATTCTGGCTGCCTGAGTGCGCCTATAACCCTGGAGATGAAGAAATATTAAGAGACCTGGGAATAAAATATTTCTTCACCGACGCCCACGGGTTAACCCATGCCTCTCCAAAACCAAAATACGGAGTCTATACCCCAATCCTTACTCCTTCAGAGGTCTCCGTATTTGCCCGGGACCCGGAGTCAACCAAACAGGTTTGGAGTCGGACAGAGGGTTACCCCGGTGACTATTACTATCGGGATTTTTATCGGGATATAGGCTATGATCTGGATTTTGAATATATTAAACCCTATATTCATCCAGACGGTATCCGTATTCACACAGGCTTTAAATATTACCGCATTACCGGGAAAACCGACCACAAAGAGCCTTATGAACCGGATCGTACCAGGGAAAAAGCCGCAGAGCACGCAGGGAATTTTATGTTTAACCGGGAAAAACAGGTGGAGTGGCTTTCCGGGTTGGTGGACCCACCTCCCATTGTGGTGGCGCCATACGACGCTGAACTCTTCGGTCACTGGTGGTATGAAGGCCCCAGGTGGTTGGATTACTTGATGAGGAAAATGGCCTATGACCAGGATACAATTAAAAATATTACGCCCAGCGAATATCTTGAATTAAATCCACGCCTGCAGATTTCCACTCCCTCGGCCTCCAGTTGGGGAAATAAAGGATATCATGAAGTATGGATGAATCGCACCAATGATTGGACATATCCACATCTCCATAAGGCTGCAGAAAAAATGATTGAGATGGCTGATCGTTATCCCAAGGCAAATGGAGTCTTGAAAAAAGCCCTGGATCAATCTGCCCGGGAACTGCTGCTGGCTCAAAGCAGCGACTGGCAGTTTATTATGAATGCAGGAACCATGACGTCATATGCCGTAAACCGCTTTAAAGACCATATCAGTCGCTTTACCAAGCTTTATGACGATATCTCTGCCAACCGAATTGATTCGGACTGGGTAGATCGTTTATTCGCAGCGGATAATATTTTCCCTTGTATCGATTATCGTATTTTCAGGAGCTTTGAAAACACGGCTCTGGTAGAAAAAACGGAAATGGAACAAGTACATTCATAAATATTAATATTTTAAGGGGGAAGCAACAACTGCTTCCCCCTTATATTTTAATTTTTACTTAGCCTCTATTTAAACTTAACTTAAGTTTTATGCTTACTCTTCTTCTGGCCCTGTGTTTTCCTTTCTAAGTGCTTTCCCTCTGCATTTCCTGAATTTTTTCTACATAAGTTTCGGTTAGAGAATCAGATTTTTCTTCGCTGCTGCCTTCTCCATATACTTGGTATAAAGGCTCTTCGGGATCAGGAAGTACCAAAACCCAGCCCTCTGGATGCCGGATTTTTACCCCGTCAATCAGCTCCACATCTTTCCCCCGGTTTTCCTCAATAAGCTGCCTCATCACTTTACCCTTGACTCCCCAGGGACATCGAGTCTTTTTATGGGAGAGATGAAAATCAGGCAGCTGGCTTAAGAGTTGTGAAAATAAGAATCCCTCCTGGCTCATAAATTCTAAAATTTTTACCAGTGCTGCCGGAGCATTGTACTGTAGTGTAAACTGCAAATGCAGGTTCCGTTCATGAAGCTGTTCCATAAAATACCTGGGCGATGTTTTTGTTCTCACTACTTTGCCATTAAAATCTTGGGCAATCTTTTCAATAACTCCGGAAGCAGTAACCGGTACTGCAACAGTTCCACCGTCTCCTGCTTTGAACAGCATATATGACATTAAAGCTGTGAAATAATCACCGGAAATAAGCCTTCCCTGAATATCCATCAGGCTAATATTCTCTCCGGAACGGTATATGAATACCGCCATGTCTAATCTGCTTTTTTCCATAAGCTCCATTAAAATCACTCTGTCTTCTCGTAAACGAGACAAGTCATAAGCTTCATCTCCTTTATTAACAGGCTGGTAAACGGTAGCTTCCACACCAAGTTCATGTAAAAGAGATGATACAAAAGAATATATCAAAGGTTCAGGATGAACCAACAGAACCTTTAAGGCATTTCTCTTAATAGCCTCCTGATCTACATTCTCTAACACGTTTTTACGGTACTTTACATCAAAATCTGCAATATCCATTCTTTGCCCGATATCATTTCCTGGTATTCTCTTATAATCCTGACTGTGATAAGCCTGCTCAATCTTCTTTTCCAAACCCTTAGGAATATTCAGCCCCAGGTCATCAAAAAGACAGAACGACACTTCCTCCTGCCGCTTAGGAGAACGAAAGATATGAATGCCTCCCTTTGCCTTTTGATCTTTAACTGCTAAACGGGCCGCAGGTGTTAAAAGGTCTCCCAGGTCTAAAACTTCTGCCCCTGAGGACATCAGTCCTGAAGCAGCAGCATGCTTTAACGCCCGAGAGGCCTTCCAATCGTCGGAGCTTAGAGTTATAAGAGCCCCCTCGCCTGACAAGACCCCGAAAATATTTCCAATAACCGCTGTCAGTTCCGGGGTAATTTCCATATTAACCTGCCCCCGAATACCTTCGCTTCCAAAAAGATTCTTGGAAACACCCCGTCCCCAGATCAAACTATTCTGTAAAGTCATACCGCTTTCTACATTTTTGTCGGGCCAAACTTTTACTCCCGGTTTGATCTGGCTGTCATTTTCCAATATACTTCCTTCTCCGATAACTGCACCCTCTAAGACATGCACTCTTTCTTTCAGCTTAACCTGGTTGCATATTACCGCTCCTCGAAGTGCAGAATTTTTTCCCAGGTAGCTGTTCTGCCAGCAGACGCTTCGCTTCACCGATGTTCCCTTTTCAATGATGGTACCCGGACCTATGACAGAATATTCCTTTACTTCAGCTCCAGGATTAATCCTGCAATTTTCGCCGATTACTACGGGAGGTACCAAATCAGCTTCCGGGGACACTTTCGCTCCAGCACTTACCCACACGCCGCTTTTTAGTTCAGTTCCCTCAATCTCCAGGTCTACCTTACCCTGAAGCACATCGAAGTGAGCTTGAAGATACTGCTGTAGATTACCTACATCACACCAGTAACCGGGAGCCACATAGCCATATAGAGGATCCTTATTTTCCAGAAGTTTAGGGAAAAGGTCTTTACTGAAATCAAATTTTACTCCCGGTTCAAAGTAATCCAATACTTCTGGCTCCAGAATATAGATTCCGGTATTTACAGTATCACTAAATACTTCTCCCCAACTGGGCTTTTCTAAAAACTGTGAAATACGGCCGTCTTCTTCCGTAATGACCACGCCATACTCCAGGGGTGTCTCTACGGAGGTGAGTACCAGGGTTGCCATGGAACCTTTTTCCCGGTGAAACTTTACCGCCTCCGTCAGGTCGATATCCGTTAAAGCATCACCACTGATCACCAAAAAGGTTTGGTCTAAAAAGCTTGAAGCATTCTTTACACTTCCTGCAGTACCCAGGGGAGTTTCTTCCACAAAATAATTTAAATTAACACCCCAGCTGATTCCATCTAAAAAAAAGTCTTTGATGGCTTCCGGCATATACTGAAGGGTTACAGCAACATCTTCGAAATTATGTTTTTTTAAGAGAACTATAATGTGTTCCATCATAGGTTTGTTCATGATGGAAACCATGGGCTTTGGCCGGTCACAGGTTAAAGGCCTCAGCCTGGCGCCTTCTCCTCCGGCCATAATTACAGCTTTCAAAGAATCATCTCCTTCTTATCCGTTGTTTTACTCACTATTATTTCCTTAATTACTCACTATAAATCTTTGAAAAATGTGCCAGATGAGAAAAAGAGAAAAAATCCCCGGCATCTTTTCTCTCCGGGGTATTATTCATATCATTTTAAAGTATTTTTTTAAACTAGTGTTTCCTGTAGTTCAACCCGGAACGATTCCCCTGTACAGCATATTCTGGCTGTCTACCCTGTTGATGATTCAGGGAATCCAGCATGGTCTTGTATAACTCCTGGGCTTCTTCGCTCCAGGGGCTCTGACGGTAATACTCCAAAACTTCCTCATATACCTTTATAGTTTTACGGGCGATTCTATGCCAGCTGTAATAATCCGTAACTTTATGATAAGCGGTACGGCTGAGCCGGCGGGCAGTTTTATCATCCATTAGAACCTTCAAAATATTATCTGCAAGAGAAATGGGGTTTCCCATAAAAGCCTTCAAGCCATCCACATTGTGCTCAATAATTTCAGAAAGCCCCCCTGTATCTGAAACTACTACCGGTGTCCGGGTGGCCATACCCTCTAACGCAACAATTCCAAAGGGTTCGTACAGACTGGGGAAAACCGCAACGTCCGAGGCGGCATACAATAAATTGCGGGTATCGTCATCAACATATCCGGTAAATATTACCCGTTCCGCAACTCCCAAATCCATCGCTTTGTCCCTCAGTTCACTCATCATAGGGCCCTTTCCGGCGATAATAAATTTAGTTTTGGGGTGATATTTTAAGATTTGAGGCGCTGACTCCAACAGGACCTGAACGCCTTTTTCCTTAACCAGTCTACCCACAAAAAATACGATTTTTTCTTCAGGAGCTGCATACTGATTTCTAAAAGTTTTTAATGCATCTGTAGAACCCTGGGGTTGATAATTCTCTATATCCACCCCATTATAAATTACGGAAAGTTTATCCTTAGGCAGGCCAAATACTTTTTTCAACTCGTCTTCCATGTAACTGCTGCAGCATATCACTCTCCAGGCTTCAAAAGAAAGCCACCATTCAACATCGCTGATAAATCTCTGGTCATCATTATGAAGACCATTGTTCCTACCGTACTCCGTGGCATGAATAGTAGCAACCAGGGGTACCTTATAAATATGTTTCAGCGCTCTTCCAGCGTATGCAACCAACCAGTCATGGGCATGGACCAAATCATACTGTTCTTTGTTAAATAAGGAAACGGCTACTTCAAGCATGGAAATGTTGAGCTGAATAATCCAGGGGATAAAATGGGGCGGTGTTAAATCGTAGGGAGTTACCCGGTGAACATTAATTCCGTTTACCTTTTCCACCGAGGGCAATCCGTTGTCTCCTACAGTTATTAAATCTACTTCCTGCCCGGACTCTACCAGGGCTGAAGTCAAGTCGTAAACATGCTGGGCCAGCCCTCCTACGGATTTAGGAGGATATTCCCAGGAGAACATCATTATTCTCACTATATCACCTCATATTTACTTTTTTTTTACTGCATCGTTCGTTTTCTTCGGCCTTTTTATTATAACCAAATCCTCCTGAAGTTATTTCATATAAACACACTCTTAGAAATTAAAAATGACCCCTGCGAATTTTTCTAATTTTTTTAATTTTAAATATGTAATTCGGGGGGTAATTCGGGGGACAGCTTACCGGGGGTAATTCGGGGGACAGCTTACCGAATTATTGAAGGCCTTACTATTACTTTTTAAATTATTATAGTTCTTTTATGTTCCCTAATTAACCCTATGTATAAATGGCGTAACCCAAATCCCATCGCCCTTTACTTTGACAGTAACGGCACCATGCCAATCATTTCTATATATAACAACCCCTTGATCCTCCAGCCTTTCCAGGACCTGTTCCGAGGGATGTCCAAAAGAATTTCGTCCCACAGGAATTACTGCTATTTCAGGATTTACCGCTTCAAGGAACCCTTCCCCGGTGGAAGACCTTCCTCCATGATGTCCCACTTTAAGCACGTGACTCTGCAGGGGAAAGCCTGACCTGAGCATAAACTCTTCTGCTGCCTGTTCTGCGTCCCCTGTAAAAAGGAAAGCCGCTTCTCCGGACCCTGCAGTCATTCGAAACACCAGTGAATTATTGTTCAAATCCGCAGGAGTTCCCATGAAGAGATTTTGGGGAGGACAAAAAAATTCTAAAGTAAATTCTGGACTGCTAATCCTTTCCTCTGCCTCCATATACACAAGAGGAATATTCTTTTCCTCCACCATAGTCATTAATTCATTAAAGAGAGGAAAATCACTACGGGCTCTGGTGGTAACAAACAAGTCTACAGG